>CAKOPK010000006.1 GCA_934099115.1 uncultured Bacilli bacterium
AGCATAGGAAAACCCAATAACAATTAATATAAATAATACTGTACTTCCTATTATCAAATTCTTCTTCATAACATTCTGTCGAGTAGACAACTCGACTAACCTCTCTTTCTTTCTAGTGAGAGGAAGTCTGTCGCCCCTCACAGAACCGTACGTGCAGATTTCCCGCATACGGCTCTTCATATAGTCATTTGTTACCAAATATTTACATATATCTTTGGAACTGGAACTTCTAAATATTCCCATACTCTGAGAAAATCCAAATATTTTATTTTATTCTTTTGACTTCGCTTTCTCAAAGTATAAAACCAGGTATATTTCAAATATTTGTAGTATTTCCATAAGCTTTTATAATTTCCGCTTATCCCATAATAAGCGTAATGCCCGATTATTTTTCTTCTTATACATAGGCCTATTTCTAATAGTGGTCTATGCATGTTATCATATAACCATTTCTTTGCAATTTCAAACTTTTGCTTTAGCTTATTCTTGTTGGTCTTGATATTAGGTCTATATTTTCTTGGAATTGTGGTTCCATTTGAGAATGTAAAACCCAAAAATGAAAATTCTTCTTTTGTGCCTTTGAAGCGACCAAAAGGGAGTATCCTTGTTTTATCTTCTGCTAGCTCAAGTTTAAACTTTCGCATTCTCTCAATTAACAGATTATAAAATCTTCTTGCTTCATTTTCATATTGAAACATTACTACAAAGTCATCAGCATATCTTATTAGATAAGCTTCACCTTTAAATTGCTTCTTAATTGCATTGAACCAAGTATCTAGTACATAATGTAAATATACATTTGCAAGTACTGGTGATATTAATCCGCCTTGTGGCGTTCCTTTATCACTATCTTGATACTTGTAGTCTTCCAAAACGCCTGCTTTCAAGAACCTTTCAATATATCTTAGAAAGTTCTTATCAGCTATTTCATGCTCTAAGAACATCATAAGTATATCGTGGTCTATGTTATCAAAGAAAGCTTTGATGTCTGCATCAAGAATGTAGTTTACTTTCTTTGTCATTAATAGCCAGTTTATTTGACTTATAACTTGGTGACAATTCCTATTTGGCCTGAAACCGTACGAACAATTTAGAAATATATTCTCATATATTTCATTCAGTATATCAGCCATTGCTCCTTGCACTAGCTTGTCTTCATAACAGGGTATCCCCAATCCCCTTAGCTTTCCATTGGCTTTGGGAATGTATGTTTTCCTTACTGGCTTTGGTCTGTACGAAAAGTTCTTCATTCTTGTTAATAGCGATGTAATGTTATTTTCCAAGTCTTTAGAATACTCTTCCTTAGTTATACCGTCTATTCCACTTGCTTTGCCTTCCTGTTGTTTATCGTGTTGTTTTAGTAGTGTCTCTTTATTTACATAGTGCATTATCGTTTGAAGCTTGTATCCTTGTTGTAATTGGTATTTTATATCTTTTCGTTTTGTTTCCATGTTTTATACCTCCTCTAGTGATTACATGTGTCCCTAAAGAAACAACTATATGCTAGTCCCTTTGCTCCACGGTCATTACTCGCTTCATTGCTACTATGAACTAGTCCGACTACTCATAAATCGTTTATCTAACTTAGATTACAAATCCTCGCTTCGATATACTTCTCACATCGATATATTAAACCTCTGATATTAAAGAACTTATGAGTTCTCCCAGGTATGCCTAACATAACACTGATATACTCGCCATGCTCTAAAGACCCCGGTGGCACTTTCACAATATCTCGCATTAACGATATTGCCATTATTGTCTGCTGTGTAAGGAAGCACATCGACTACCACTATTTATCTTTGACGAGGCTGAATTGCTTCACGATTTCTCATTATGGCTCGTATTCTTGCTTGCCTACGCTTAAACCTAATCTCACGACTTCGGCTCCAAGGCTAGCTAATGGCTCTTTGCTAAAGATTACCATACCGGATTTCCACCGGTTATATGTTAAACACCGAACTGGCGCACTCCTTTACTTTTCTAGATTATAATACATATATAATATATTTTCATTATGTTCGACAAAACTTGTCAAAACTTATATATACATAAATAGGCTCTAACATATATAAAAAATAAATATCATATACTTATCTATGTTATATTTCTACTATACAATATTATTTAGTTTTTTTCAAGAATTTTGTTACTATTTGCGTACTTATTTTTAATCACTTAAAAATCACACTTTTATAATTGTGTGATTTTCTTATAATTCTAAACTATTCTTCTTTAATAAAAATTCTCTTATACCTATAATCAAGATACCATCTTCATTATGCCATAAATTTATATCTTCTCTTACTACAATAATCTTTTTAAAATTATCTCCTACAGAATTTAAAGGTCGTGACTCTTGATAATTTTTTTCTGGAGTATCTATATTTAATGCTGATTGTATATAATATCTATTACTAGCCATATTACATACAAAATCTATTTCATAATAAGTTCTTCCCTCATTATTTCTTAATTCTACTACTCCAACATCAACACTATAACCTCTAATTAATAATTCATTATAAATGATATTTTCCATAATATGATTTTCTTCTTGTTGTCTAAAATTTAATCTAACATTTCTTAAACCTAAATCAGTAAAATAATACTTAAAAGGAGTTCTAATATACTTTCTACCTTTAACATCATATCTCTCAGCCTTATTAATTAAAAAAGCATTTTCTAAATATTCTATATAAGCTGTAATAGTATTTAAAGCAATATGTTTACCATTAAATGAAATATATGTTTTATAAATATTCATAGGGTTTGTTAAAGAACCAATAGAAGAAGCTAATATATTTACTATTGCATCTAATACATCTTTTCTTTTAATATCATTTCTTTCAATAATATCTTTTAAATAAGTATTCTCAAATAAATTTAATAAATATTCTCTTTTTTGTTTTTCATTATTTTGAAGTACTACTGGTGGTAATCCTCCATATAAAACATACTCTTTCCAAGCCATATCTAAAGAAATATCTTTTATTTCTACAAATTCTTTAAAAGATAAAGGATATATTCTTATCTCAGTACTTCTACCTCTAAATTCTGTTACAATATCACTAGATAAAAATTTTGAATTTGACCCAGTTACATATACATCTAAATTAGGTTTCTTCAAAAAACTATTTAATACTTCTTCAAAATTTTTAACTAACTGAATTTCATCTAAAAGAATATAATACATCTCTGTATCTTTAATCTTATTCATAACATAGTTAAATAGTTCCATAGGGTCTCTATACTTACTATTTTCTATTAAATCTAAATCTAATTTTATAATATGATCCTCATTCACCCCATTAGTTATTAAATAATTCTTAAAAATTGGGTCTAATAAATAAGATTTCCCACATCTTCTAATTCCTGTAATAACTTTAATTAATTTATTTTCCTTAGCAGATATTAACTCATTTAAGTATTGTTCTCTTTTAATTTCTTTCATAATATTCCTTTCCATTGAAATTTAGCGTCACTAGTGACAGTTAATTTCAATGACATAGAACATAAGTTAAATTTCTAACGAAATTTAACGCTTATGATATCTCACGATATCATTTTTCTGCTTCACAGAAACCTAAGGCTCTCCACAGACCAACTTCGGATGGTCGCCACCCTACTAATTTTTGCTTTTTATTTTATATTAAATTTTCTTTTATATATTTTGTTAATCCTTCAAACATTATATTTATACTAGCATTTATATCTCTATCATGAACACATTCGCAATTTTTACAAGTCCAACTTCTTACACTTAAATCCTTTACTTTTATTTCTTTATAATTACATCTATTACATATTTGACTACTTGGATAATACTTATTTATTTCTATTACTTTCTTACCCAGCCATTCTGCTTTATATTTAAGTATTCGCAAGAACTCTCCCATTGGAACTTGGTTTAAATATTTTGCTACTTTATGTACTTGATACATTTTAGAAATATCTAATGACTCTACTGCGATAATATCATTATCTTTTAATATCCTATTTGTAACAGTATGAATCATATGCTTTCTTGCATTTCTTATTTTTAAATATAATCTTTGAATTTTTAACTTCATTTTATTATAGTTTTTACTTCCAGGAACACATCTAGATAAACCTTTTTGTAATCCCTTTAATCTTTTCTCATTCATTTTTACTTCATTCTTTATTTTTTCTCCATCAGAAGTAACGATAAAATCTTTTATACCTAAATCTAAGCCAACAACATTATTTAAATCAATTACTGGTTTAGTAAATGGTACTTCTACTAGAACACTTACATAATATTTACCTGCATCTTTTGCTACGGTTGCAGACTTAACCTCACCAGGTATAACTTTTAAATTTCTATAACCCTTAATTTTAACTTCTTTTAGTTTAGGTAATGTAATAAATTTATTATTTAAATCAATACGGATACTTTCGTAGTTAGTACCTTTATAAGTACTTCTAGTATTATTAGTTCTATAACTATCATGAACATTTTTCTTTTTAAATCTTGGATATCCATAACCATTAAAAAATCTTACAAAAGCATCATCTAAATTAAATGTAGCTGTTTGTAATGCACATGAATCAGTTTCTTTTAACCATTCATATTCTTTTTTTAATACAGTTAATTCTTTTAATTGATCATATTTGTTTATTTTTGTTTTATTTAATTCATATTTATTTTTTCTCTCAGCTAGAAAAGTATTATATATAAATCTTGTGCTGCCAAAAGTTTTCTCAATAAGTGTTCTTTGAGAATCAGTTGGATATAATCTAAATTTATATGCCTTATATGTATTCATTTCCAATTACCCCCTCGGATAATATAATTATAACATATGTTCGTTAACACGTAAATGATTTTTATGAACTTTTGCACCTACGTTGCTTTTTATTTGACATTCTAAGATTTTATATTATTTTGGTTTCAAAGACACGAAGATGATCTTTATGTCGTTGAAAGAATACATATTTTTGAATTTATTGCTAGATTAATTAGGCATATTCCTGAACCACAATTTAAAACTATTCGTTATTATGGTTTTTATGCTTCTAGAAAACATAAACTATATAGTTCTTGTAAAATGTTAATAGACAAATTAAAGATACCTTTTTATAAATCTATGATTAAATGGAGAATGCTATTAATTACTTCTTTTAAAACTGATCCAATTATATATAATAATTGTAATACTACTATGGAATTTTTTATGAATTTACTTAACAGAAAAGTCCAGACAAGATTGAATTTATTTGTCCGGTATACAAAACGAGAGAAAGGATTTCACGTAAGGTTGTAGAATTTCTAGATGAAGCAGATCAAATTTTTAAAAATATAATTTAAAATATTTTTTGTGTGCAATAATTTAAAAATCATTGTACTTTTTTCTTTTTATATAAATATGAACTTTCCTATAAGATAAAAAACGTTAGTCAATTAATTCAACTTCTAACGTTTTTAAATCAATATAAGATTTATCACTATAATACTTTTTATTTAGAGGATTAGTTAATTTATCTTTTATATATTCTTTATTATATAAATCACTCAAATAAACAACATCAGAACAATTACTTTCATTAAAACACTTTTTAGCTTCATATAAAAATTCTTTTTTTACAACTTCTTCTAATTGTTCATTATGTTTATCATATATCTTATACATAGTAGGAACTATAATCATTCCTATAATAACAATAAATGTTAACATTATAACTTTTCTATTTCCCATAATAATCCCTTATAAACTCTTTTCTTAATTCTAACAAAGTATCATTCTTTATAGCTTCCCTTATATCTTCCATTAACTTTGTTAAATAACGAATATTATGAATAGATAATAATCTAGCTCCAAAAGTCTCATTCGCTGTTATTAAGTGTCTTATATAAGCTTTAGTATAATGTTTACAAGCATAACAATCACAAACTTCACTAATAGGACTAAAATCAGTTTTATATTTTGCATTCTTTAAATTAATCTTCCCATATTTTGTTAGAGCATGTCCATGTCTTGCTAGACGAGTTGGCGAAACACAATCAAATATATCAATACCCCTAATTGTATTTTCAATTAAATCAATAGGGTCTCCTACTCCCATCAAATATCGAATTTTATCTTCTGGCAAATATTTAGTTGCAAACCCAACCATTCTATACATAGTAGGTTTATCTTCTCCTACACTAGTTCCTCCAATAGAATAGCCATCAAAATCCATTTTCACTAATTCTTCTGCACAATGCTTTCTTAAATCTTCATAATCTCCACCTTGTACAATACCAAACAACATTTGATTTTGATTTTGATGAACATCTTTTCCTCTTTTAGCCCATCTAAGTGTTCTCTCTACACTATTCTTACAATACTGATAAGTAGCAGGATATCCAATACATTCATCAAAACTCATAGCAATATCACTATCTAATTTATTTTGTATATAAATAGATTTTTCTGGAGTTAATAATAAATTGTCTCCATTTAAATGATTCTTAAAATGAACTCCTTCTTCTGTAATATCTTTAGGTCTAGCTAAAGAAAAAACTTGAAACCCTCCACTATCTGTTAATATAGGTTGATCCCAATTCATAAATTTATGTAAACCACCCGCTAAAGCTACAATATCTTCTCCGGGTCTAAGCCATAAATGATAAGTATTCGCTAAAATAATACCCGCATGAACATCTTTTAATTCTTCAGGACTTAAAGTTTTAACTGTCGCTTGTGTTCCAACAGGCATAAACATTGGCGTTTCATACTTTACTCCATTATATATAAAAGAACCCAATCTAGCCCCAGTATTTTTCTCTTTTTTCTCTAATTTATATGTAAACTTCACTATAATCACCTAAATAATTATATCTTTTTTCTAATAAAATAGCAATAAAAATAGCACTTCTTAAAAAGTACTATTTAAAATTCTAAAATGGCGGAGCAGAGAGGATTTGAACCTCCGCGCCAGCATTCGCCGACCTAGATCCTTAGCAGGGACCCCTCTTCAGCCTCTTGAGTACTGCTCCATAAGTACTCTTAAATTTTACAATAAAAATACATGTAAGTCAAGCTAAAATCGAGGTATAGAACCTAAAATTTTGACTTATACTATATTTAGGTGGTAAATCATGGAAAATAAAATAATTAAAAGAATTCAAAAAGAATTTAAAGAAACTCCCGATTTAATTATTAAAAAAGTAAAATTATCTTTATTTGATACTATCTTTATTGTCTATTTAGAAACCGTAAGTTCTAGTGATAAAGTAAATGATTATATTCTAAAAAATCTAACTAATATTAGTAGTAATAAATCTAAAAAAATAGTAAACACTGACAGTATTTTACCAGGTCCAAACACTAAAAAAATCCATGATTTTGATGAAATAGAATTCTATATCACGAGTGGTTTTACAATTATTATTCGTAATGAAGATATTTTAGCCATTGAAACAAAAGCAGATATCAACCGTGCCGTCAGTAATTCTGATAGTGAAGCAGCCATAAATGGTCCTAAAGATGCTTTTACAGAAAACTATCAAATTAATTTAGGTTTAATTAAAAGAAGATTAAAATCTAGTACTTTAAAAACCAAAGAATACATTGTTGGAAGAAAAACAAATACCAGTGTAGGTGTCTTATACTTTGATGATATCGCCGATACTGATTTATTAAATCTAGTAACTGAAAGAATAGAAAAAATAGATATCGATGGTATTATTGATTCTAGTAATATTGGTCAATTATTAATTGATGAACAAAAAATTCATTTTCCAACTTATATCTTAACCGAAAGACCAGATAATGTTGCCAAAGCTTTATTAGATGGCAAAATAGTAATTATGGTAGATACATCTCCCTTTGCAATTATACTCCCTGCTTTCTTTATTGATTTTATCAATCCAGGAGTAGACACTTATAATAAAAGTAAAAACGTTAATTTCTTAAAAATCATCCGTCTAGCTTGCTTCTTTCTATCTATGATTGTTCCCGCTATTTACATTGCCCTAATTAATTATAATCAAGAAACAATACCTACTAATCTATTAGTAAACTTTAGTGTTCAAAGAGACGGTGTCCCCTTTCCTGCTTTTGTTGAAGCTTTAGGTATGTTATTCATTTGTGAAATGTTAAGAGAAAGTGATTTAAGATTTCCCAATACCTATGGAAGTGCTATATCCATATTAGGAGCACTAGTCTTAGGAGATGCTGCTGTATCCGCCGGTATTGTAAGTCCCATCATGATTATTGTTATATCTCTAACCTTTATGGCTAGTCTAATCTTTACCGAAGCAGAAATAGTAAATGCCCTAAGACATTTAAGATTTCTCTTTATCATTCTAGCATCTTTCTATGGTATCTTAGGTATAGTTTTTGGAACAATTTATTTTCTAATCAAAATGAACAATATTTATTCTTTTGGTAATCCCTATTTTTATCCTTTTGTTCCCTTTGATAAACCATATTTCTTTAAAACAGTATTAAAAGGTTCCTTAAAAAAAGAAACCAAAAGAAGTAATTTACTAGCTAGTAAAAATAAAACAAAACAAGGAGAAAATATATGAAAAAGTTATTATTAATCATTATTCCTTTCTTATTATGTGGTTGTTATGATTATAACGAATTAAATGATTTAGCCATCATCTCTGGAGTTGCTATCGATTATATAAATGAAGAATATGTAGTAACATTTGAAGTATTGCTTACTAAAAAGCAAGGAGAAGAACAATCTAGTACTGGTTCTTATACAATAAGTAGTAAAGCAAATACTGTTTATGAAGCTTTTGCTAAAAATGGTAAAAGCATTGAAAAAGTACCCTATTTTGACCATATAGAAACTGTAATTATTAGTGAAGATATAGCAAGAAATCACCTAGAAGAAGTAAGTGAATATCTAATTAGAAGTTCTAAATTTCGTAATGAATTTTACATAGTAATAAGTACTACAGAAGCTAAAGATTTACTAAATAATACTAGTGAAGAAGTAAATGTTGTATCTTCCTATATTGTAGGATTACTAGAGAACAATAATAGAACCTTAAGTGCAGCTTACTATGCTCCTTTTGTAGAAGTATTAAGTAATATATTGTCAAAAAGAGAAGATGCTATTCTATCTACTTTTAGTCTAGATGATGATAAAATAATTTTATCAGGTATGGGATTACTTCACAATTATGAATTAAAAGAAATATTAAACTTAGAAGATGCTTCGATCATAAACTTATTAAATAATTTTCATGCCAATACTACTTCTTTTGTAAGTACTTGTGATAAAGGAAAGACTGTTATTACAGTTTATGATTCTAAATTTGATGTTTTAGAAGAAAAAGACAAAATATCTGTAAAAGCAAGTATTAATGCCCGTATTCAAGAAGATAATTGTGATTATAATCTAAAAGATATAAATTCTTATCAAGAATTACAAAAAAAATTCCAAAAAATTATGGAAAATAGAATAAATCATGTAATAAAAATATTACAAGATAATAAAACAGATGTTTTAAAACTAAGATCTAAGTTTTATAAAAAATATCGCTATGATGATAATGATGCATGGCTAAATAAAAACATAGATTATAATATCGATTTAAAAATAAATAAAAAAGGATTAATCTTTGATTTAGAAGAATAGGAGGCTTCATATGTTAAAAGAAAATAATTCTAGTATTGCATTCTTTCTAACTCGTAGTTTATTTTTAGGTTTTGGAGTAGCCCTAATGTTCCAAAACGCTAATAAAGATGCTTATATAGGAGCAATACTAGGTACTATCTTAGGTTTTGGTATTATCTTAATATATAGTTATCTATTAAGTAAAAAACAAGAATTTACACTAAAAGAACTATGTTTAAAAAATAAAATAATTGGTACTCTAACCAGAGCTTTATTTCTACTTACAAGTTTTTTAATATTAATATATACTGTAATTATTTTTAAAATATTTATTGTAAGTTTTATGCTTGTAAATACTCCTGAACTCTTAATTACTATACCTTTTCTTATTATTAGTGCTTATGCTGCTTTTAAAGGCTTAAAAGTAATAGGAAGAGTAGCTCGTTCTCTATTTCCTCTTAGTATTGTCTCAATTATCTTTACAGTATTTAGTCTAGCAGGTTATATTCAGTTTGAACACTTCTTCCCCATTCTAGATGTTGGCGCATTAAATATTTTTAAATCAACAATTATATTTACTAGTATAAGTGTTTTCCCTAATATTCTTTTATTTCACTTGAAAACTCCTAAAAGAATAGCCCTTAATTATTTAATAGGAGCTATATCTATTATCTTTGCTTTATTTATTGTAAATGGTATCTTTGGTAGTGAATTAATAACTATCTTTCGTTTTTCAGAATATATGGTATTAAAACAATTAAAACTCTTAAATTTCATTGAAAAAGTAGAAAACATCTTATCTATAGTCTGGTTATTTGATTTATTTATAACTTCTATGATGTCTATTTATTCCATAAAAGAAATGCTTCCTGATAAACATAATAAAATAACTACTTCTCTTGTATTACTAATTGTCTTAATATTAATAGATAAAGTATTTGCTTTTAACTATGTAAATGAATTAATAAGCTATTACTATCTTCCTATAATAGGCCTAGCTCTATCTATCTTAATTATTATAAATATGTTTTGTCTAATTAAGAAGCAGTAATAGTATCTACTATATAATAAACATCTTTATAAATATATTTATCTTTCTTAGTTAATCCATATATAAAAACTTCTAAATTTAGTTTCTTTAACTCTTTTATTATATGTGCATTAGCAATCGGATAAAGTATTCCTATAAAATCAAAAGGATAATAATTAGTACTATTTAATATATAATTTAATACTCCAACTTTAAAAGGTTGGTCTTTTAATTTCCTTATAACACTTGTAAAAAAACTCATAACATATATATTTTTATCTTGATATTGATTTAATAAATGAGCTAATAAAGAAACATCTATATTAATATCTTTTATTTCTATTAAAATAATCTTATCTGTATCTATTTTTAATACCTCTTCTAAACTAGTTAAACCCTTCTTTTTTAATTCTTCTAAAGTATACTTCTTTATATATTTCCCCTCTAAAAAAGCATCATGATGGACAATAAACTGTTTATCTTGTGTCATATATATATCTAGTTCAAAACCAGCATAAAGATGAGAAGAACAAGCATTTTTAAATGCTTCTAAAGTATTTTCTTTTAAGTTATTTAGAACAAGTCCTCGGTGGGCTATAAACATAATATCACCATTTTATTATATGAAAAAAGGAGATTTTAATCTCCTAATTTTAACATAACATAAGGAATATAACTATCTTTATCTCTTTGATAGATAGCAACCTCTTCTAAATCTTTCTTTAATAAAATAATTTCTTCCTCTATCTCTAAAGAAATAGAATTTCCATTAATAACTTTCTTATATTCTAAAGATGATAATTGATAAGTAGGAAGATTAAGTATTTCTTCAATATGATAAACATGATAATCTCCTCTTTTAATATCTTCTAAAGAAGAAGCCATATCTATAGTAAATTCCCCTTGTTTAGTTCTATCAAGTGATCTCATAGTCCCAATAATATTTAAACTATGACAAAAATCTCTAATAAAACTCCTAATATAAGTACCCTTAGATACTTTTATCTTTAATTTTATAACATCATCTTTAAAATCTAAAAGTTCTAAAGCTTTAATTTCTACTTCTTTTATTGGTAATTCCACTTCTTCCTTCTGTCTTGCATATTGATAAAGCTTCTTACCATTTACTTTTACAGCTGAATAAATAGGCACCTCCATTTTATATAGACCTATCCATTTTCTTAAAGCCTCTTCTATTTCTTCTCTAGTAATAAAAACTTTCTCTTCTTTTAATACTTCACCTGTAATATCCAAAGTATCTGTTTCTATTCCTAATTTAATCTCTGCAATATATTCTTTATCAAGAGAGGTAAGCATGTCTACTAATTTAGTATAGCGATTAAAACAAACTACTAAAACACCCGTAGCCATCGGATCTAAGGTTCCTGTATGTCCTACTTTCTTTGTCTTTAATAATTTACTTATAATATTTACAACATCTCTTGAAGTATAACCAGCTTCCTTGTTAACAACAATTAAACCATTCATCTTGTCCTTCCAGTTACTGAAAATCCTGCTCTATCAAAAGTCATATCAATTTCTATAATAAATTTATCAGGGTCATAATAAATATTATTAACTGGAAAAGGAATACCCATAGAATTCTTAATTTCTTCATCAAATCTTCTAATAAACGGAAATAAATATTCATTGTCTCCCCAATAAACAATATCCTCTATTGCTACATCTTGATTTTCAATTCCATTATGGCCTAAAAAGATAACTCCATAACCAACTAACTTATCATTTTGATAAAACTTCTTAATAACAAAATAATTTGCTTCATTATAAACATTTAAATAATAGTTATCTCCTACTTGTGGTTTACTATTATAAGCCTCTTTTAATTCTTCTTGCTCTAGTTTTCCTGTCTTAATTTTCATTACTTTCCTCATTGATTTCTTTAATAATATGCTCGATACGATTACCATATTCTATAGAATCATCATATACAAATTCTAAAATTGGTGTATGTCTTAAATCTATTTTAGCAGATACTTTTCCTCTTATAAAAGGAGCAGCTTCATTAACTTCTTTTACAAGAGTCTTTTTATCTAAAGAAGACATAGATGTAAAGTATACTTTCGCATAACTTAAATCTCTAGATACTTTACATCCTGTAATAGTTATTGTTTTTAATAACTCATCCCTAGCTTCATCAAATAATATCTCACTAATTACTCTGCTTAAATCAGCAGATATCTTGGCAATTTTATGACTAGGCATTATTTAGTGCCCCCATTTTTAACTTCTACCATTTCATAACATTCAATCGTATCCATTTCTCTAATATCACTATAATTTTCTAGAGTTATACCACATTCATATCCTTTTTTAACTTCTTTAACACTATCTTTTTCTCTTTGAATAGATGCAATTTTACCATCATAAATAATTACACCATCACGTATTAAACGAGCCTTAGCATTATTCTTAATAATACCATCTGTTACATAAGAACCAGCAATATTTCCTACTTTAGAAAACTTAAATATTCTTCTAATCTCTGCTGTTCCTAATACTTTTTCTTCAAATTCTGGGTCTAATAAACCTTTCATAGCAAGTTCTATTTCTTCAATACATTTATAAATAATCGTATATAAACGAATATCTACCCCGTATTCTTTAGCCATTTCTTTCGTATTATTGCTTGGACTAACATTAAAACCAATAATAATAGCATTTGATGCATTAGCAAGTATAACATCACTCTCTGTAATAGTTCCAATACCAGAACGAATAATGTTTATTTTAACTCCTTCAACATCTATTTTTAATAAACTATTCTTAACAGCTTCTTCACTACCACGAACATCAGTTTTTAAAACAATATTAATCTCTTTTTGACCCTCTTTAATCTTATTAAACAAATCATCTAAAGATATAGTATCTTTTTTAAACTTATTCTCTTTCTTATGAATTTCTCTCTTAAGAGCTACTTCTTTTGCTTCTTTTTCTGTCTCAAAAGCCATAAACTTATCTCCAGCACTTGGATTATCATTTAAACCTGTAATTTCTACTGGAGTACCAGGTAAAGCTTGTGTAATTGGTTCTCCTAAATCATTTTTCATCGTTCTAACACGTCCATAAGTAGTTCCAACTACAATTGGGTCTCCAATACGTAAAGTACCATTTAATATTAAAAGACTTGCTACTCCTCCAATATTTTTATCTTGACGAGACTCAATTACAGAACCAACAGCATAACGATTAGGGTTAGCTTTTAATTCTTTCATCTCACTAATTGCTAAAATTGTTTCTAATAATTTATCAATACCTTCTCCAGTATGAGCAGAAATATTAATAAATGGATATTCTCCTCCCCAAACTTCTGGAGTAATTCCTATCTCGGCCATTTCTGTCATAATACGATCTGGATTAGCTTCTGGTTTATCAATCTTATTAACTGCTACAATAATTGGTACTTTGGCACTTAAAGCATGATCTACTGCTTCTTTGGTTTGAGGCATTACTCCATCATCAGCCGCTACAATAATAATAACAATATCCGTTACACTAGCTCCTCTAGCACGCATTTCAGTAAAAGCCGCATGTCCAGGAGTATCAATAAATGTAATCTTATTACCATGATTAACAATCTGATAAGCTCCAATCGCTTGAGTAATTCCTCCAAATTCTGTATCTACAACATGTGAATTACGAATATAATCTAAAAGTGTTGTTTTTCCATGATCAACATGACCCATAATTGTAACAATCGGAGGACGTACTTCTAAATCCTCTTCTTTATCAATAATTTCATATTCTTCAAAATTAGATACATCTTGAGTTTCTTCTCTTTTTAGAGTTTTATTATATTCTAAAGCTATAATCTCCGCATTTTCAAAATCAATTGTTTGATTTAATGATAACATTAAACCAAAAGCCATTAACTTCTTAATAATGTCAGTTCCACTTATTTCTAATAAAGAAGCTAAATCTCCTACTGTCATTCCATCTTTAAATAAAATAACATTCTCTTGTTCCTTATTCTTCATTAATTTATTCTTATTTTTATACATTTCTTTTCTTAATTTAGAATAATCTTTTGCATCTGTCTGGTCTTTCTTCTTCTTTAATTTTTGTTTTTTATCCGTAGTATTAATTGTTTTAGCCATATTACTGCTTTCTACAATTGCATCTACTACTTCATCAATTGTGTCTTCTTCTTCAAAAGAATCCTCTTCAACACCAATTAAATTAATAGCATTATCTAATGATATAATATCCTCATCACTTAAATAATCATCACCAGTCTTTACTTCTATCCCTAAATCTATACATTTTTTAAGAATTTCTGCAACACTTAAATTGACATCATTTGCGTATTCTTTGATAGTCATATAAACACTCCTTTCTTTTTTAATTATTATCTATTCTTTGTTAAACCTTTAATATCTTCATAAACTGCAATCTTAATATTATCTTCTGTTAATGCTGGTTCAGCACTTAAATAATCTTTTAGGCGATTTACAGCAAAATTTTCTACTTCGTCTCCTTCAATTAAACTATCTGGAGTTAAATTTAAAACGTCTTCTTTATCAAAAGAATCTAATGTCTTTCCACATACTAAACATGTACATTCCATTTTACCATCTTGATATAAATCAGTAGAACCTAATAAATAAGGATGTGTACACTCACTTTGTGTTTTAATCATACCACTTAGTATTCTTTTTAAAACCTTTCTTTGCTCTTTTGGATTGGCAATTGTAGTTGCCTTTCCATAATTATTTAATAATTCATCTGTTCTATTAATAAATGCTAAAGCTTGTTTATTATGCATATTCCTCAACTCCTATTCTTTACATAACTTTCTTGCTTCTTCATAAATTCCTGCAGGAATACTTACTTCTAATATTCTTTCTATTATTTTAGTTTTTTCTGCTTTATTTATGACATCAATTTCTTTTTTTAAATAAGCCCCACGGCCATTTTGTTTCCCCGTTTGGTCTATTACAACATTTCCTTCTGGCGTTCTTAATATTCTTAATAAATCTCTTTTTTCATATTTTTCTTTTGTAACAACACAAGAACGCATCGGTATTTTTTTTTGTTTCATTAACGATTACCCTCATCATTAATTTCTTTCATTGTTTTAATATTAATCTTATACTTTGTTAATCTACTAGCAAGCTTAATATTATTTCCACCCTTACCAATTGCTAAGGCAAGTTCACTCTCATCAACAACTGCTAGAGCTTCTTTCTTAATTGCATCAGTAATACTAACAATAGCATTCTTAGCAGGACTTAATGCACTCTTAATATATTCTTCTGGATTTTCAGAATATAGAATTACATCAACTTTCTCACCATTTAATTCTTTTAAGATTGCTGCTATTCTGCATCCTCTTTCTCCAATACAAGTACCAATTGGGTCTACACGATCACTAGTAGAAGAAACTGCTACTTTACTTCTAATACCAGGCTCTCTTACACAAGCATGCATTAAAAGTGTTCCATCTTGTAATTCTGGTACTTCTAATTCAAATAAACGTTTTACAAAGCCATAATGTTTTCTTGATAATAAAATAAGTGGACCCTTATTACCATTCTCTATTTTAGTAACATAAACACGAATACTAGACCCCATCTTAATAGTTTCTCCTGGAATAATCTCACTCTTGGGTAAAATACCTCTTGTTCTTCCTAAATCAATATAATAATTTCTAGCATCTTCCATAGCTACTAAGCCAAGTAACATTTCATTTTCTTTATCTTGAAATTCTTCAATAATACTATTCTTCTCTGCTTCTCTAATCTTTTGAGTTAAAACTTGTTTCGCAGTAGCGGCCGCTACACGTCCAAAATCTTTTGGTGTTACTTCATATTCAATAGTTTCTCCTACTTTAATGCCAGGCACTAATTCTTCTGCTTGTTCCAAAATAATTTGTGCATCAATATTAATCTCTGGAGCAACCTTAATAACATTCCCTTCTTCGTCTATCTCTTCATGTCCATAATCAACATCATCTACAACGATTAAATAAGTAAAAACTTTGATTTCTCCTGTTTTACGATCAATATCCACACGAACGTTGGTCCTAGAATCAAAATTCTTTTTATAGGCTGTAGTTAAAGCTTGTTCCATTCCTTCAAATACAACGTCTTCACTAATTCCCTTTTCTTTTACGATATTTTTAACTGCTTTAATGAATTCCTCATTATTCATTTTTATCACCTCTTTCTTTCGAAACTACATCTAAAATATAAGAATCATCAGTAAAATCATAATCATCTACAATTGGATTAATAATATTTGTCGCATACACAATTGTATCTAAATCTATTCCTCCAACTTTATCTAAAACAATTGATAAAACATTATAATTACCACTGTTTTTCTCATAAGTTACACTATCAACAATGATATTATCTTTTTCTAATGTTTCTTTTATCTTATTCTCTAGTTCCTCTAACGTTTTCTTCAAAATTTCACACCCTCCTATATAAATAAAAGTGGGATTTTTCTGCCCCACTTAATTAGTCAATATAATTATATCATACTTTTGCTATTTGTCAAATTTTTTACCTAATTCTTCCATTTTACAAGTAAGCCTACTTTCTATAAACCATCTCTTATAAGAACAAACACAAGTATCTTTTACACACTGACAAGCATACGCGTTCTTACAATCTTTTTTAGAAGGCATATATTCTCCAGTAATCATCGGTCTAATAGTTAAAAAATAGATTAAATAGACAAATAAAGTTATTATAATAATTATAAAAGAATTTCGAATTATTTTATTCATAAACTAACTCTTATAGTAACATCACTATCAGGATAACTAATACATGGATGAATATAATCATTAAGAGCTAAATCTCTTGGCATGGAAGAACCAATCATTTTAACATGGCCCTCTAATAAAATACTCTTACAAAATCCACAAGTGCCAACTCTACATAAAGATGGTGCTTTAAATCCTGCTTCTTCCATAGCAACTAGTAATGTTTTATTACTATTACAAGGTATAATCTTAGTAGTATCTTCTGTTATAATTTTAAGTTCAAAATTTCTTTCTTCTTTTGGTTCATAAAAATTATAATAATTCTCAAAATGAACATTCTTTCTTGGAATTTCAAAATAAGTTAAAATCTCATTCATACTCTTATATAAACCAACTGGCCCACACATAAAGAAAGTATTAAACTCTTTTATATATGGTTCTATCATCTCTTTTTTAATATGGCCATATAAATATCCAGGTTTTTCTTCTCTTGTTAAAATAACTTGAAAATTAACTTTTTTACTTCTTTTTAATTTTTCAATTTCTTTTCTTAAAATAATATCTTCTTCTGTTCTAACACTATAAAAAACAGTTAAATGGCAATTTGTATTTCCATCAATAATATCTTTTGCTAAAGAAATAAATGGAGTAATACCACTACCACCAGCAACACCTATAACATTTTCTTCATCTCTTATACTAGAATAATGAAAATCTCCTACAGGATTAGATATAGTAAGTCCATCTCCCACTTTTAAATGGTCTAGTAATAAATTACTAATTAATCCATTTTGAACTCTCTTAATAGTAATACGATAAAATCCTTGTAAAGCTTCTTTAGGACTAGAAGATAAAGTATATGCTCTAGTAGTATAAGTTTCATCTGCAAACATTTTTAAACTAATATATTGTCCTGGAATAAACATTTTTAATTTACTAGTACCCTTCTTTATATCTGGTACTAAAATAAATGATTTTGTATCTTTTGTCTCGGTAATAATTTCTTTAATAGTTACATACTGTAAATCATTAGTCTTTGCTAACTTATCAATCATCGTATCTTCTGGCTTTTTAGAACTAAATCCATGAATAATAGAGTCTCTCTCTTCTTTTAATTTTTCTATTTTATCGTTCATCTTAATCCTCTTTCCTTGTAATCTCTTTAGCAACAAGAGTTCCATTTAAAATAGTATTATGAATTCCTCCTCCAAGGTAAGAATCTGCTCCTACAAAATAAATTCTATCATTATTTTCTTTATCTAAAACTCGATTTATTACATTATCATAACCAATACGCATAGAACCCATAATTGTGCCATTAACACTATTAGAATATCTACTAATAGTAAGAGGACTAGCTATCTCTATCTCTTCAATATATTCTTTAACATCTATCTTAAAAGTCTCTTCAAATTCCTGAATGATATGACTTGCTATTTGTTCTTTTAAAATTGCATAATCTTTTTCTGTAACTTTATTCCAAGCATCACTATTAAAACTAATCTTAAAAGTCATAATAGTAGTTCCTTTAGGACTCGCATATTCCTGAATAACATTCGGAACATAAGCTTCCCAATTAGAATGAAATAAATTATTCATATCTTTATAAACTTTATTACTATTAGAATTCATATGAATATAATGATAATTATTAAAACCAATTGTTTGATAGTCTTTATTAAGACCTAAGAAAACCATAAATGCACTAGGACTATATGTCTTCGCATTACATAATGGATATTTTTCTTTATCATCTATTAATTCTTTATATACATAACGGATTGGTAAGTCACAAATTACTTTACTAGCCCTATATGTCTTATTATTAGTAATTACCTCTATATATTGCTCTTTATCTTCTATTTTAGTTACTTTACTCTCATACTCTATTTTACCATCATTAGCTTTATATTCTTTTAGTAATTGAAATATAAAATTTAAATTTTTATCAGTTGAAATAACTACTTTCTTAAAAATATAAGTATATAAGAAACACGCTAAATCTATAAAAGATAACTTTTTAAGAGGACTGCCTAAATATAAACATACATAA
Organism: uncultured Bacilli bacterium; assembly: GCA_934099115.1. GTDB lineage: Bacteria > Bacillota_I > Bacilli_A > RF39 > UBA660 > Caccenecus. Next base: position 19,405 of record CAKOPK010000006.1, read on the forward strand.
CTAATACGGTCTATTGTCTCCTTAGGTATTTTTAAATCTATTAAAGCATCACTAGCATTATAAGTTAAATATTTCATAAAAGAAGGATAATCTTCTTCTAAAAAATCATTATTTAATAACGCATCTTGAGCCTCTTTAATTTCTTTAACTACTTTTAATAAATCTCTCAAAGGTTCTATAGAACCACTTTTTCTACTTTCTAACTCTAAAAATAAATCTTCTATATTTTCTTTAATTTCTAAAAATTCCTTGGTATCTTCATAATAAATTTTTGTATTAAGAGCAAGACTAGTATGAAAATCTACATGAAAATCATTTAATATATCTTGTAAAGCTCCAACGTGTTCACTAGTACCATAATCATATAATTCATACATAGAAGTATCAAATTCATATCTTCCAACTTTAAAAGTAGTAACTAATCCCCCTGAGATATTATTTTTCTCTAAAATTAATACTTTCTTTCCTTGTTTAGCTAAACAAATACCCGCGGATAATCCTCCTAAACCAGAACCAACAATAATTATATCATAAGTCATTCTAATACCTCCTAAAATTGAAATTCTGTAATTTCTGGCATATCAATACCATTTTCTCTTATATATTTTTTATGTTTATCAAGCATTAAATCACAATAATCCCTTAGTTTATTTGCTTCAATAGAATTTAATTCTAAATAATTTAAAGCACTAATTACTAAATGATAACGATCTATTTCATTAATAACACGCATATCAAAAGGAGTTGTAATAGCACCCTCTTCTTTATAACCTCTTACATGTAAATTTTGATTTTTACGATTATGTGTTAATTCATGAATTAAATTAGCGTATCCATGGAAAGCAAATAAAATAGGTTTATCAGTAGTAAATAAATAATCATAATCTTGTTCACTAAGTCCATGAGGATGCTCTTTATCACTTACAAGACGCATTAAATCAATAACACATACAACTCTCACTTTTATATTTGGAATATAATTTCTTAAAAGAATAGAAGCAGCAATAACTTCAAGAGTTGGTGTATCTCCGGCACAAGCAAGTACAATATCCGGTTCTCCCAAATCATTACTAGCAAAATCTAAAATACCTACTCCCTTCGTACATATCTTAATTGCTTTCTCTTTATTTAACCATTGTAAAGATAAATGCTTACTAGCCACTACTACATTTACATAATCTTTAGACTTTGTAATATGATTAAAAGTCGATATTAAAGTATTTGTATCTATTGGTAAATATACCCTTACAATATCTGCCTTCTTAGTTACAATATGATTTAAGAATCCCGGATCTTGATGAGTATATCCATTATGATCCTGTTGCCATACATGGCTTGTTAAAATAATATTTAAACTAGAAATAGATTTACGCCATGCTAACTCTTTGCATATTTTAAGCCATTTAGCATGTTGACTAACCATAGAATCTATAATTCTACTAAAAGACTCATAAGTATGAATAAATCCATGTCTACCAGTTAAAAGATACCCTTCTAATAAGCCTTCACATACATGTTCTGATAAAATAGAATCTATAATAGCCCCATTAGTATTTAAGTATTCATCACCCGAAATAGTCTCTCCATTCCACTTTCTGTTAGTAACTTCAAAAACATAATTTAAGCGATTCGATAAAGCTTCATCCGGACCAAATATCTTATAATTATCAGGATTTCTTTTTACAATATCCCGAATAAATTTCCCTAATTCCATCATATCACTAGCTTTTTTAACTCCAGGAGCCTCTACTTCAAGCATATAATCTTTAAAATAAGGAATATCTAACTCTTTTAAAAGTAAACCACCATTCGCATGTTTATTAGCACTCATCGTATGTTCGGGAATTAATTCTTGTAATCCTCTTTTTAAAACACCAAACTCATCAAATAATTCTTCAGGATGGTAACTCTTTAACCAATCCTCTAATATTTTTAAATTTTCCATATGTTCTTTTGAAACATCAAGAGGAACTTGATGAGAGCGAAAAGTACCTTCAACAATTTTCTCTTCTACTACTTTAGGACCAGTCCATCCTTTTGGTGTCTTTAAAATAAGCATAGGCCATAAAGGTCTATTACTAGACTTAGAATTTTTAATATGATAAATGGCATCAACAATACTTTCTAAAGCACTAGCCATATCTTCATGAACTTGTTCCATATCTTGATATTCTACATAAAAAGGAAGATAACCCATTCCTTTAAAATAATCTAATAATTCTTCTTTACTAATTCTTGCTAAAACTGTAGGATTTGCTATCTTATATCCATTTAAATGTAAAATAGGAATAACTACTCCATCCGTCTTTGGATTAATAAACTTATTAATTTGCCAACTAGCAGCTAGTGGACCTGTCTCTGCTTCTCCATCACCAATTACACAAGCAACCCATAAATCCGGATTATCTAAAACTGCCCCAAAAGCATGAGCAAGACTATATCCTAATTCTCCTCCTTCATGAATACTGCCAGGCATCTCAGGTGCTACATGACTAGATGTTCCTCCAGGAAAACTAAATTGTTTCATTAGTTTTTTCATTCCATCTAAATCATAAGAAACACTTGGATAAATCTCACTATAAGTTTTCTCTAAATAGCAATTGGAATAAAAAGCACCTCCCCCATGGCCAGGACCAGCCACATAAAGCATATCTAAATCATATTTTTTTATAATACGATTTAAATGAGCATATATAAAATTCTGACCAGGAGTTGTTCCCCAGTGTCCTACTAATTTTTGTTTTATATGTTCTATTTTTAATGGCTCTTTTAATAAAGGATTATCTTTTAAATATAATTCCGCCGCTGCTAAATAATTACTCGCACGAAAATAAGCATCTATTTTTCCTAATTCTTCTGTACTTAATATTTTCCCCATTCTTATCACTCTACCTTAATATTTATTATATCAGATATAAATATAAAAAACCATAATTAACTTATGGATTTTTGTGCAAAATGTAAAATATCTTCATAAACTTGTTCTTTATTCAATTCATTTAAAAGTTCATGCCTCATATCAGGATACAATTTGTTAGTTATATTCTGATATCCAATTTTCTTTAAAAATTCTTGAGCTTCTCTCCACTTACTTGTATTCATTATTACCGGGTCTTTTTCTCCTGCTAAAAATAAGATTGGCAACCCCGAATTTTTTACTTGATATCCTTCTTCTTGATAAATATCTTCCATTAGAGAAAATAAATTATAAAACCCATTTAAAGTAAATATATACCCACATAAAGGATCAGTATCATATTCTTTAACAGTTACATCATCACTTGTCAGCCAAGAATTAGAAGAATTACTCTCAAAATCTTTATTATAGTTATGAAAAGCTAAATAATTAATAAACTTACTTCTATAAGTATCTTTATGAAATAATTCCATAAATTTAATAAGAGAAAGTGCTACTTTAGCTCCATTATTCTTACTTGGAGAACCACAAACTATTAAAGCATTTATATCTTTATCATAATCTTTTAAATAGGCTCTAACTACCATCGAACCCATACTATGTCCAAACAAGATAATTGGTAATTTAGGATACTTATCTTTAATATAAAGTGTTACTTGATGTAAATCTTCTACAATCATTTTCTTCGTATCATAAAAATATCCTAAGTCTTCTTTATTCTTAATACTCTCTCCATGTCCTCTATGGTCATGAATAACACTAACAAAACCAGCATTTGCCATATAATTCATAAAAGGAATATATCTTTCTTTATGTTCTGCCATTCCATGAGATATTTGTATAATTCCTTTTATTTCTTTTTTAGGTTCCATATAAAAACCACTTAATTCTAAACCATCATAATTAGATTTAATTTTAAACTTTTTCATTTTCTTCTCCTTTATATCTTTTAAATAATAAAATAAATAATAAAAACAAAATAACAATATGAAGAATATCTACACTTTCAAATATAGAAACAATTATATATACCACTATAATTCCTATTTTTATAAAACTAGCTAGTAATCCTTTTTCTTTAGTCTTAGCTACTAAATAAGCCAAGAATGGTGATATAAATGCAAAAACAGTCCAAAACTTTATAAAAGAAACCACATAAACTGAATGCGTAATCTTAGCAATACCCTAATAAGTGAATAATAACCCAATACAGAATAAAAATATATTAAGCATCGCATACCTCTTATTCTTACTATATAAACTAATAATAACTCCAATAAGTATATAAATTGCCATATCTGAAAAAATATCACTTAAAGACATTCTAAAATGTTGAACGTAAAAATAAATATCAAATAATTTAGCAAGTATCCCTAAAATAAGTCCAATAATAAAATACTTATAGGATTTATTATCTTTTTCATAAATCACCCATTTTTAATATATCACAATCTATTAAAAAAACCAGACTGTTTCAAGCCTGCTAATCAATATTTACACCTTTATTTAATAAATATTTGCTTATTATGCCAATAATAATATTATATATTATATATATACCTGTAGTACATATCATAATGCTTTTTATCGCTCCATCATTCATATCTAAGCTTTTAAATATAGACATAATATCTTGATTAAATAAGCCAATAATATAAAGAATTATAACTATTAAACAAGAAAATACTATATAAATTTGTATTCCTCTAATAATAGACTTCATAATCTTATAATTATTCTTCTTATTACCCATAATAATACCTAAATAACCAGTAAGTAACATAAATAATAATTCTAAAAAAATAAGTAAAGTTATCAAACTTAAGAAAACTGGTAAAGAACAATGAAAGTAAAGCGAAGTATTTTTAAAATATTCTACAAAATTTAACCAAGATGTTTGGTCCATAAAACAAATATTAAAACAAAGAACAATAACTACAAGAGAAGTAAATAAAGTAATTATTCCTGTTAATACTCTAGATAAATAAATTTCATTCTTACTAACTGGTAAAGTATGAGTTAAATATGCTTCGTCTTTATAAATATTTCTTAGAAATCTAACCCAATTTCGCATCATACAGTTCATTATAATACTGATAAACATTGAAATTGCCATAAATAAAGATACTTCTCCTACAATAAGAGTAAAAAAAGATGAAGGCATATAATCTACAATTCTTGCCAATACTGAAAAAATAAAAGCTAATGCATAAAACACAATTAAAGGCTTATAGCACCATTTTAAATCATATTTTAATAATTTTCCTAACATTTAAACCATCTCCTAAAAATCTCATCAATTGATGCATTCTCTCTTGTTCTAAGCGTATCTGCATCTTCATCTAATAAAATAGTTCCATCATCTATAAAAATAACTTCATCTAATATTCTTTCAATATCACTAATTAAGTGAGTTGATATAAGAATACTAGCATCTTTATCAAAGTTAGTAAGAATTGTATTTAAGATATAATCTCTCGTCGCTGGGTCAACTCCCCCTAAAGGTTCATCTAAAATATAAAGTTCTGCTTTTCTACTCATAACAAGAATTAATTGTAGTTTTTCTTGCATTCCTTTAGACATATGGCCAACCTTTAAGTTTGAATCTAACTTTAAATCTTTTAATAATCCAAGCGCTATCTCTCTATTAAAATCTTCATAAAATTCTTCAAAAAATTTAAGAATTTGAGAAATAGTCATATCTCTATCTAGATAAGTCCTCTCTGGTAAATAAGATATTATTTTTTTAGACGAAATCCCAGGCATTTCTCCATTAATAAGTATGATCCCCCTAGTAGGCGTTAACAAATCATTAATTAATTTAATAAGAGTTGTTTTGCCTGCTCCATTTTTTCCTAAAAGACCTATAATCTTTCCTCTAGGAATAGTTAAATTAACATCTTTTAGAATTTCTTTTCCATCTATACTCTTACATAGATGATTACATTTTACTAGTTCCATTTTTTCCTCCTTGCAAGTACTTAATTACTTCTTCTTTAGTAATTCCAATATTACCCATTTGATTAAGATAATTATTTGTTATTTTTTTAGCCAATTGTTCTTTCGCATCTAAAATTATTTTTTTATCAGTCGTTACAAATTTCCCATTAGTTCTTTCCGTATAAATTAGTTTCTCATTTTCTAACTCTTGCAATGCTTTTTGCATAGTATTTGGATTTACTTTCATAATAAGTGCTAATTCCCTAACAGATGGCATTCTCTCTCCCTTTTGATACTTTCCTGAAACAATATCCATTCGAATAATTTCTACTAATTGAACATAGATAGGTCTTTCATTATCAAAACTATAATTCATAATTATCTCCTTTCTAATTGTATTACTTGCTTAATACAATAATACTATTAATATATTCATTTGTCAATAAAAATTGTCAGTTGCTTCTATTTGTTATATAATATTTTTAAGAAAGGATAACTATGGAGAACGTTAAAATAAACTTAAGTTTTTCAACCAATTTAAACTACATATTATTAAATTTAAAAAAAGCTATAGAAGAAGCAAATAGTTTAGAAAACCAAACATATTTAGAATTATCTAAAGCTCAAATAATTGAATATTTAAATGATATCTACTTAAAACTATTACCATGGCAAGACAATTATAATACTCAAAACTATGAAATAATTATTAAAAATTATAAAGAAATAGAAGTTACCATTTCTCAGTTAGAACTATGTCTAGCAGACTATGATAGTATATTTCATATAGAAGGTATATCTTATTCACTATTTCAAATAGGAAAGATTTTATCTATCTACAATAAATAAGCAAAAAATTGTGCAAAGAATATTTCAAACATTTTTATGTTTGTTTTTTATATCCTAACTTTCTATAAAATAAAAAAACTCCGAATTAACGGAGTAATTAACAATCTGGTGGAGGACGTGGGACTCGAACCCGCGACCCTCTGCGTGCAGGGCAGATGCTCTAGCCAACTGAGCTAGTCCCCCAAGAGAACATAACCATCTTAACATATAAGATAGCTAAAATCAAGTCTTTTTTTAATTTTTTTGAATAATTTTTACAAAACCTTTCTCAATTTCTTCTAAAGCACGTCCTAATTCCTTTTTATTTACATATTCTTTTTCTTTCATTTGAAAATGTTTATTCTCTAGCATCTGTTTACTTCTCATTGAAGAAACATGAACAAGAATATACTTAGAATCTACGATGTTTAAAAGTTTATCAATTGAAGGATATAACATATAATCCCCTCCCTTTACAATAATATAATACTAAATATTACTTCCTTTATGAAGAAAATACTAACAAATTTTACATTTTTTTACATATGAAATAAATTCATTTGTCCTTCTAATTCTTTATCAATCTTTTTTTCATTCCATTCTTCTAACTTTTCTCTTTCACTTCCACTTAAACGTTGAGGCTTTATCTCCGTTATGGTTTCTTTTACTTGTTTCCTTCGTGGATTTAAAAGATAATAAGTTATCATCGCAACATCATATAATGAACGATACTTTGGTGTTTTTTTGCCTTTATTCATATAATAACAATAACTATTTAAAAAAGCAGTTACACGGTCAAAAAAAATATAATCAGGAACACTATTATTATAAGCACTTCTAAGTTCATAGTATGCTTCCGGATTATAATTTCTGTTATTTAAATAAGATAAAAAGCCTCTCATAAACTTATCATTATTCTGATTCTTAGTTATAATACTTGCTAAATTACTAATCTTAAAATAAGTCTCATAACCTCTAGTAGGCACATTAATATCTTTTATAAAACCATTTCTTAAATAAATAATCTTTAATTCTAAATCCTTTTGTTCTTTTTTTAAAACATCCTGATGAATTAAAAATTCTTTTAAAGTTTGTATATCTTGAAAACTCATAGTAAAAGTGCATAATTCTCTTAAATTATTATCTTTAATTAAAGAATTATGAATGTTTTTTAATTCTATATAATTAAATCTCACACTATTCCTATAAATATTCCCTTTATCAACTGCTAAATAATACTTCATAACCATCCCTCTTGCTTATTATATCCCGTTTCATCAAGTTTATCAATCCATAATGCTTTTAAGACTGCTTGCTCTTTTAAATCATGAGTTATTTCACTAAGCTTTTTTAAATATTCTAACTTAAAATTATCTGTTTCTAAATAAGTTATAATAATATTCTTTAAAAATAAAGTTTCATCAAAATATAAAGAACATTCTTGATTTCCCATTTTTAATACCCAATTTATAAATAAATCTGCATCTTCTAAAGTTCCAAGAGAATTTCTAAATAAATAATAAACAATAGAATTTAACTCATAAATATTAAATACTTCTTGTAAAATAATCTTTCTAACAGAAGAATTAACCTTCTTTATGTATTTATCCAAAAATAAATACCCTTCTTTCCTTAAAATATCCTCTGGATAGTTTTTTAAAAGAAAAGTAAAATCAATATTATTTCTTAAATCTAATATAGAAGTTTCATTTAAAATCTGAACCCATATAGTAATACCTTTTTTAGAATTAAGTTTCTTTAATAAAGAATAGATAGCTTCTACATCACTATCATATTCTATATTATATCTTATATTTTCTAGCAAATTTAATACATAATTCTCTAATTGCATACGTCTATCACCTACCACAATTTTATCATATATAGGCACAAATGTAAAATAATATGCATATAAACTCCAAAACACTTATACAATACATTTTTTTGAGAAAATTAATAAAGGTGAGTAAATATGCAGTTCAAAAGAATGAAAGAACTAAGAGAAGAAGCAGGTTTAAAACAAAAAGAAGTCGCAGACGCTATGGGTGTTACAAAAGGTTCTTATAGTATGTGGGAATGTGGTACAGACACTATCCCTCTAAGAAGATTAAATCAATTTTGTAACTATTTTGGTGTATCAATCGATTACGTAGTAGGGCTTAGTGATAAGAAGAAGTATGCGAATGCAAAACCAGATATAAAATTAAAAATAACTGGAGAAAATTTAAAGAAAATCAGAAATAAGAAAAACTTAACTCAAGTAGCTATCTCTGATACTTTAAATATTAATCAACCTACATGGAATAGATACGAAAAAAGTAGAACTCTAATATTAACTGTAACTTTAGTAGAACTTGCTCGTAAATATCATTATTCTATTGATAAAATCTTAGGCAAAGATAAAGAAAACGATAGTAAAGATTAATTTCTTTACTATTTTTATGTTCATATTTTTATCATTTTTTAAACAAAAAAACTATTAATTTCTTAATAGCTTAATATTGACGTCCAAAGTAAAGACGATATTTTGCTTTTTTGCCACATATAGCACAAGTCTCTCCTACTTCTTCATCATTAATTAAACAGCGACTTTTCATACTAAAATCATCTTTTACTTTATTCTCACAAGCAACATCTCCACACCAATTAGCTTTTATAAATCCTGGCTTATTAGTTGCTATATCACGAAACTCTTCATAATTATGAGCTTCATAAATCATTTTATTTCTTCTTTCCAAAGCCCTATTATACATATCAGTCTGCATAACTAAAAGCATAGTTTCTAATTCTTTTAAAGTATCTTTAACAGATACTTTTTTCTCTTCTAAAGTATCACGTCTAACAAGAGTTATTTGGTCATTTAATAAATCTCTTTCCCCTACTACAATACGTACAGGATATCCTTTTACTTCTGCATCTGCAAATTTATAACCTGGTGTTTTATCACTTAAATCTACCTTATAGGTAATTCCTTTATCTTTTAGTTCACTTTCTAATTTATCTATAGTTTCTCCTACATTTCCAATTGGAATAATAACTGTTTTAAATGGAGCTATTTTTGGTGGTAAAACAAGTCCTCTGTCATCACTATGAACCATAATTAAAGCTCCAATCATTCTTGTTGTAGTACCCCAACTTGTTTGAAAAGGAGTTACTAATTTATTTTCTTTATTTAAATATTGAATACCAAAAGCTTTAGCAAATCCATCTCCAAAATAATGACTAGTACCATTTTGTAAAGCAACACCATCATACATCATTGCTTCTAAGCTATAAGTCTCTAAAGCTCCTGCAAATTTTTCTTTTTCAGTCTTTCTTCCTACAATAACCGGAATAGCTAAATAATTTCTTTGAAAATCTTCATAAACATGTAACATTCTAAGAGTTTCTTCTCTTGCTTCTTCTGCAGTTGCATGCATAGTATGTCCTTCTTGCCATAATATTTCTCTACTACGTAAGAAAGGCTTTGTAGTCTTCTCCCATCTTACAATTGTACACCACTGATTATATAATTTAGGTAAATCTCGGTAAGACTTAATAATTTTTTTATAATAATCACAAAATAAAGTCTCACTAGTAGGACGAACACATAATCTTTCTTCTAATTTTTCTAACCCACCATAAGTAACCCATGCTACTTCTGGAGCAAATCCCTCAACATGTTCTTTTTCTACATTAAGTAAAGATTCAGGAATAAACATTGGCATCTGTACATTTTGATGCCCTGTAGCTTTAAACATACCATCTAATGTATGAACCATCTCTTCCCATATTGCATAGCCCAAAGGAGCAATAATCATACTTCCCTTTACACTAGAATAATCTACTAATCCCGCTTTTGTTACAATATCACTATACCATTTACCAAAATCAACATCACGACTAGTTATATCTTTATTAACGCTCATAATTACTCCTTATTATCTACTTCAAAATCTACTAACTCTTTATTTTCTGTTAAAATCTTATTAACTTTATCTGTAGCATTATTTAACTTTTCACTACAATATTTTGCTAACTTCATCGCTTCTGTATATTTATCTATTGCACTATCTAACTCTACATTTCCACTTTCTAATTCTTTTACAATCGCTTCTAATTCTTTTAAAGCATCTTCAAATGATTTTTCCATCATATTTCTCCTCTCTTAATCTATAATCTTACTTACTTGTGCATCTACACTACCATCATGTAAACGAACATGTATAACATCATTTACTTTTAAATCTTGACTACTTTTAATAAGTTTATCATCCACTGTTACTAAAGAATAACCTTTTTCTAATATACCTAAAGGATTTACTAATTTCAATGTATTAACAAGTATCTTATAATTATGATCATTCTCCATAATAATTCTCTTAATATTTTGATATAAGTTATTCTTTGATAATACTAATTTTTCCTGTTTCATATTAAATAATTGAAATGGATTTTTTAAAATATAGGAATTTCTTAAATTAAGTAATTGTAACTGATAATTATCTAATCTTTTAGTTATATTATTATTTAAAGTTTCCATTAAATTATCCAATTTTTGTTCCTTTAATTCATATAAAGAAATTGGATTTTTTAAGATATAAGAACTACTAGCATTCTCTAATCTTAACCTTGCTTTATGTAAATAATTACTCATAAATTCATTCATTCTAATTTTATAAGTATCTAACATATGAACAATTTCATTTACTGTAGGAACTGCCATCTCTGCTGCTCCTGTTGGCGTTGGAGCTCTAAGGTCTGCTACAAAATCTGCAATTGTATAATCTATTTCATGACCAACAGCACTTATAATAGGTACATTTGCTTCATAAATAGCTCTCGCTACTACTTCTTCATTAAAAGCCCACAAGTCTTCAATAGAACCTCCCCCACGTCCTACAATTAAGACATCTAAGTTATACTTACCACTATCCGCTTCTTTTATTTGTTTTACAATATCTAAAGCCGCATTCTCTCCTTGCACTAACGCTGGAAATAAAACAGTTTCACAAATAGGAAATCTTCTCTTAACAGTAGAAATAATATCTCTAATCGCTGCTCCTGTTGGAGCCGTTATAATTCCTATCCTTTTTGGTATTTTAGGTATTTTTTTCTTATGTTCATCATTAAATAATCCCTCTAAAGCTAGTTTTTTCTTTAATTTTTCATATTCTACATATAAATTACCTAATCCGTCAGGTTCCATACTATCTACATAAATTTGATAAGTTCCTTGAGCTGGATAACAAGATATTCTTCCGCTTACAAGCACATTCATTCCATCTTCTGGAGCAAACTTTAAAGTAACCGCACTAGAATAAAACATAACCGCACTTATTCTAGAAGCATCGTCTTTTAAAGTAAAATATAAATGTCCTCTCGTATGATTTTTAAAATTAGAAATTTCTCCTCGTAAATAAACTCTTCTTAAATGAACGTTTTCATCAAACATATTCTTAATATAAGTATTTAAATCACTAATCTTAATATATTCTTTATCCATTAAGCTTCCTCTTTAATATATTTATCTAATACCGCATTAATAATCTTACGTACAGAATCATCACTATATTTTTTAGCAAGTTCAATCGCCTCATTAATAACAACAACATTAGGAGTATCTGTATATTTAAGTTCATAAAGAGCTAAACGTAATATAGCAGCTCCAGTCTTATCTATACGCTGAATATCCCAGTCAATCATCTTACTATTTGCTATTTTATCCAATTCATCTTGATAAGTAACAACCCCATATACCATATCCTTAACAAAATCATTTAGCACATCCATATTATCTTTCATAATTGTTTCTAAATCACAAGCAATATGATTACTATTCATTAAATCATATTGATATAAAATAATCATTATTTTTTCTCTTAATTCACTACGAGTAGCCATAAATAAATCACCTTTTATAATTATATTATAAATTCAAGATAAATGCTAGACTTTTTATAAATTTGATCCAGAAAAAAGAAGACCATCTAGTCTTCTAATCAGCTTTATAATTATAAATACCATGAATTTTTTCTAAAGTAACTTCATCTGGTTGTTCTACTTGCCATTTTCCATTTGTTTTAACTACTTTAAATACTATATTATAAGATACAGTATCTTTCATATTCTTCATTTGTTCTAATCTATAATCTAAATATTTCTTCTTATCATAATTTCCTTCTGTTAGAAATTCATCTTTATGATTATTTAAATAATCAGTAGCATCTTTATCTACTTTATATAAATCATATACAGTAATTTTAACAGTTACATTCGCTTCATCACCATTATAAGATTCATCTAATATTGTATAAGTCATATCTTTATATTGTCTTTTCATAACTTCTCTATAAGCATCTTTTTGTTTATCTTCTAATTCTTCTTTATTTACAATATCATCAATATCACTTAATACTTGGTCGCTTAAACCTTTATAATTATTTAAATATTTCTCAACTGCATCCGAAGCTTTATCCCCTTGACAAGCACAACCAACTGCTCCTATTAAACAAATAAATCCAATTAAAAACTTTTTCAAAATATCTATAAATCCACCTTTCTATTCATATTATGAACATTAAATCTTGGAATATACAAATTTTTATAGTATAATATATACAGGGTGATAATAGTGGACACATGGTTACAATATTTAATTATTGGCGTATCTATTCTTTTAATACTCTTAATTGTATTAAAATTATCTAAAAGAGATTTTAGAATAGAAGCAAATAAACTAATCGGCTATCTAGGTGGTAAAGATAATATCATCAGTGCTGAATGTAATATGAGTAGATTTAAAGTTATTTTAAAAGATGTATCTTTAGTAGATAAAGAAGCTATTGAAAAATTAGGAGCTAAAGGCATTGTAGAAATTGATAATCAATTAAAAATAATATTTGGTGCTTCTGCTACTCAATTAAAAAGATATATAGATGATATCATTTAAAAAGGTTCTAACAAAAAGAACCTTTTTAATTTAACTTATTATATTCACTTAAAAAGTAATCATCAGTCATACCAGCTATATAATCAATAACTATTCTATATATAGTATTATTTTCTTTATAAGTAGTACTCATATTCTTTAAATAAGAAGAAACAATATTAGAATCTATATTATTAGTTTCTAAATCTTTTACATACTGTTGAAATAACTTACGGAACATAATTTCTAATTGTTCTTTATTTCTAGCAGACTCTGATTTATTATATATATGCGTATAATTAAATTGTTTTAACTCTTTTATCGCTTTAAATACATCATCGCTTAATAAAATATAATTTTTACCATAACTATTCTTTAAAATATCTAAAACACAAGTTCCTACAATTTCTTTAGTAGTAGAACCTAATACATTAGTAATAGACCTAGGTATATCTTCTTTCTTTAATAAATTTAAACGTATAGCATCATCTATATCTCTTCCTAAATAAGCAATTAAATCACTAACTCGTACAACACAACCTTCTAAAGTCATAGGTTTTAATTCTAAAATAGTTTTTTTATCTTGATAACTTTTAAAATATTCATTTAAAAATTCTTCTTTAGTTTTTGGCCTTGGTTCATATTTTCCTAAAGCAAATTCTCCATTATGACACATAATAGTATCTAAAACTTGTAAAGATATATTAAGCCCATTCCCATAGTTTTCTATATTCATTAAAGCACGCACACTCTCAATATTATGATTAAAATAACCTTCGTTATATTCTAAACTAATCTTACTTAAAATACTCTCTCCCACGTGACCATATGGAACATGACCTAAATCATGTCCTAGACTAGCAGCTTCAATTAAATCTTCATTTAAACCTAAACCTCTTCCAATAGTTCTAGCAATTTTACTTACAAACTGAACGTGAATCATTCTTCTAGATATATGATCATGCTCCTGATTAGAAAACACTTGTGTTTTGTTCTGATAACGAATAAAAGCTAATGAATAAATAATTCTATCAGTATCTCTAAAAAAAGGTGAACGTATGTCTTCTGTATTTTCCTGAAAATAAATAGCCTCACTATCAGGACAAGCATAAGCACTTAATAAATGATTATGTTTTAGCATTTCTTTTTCTATAAATTCTTTATTTCTCATCAAATAAAACACTTCCTTTACCAACATCTAACTTTTTTAAAAAAGCCTTACTTTTTAAATATAATCCTGTATATCTCTCATAATAAACATCTAAAAAATGATTAATCTCATCCCTTACTTTTTCACTAATTTTTAACTTTGTAATACTTTTAATATCTACATAATAATACATTCTTAATAACTCAATCGACTTAGACTCTACTAACACTTCATTCTGATAGCAATTTTTACAGACATACCCTCCTCTATCTCCATCAATAGTAACAATATCTGTCTTACTTCCACATTGAATACAACCATCTAAGTGTAGTCCTACTCCTAAATAATCAAGATATTTAATTTCTAAAATATTACAAATAATTAATGGGTCAAGTCCTTCATTTATCTTAAAAACTCCCGTAATATAATCCTCATATATATTATCACTAGTTTGTTTAACTACCTGTTCTGTTAACTCTGTCAAATAATTAAGATAACTTAACTTTATTATATCTGTCATAATTAAGCGAAAAGAATTCTTTACATCAACACTCTTTAATGTAGATAACTTGCCTTCTTTATAATAAATATTAAACACTCCATAAGTAAACTTTAAAGTAGTTGCTCTTAACGTACTCTTTAGACTTCTAGCACCCTTACACATAATCCCTAAAATACCATCTTTCGTATATACATGAATAATCTTCGATGTTTCTCCATAAGGAATCTCTCTAATAATAATACCTTCTATTTCTCTTAACATAATATCAATTCTTTCTTTAACATTATAACCTAAATTAATAAAAAAGAATATCATATTTTTATTATATTCGCTACTTTTTGGCTGTAAAAGCTGAAAATAACAGTTTTTTTATCTTTTAAGCAGCTTATTGTTTAAATGTGTTCACCAATCGTTTGTTCTCTTAAAAAGAAAAAAGAAAAGCTAGATTTCAAAATTTTATTTTCTAGCCTATTTTTTAAGTCCCAATTTTAAGATTGCTCTATGGCTGGGTTCACCGCTTTCTATCAAATAAACTTAATTTATTTGTAATAGCAATATACCATATTGGATTACGCTTGTCAAATTTCTTAATCTTCGTTTTTCAAAATATACTTTGCCTCAAAATTCCAAATATTTAATCTTCCTCTAGCTAATATTGGATAAATTGGTTCAACATCTTCTAAAATCCAAGCATATCTTCCCAGTTGATAGTCTCCTAAATTATACTCTTGCAAATCTTCTGCTATATTTTTCAAAAAATCTACATTCATATAAATACAATCAATTAAATTACACCTACAAATAATACTACCATAACTCATATCTAAATTTTTAACGATTTTTTTTAAATACTTATTTTCTAAAGTTTGCTTACTTATACTTTTACAACTAGCATGAATAAATAATTCCCCACGATAATTAGTTTTCCAACTTCGCGTTTCAATTCTCTTAAACCCTTCAGCTATCAATGTTGCATATGGCTCTCTAATACTAATTACTTTCACTTTTTATACCTCCAAATACACTAAAATTATAACATACTCTCAAAAATTTTTTTGCTATTTCACAAAATTCCAGTCATTTCAACCAACATCTACACAAAATTCCAGCTTTTTTTACTCATTTTTACACATTTTTCCAGCTAAAAAGAGAATACTTAAATATTCTCTTCTCTTAAAGACTCTAAAATATTATCATTCTTTATTCTTTTAGAAGCATAATACATTGTAATAAGAATAATAATAAAGACGCCCACAATTGTAATAGCAAAACTCTTAATTGGAAGTCCCCTAACATCTACCACTCTACTAAAAGAACTTTTAATTAAGATATTAATAGCATAAGAAACAGGTAAACCATATAGTAAAGATTTTAATCCAAAGAATAAGCTTTCAAAGAATAACAATTTATTAAATCCTCTTGGAGTTAAACCTACACTACGAAGCATAGCAAATTCTTTTCTTCTTAATTGCATACTTGTATGAATAGTATTAATAACACTAGTAACACCTATCAATGTAACTAAAGCAATAAATCCATAAAATAATATTTTTAAAGCTAAAATAACATTTCTAGTATTTTGATTTTCCATCGCAGGACTAACCACTTCATAATCAGAATTCAAAGTTATCTTTTTATCTTTAATATCTTTATTAATCTTTTGATATTCTTTAGTATTAAAAATATATCTAGACTCATATTCTGTATTAATTTGTAATTTATTATAAACACTTTCTTTTGTAACTATTATAGGAGTTGGCAAATATGTATAAGTTTTAAGTCCCCATACTACATCATTATAAACTTTAGCAGTAAAAGTATATTCTTTATCTTGTATATTTAATTTTAAATCATAACTATCTTTTATAAAAGTATTCATAGAAACAGTTTTTCTACCATCTTCTGAATATAAATTATAATATTTAGGGTTCATAATAAAGACATCATCTTTACTATACTTATTATATTCTTTATCTATTAACACAATTAATGTAGCATCAACACTATTATAATTATCACTGCCTTGATACTTTCTAAAGTCTTTACTAAAATCATCTTTACTTAAATTAATAATATCTACAGGAACAGTATTAACAATTATTAAATCTTTACTTATAGAATAATTATTAGCAATTGTTTTAATATCTTCTTCTATAATAGAATAATCTTTATTATATAATTGAAATCTAACATCAAAATCTGTATAAGAAATATTACTAGAACCTTCCTCAATATAATCTAAATAAGTAGTAAAAGTATTAAACATAACAATACTAATAAATAAACTAATAATAGTAATACGATATTTCTTTTTATTTCTCTTAATATTTTTATAAGCAATAACTCCTTCCATGCCAAATAGTTTAGCTATAAATCTAGGTGTTTTTACTTCTTTTTTAGATATTTTAATATCATCATTACCTCTTATAGCTTCAATCGGAGTAACTTTACTTGCTCTTAAAGCTGGCAAATAAGCACTAATTAAAATAACTAAAACCATAAATATTAAAGGAATAATAATATATAAAGGCTTTACATAAAATACTAAATCAAAAGTAGGAATTCCCTGTAATAAATGTTTTAATAATAAGATAACTACATAAATACCTATAAATCCTCCAAGTATACCTAATAAAATACCTATAAGTCCTACTATAAAAGCTTCAAATAAAACTGTTTTTTTAAGTTGTTTATTAGTAGCTCCAATAGAAGAATATAATCCAAAGCTCTTCTTTCTCTCACTTGTAGATATAGCAAATGAATTATATATAACTGTAATACATCCCACACTTATAACAGATAAAGCAATAATAATTAAGGGTAAGAATGCCTTATTAACATTATCATATTTACTAGCTCCAAAAAAATATAAATAATTTTGATTAATAACATAATCATCATTACTAATATTTAAATTACTTGCAATATCACTCGTTAATTGATAAGTATCTTTTGGTTTTTTATATTCTACAAATAAATTATATTTACCATTTAATTCATTATCTAAAGTAAAAGTCATATAACCTGCAGCATTATATTCTTCATATACACTAGATTCTATAATGCCTACTATCTTATAAGTTTTAGTAGTTATTTCTTGAAATTTCTCTGGTATAATCTCATAATTATCATCATAACTTAAACCTTCATCGATATTCAAATTTAGAAGTGTATCATCTACAATTCTATTCCCTATTTGTAAAGTAACAGTATCTCCTACTTTAAATTTTGCTTTTTCTTCTTTAATTAAAGAATTACTAATAACTATTTCTTCATTAGTTTTTGGTAATCTTCCTTCCACTAATTTTAAAGTATCTAAAAAATTTTGGTTAGCACTAGCAATATATAAATATGGTTTTGAAATAATTCCATTTTCTATTTTAGCATATCCAACACCCTTATACCAATAACTATTATCTATATTAATATTCTTTCTAATTGTATTTAAAGTATCAGTATTAACATTCTTAAATTCTACATGATAAGTTCCATATTCACTCTCTACTTCTAATAACATAGTTTTATATAGACTAGAAATTAAAAGTCCAATACCTACCATTAAAGCTGTAGATAAAAGAATACCAATAATAGTTACTAAAGTTCTCTTTTTATTCATTTTAAGATGTTTAATAGTAAGTTTATTTAAAATATTCATGACTTATCTCCTAAACGCTCATCAGCAATAATATGTCCATCTTCTACAGTAATAATTCTTTTCGCATGTAAAGCAAGTTCTCTATCATGAGTAATCATAATAATAGTTTGGCCATATTTTTCATTCGATAATTCTAATAATTCCATAATTTCAGCACTAGACTTAGAATCCAAATTACCAGTAGGTTCATCGGCTAAAAGTAAAGCAGGATGATTCATTAATGCTCTTCCAATAGATACTCTTTGTTGTTGTCCTCCAGATAGTTCATTAGGAAGATGGTTTACTCTTTTTGTTAACCCTAAAGTATTTATTAATTCTTCTAAATAGTTTAAATCTGGTTTTTTTCCATCTAATAAAACCGGTAAAGTTATATTCTCTTTAACATCTAATATTGGTATTAAGTTATAAAATTGATAAATTAACCCTACTTCTCTTCTTCGAAATATAGCTAAATTAGTTTCATTTAATTTATAAATATCTTTATCATTAATAAAAACTTGTCCACTAGTGGGTCTATCTACACCTCCCAAAATATGTAAAAGAGTTGATTTACCTGAGCCAGACGCTCCAATAATAGCTACAAAATCCCCCTTTTCAATACTAAAACTTATGTGGTCTAAAGCTTTTACTTCTATATTACCAGTCTTATAAGTCTTACATAAATCTTTAACTTTTAATATTTCCATAAATATTTCCTTTCTACATATCCCATTCTATTATAAATAAGTGACTTTAAAATGACTTTTATATTACAATTTAGTCACATTTATTATAAACTACAAATTAAAAAAGAGCAAAAAAAAGAAGAAAAAATCTTCTTAAGAAACTATATAGGGATTAGAACTAGTACCAGATCCTCCTGAAAAAATAGTGTCTGCTTTTAGATTAATTACAGGACGGACCCCCCGCACTCTGTCATCTACAGCACCAGCACCAAAGAGACCAGAAGAATATACAAGAAATTCACCTGTTGGAGCTGCTACATTTGGATTAAAGTAAAATGGTGACATAGTCCAGTAATAACCACCTGTATATAAATAATAACCTGAGTTATTTGTTGCATATACTCCTCCTGCATATACAACTTCATCGGCTGTTATTAAGCCTACTGGTGTTGTAAATTTGTCTTCTGTGTCTACACATTTCAGAGTTGGTGTTTTATTAAATATTAATCTTACATATGGAGCATAAAATGTTAGGGTATTACCAGTTCCTCCACTTCCGTTTATGTTATGTTCACTAGTACTAGGTGTTCTATCATTACAGAAATTTGCTCCTCCTCCGGTTGCTATACTACTTGCATAATTACTTAAGGCATTATTATACCAATTGTCCAGTACTTCTTTGATGGTACTATTTGTTCCTTTCCCATGCACTTGATTATTAGTATATTGGTATCCTACATACATGTTGTTGTTATAACTACTATTAAATGCACTCGTTCCTATTTGTGTGCCTGTTCCAGTTGTATTGGCGCTGGTTCCTTGATAAATCATTCGGATTGTTCCATCGCCATTGATTCTGATTATTCTCCAATAGAATCCTCCAAACTTTACCCAGTTATCGCTTGGATTTCCTGCAAAATAATAAGTTTCTCCATAGTCATCATACTGAGTACTATTTAAAGACTTATAAATGACTCCTGTTGTTGTATCAGTCACAATTGAATCAAAATTAGACCTGGTTTTCCATGTGTTCATGTTTGCCATTATAGCTTCACAAGAGACTCCTTTACATGTATATGGCTTTTTATCAAAATACAAATAACACTTCGTTCCTTTAGTAGTTAGATTATCTAATAAAATCTTACCATTACTATAATTAAAAGTAATAGAATAATCTCTATTTCCATTTACTGCACAATAACTTTTATCAGAATTTAAATTATAACCACTTTGTGGTACTGTATCTGTTCCTTTATACGTTCCATTATCTTCAATATACATAGATACTAAATTTAAATCTGGAACTGTATAATTAATAGTTCCTCTAGCTAGTTCAATACTTTGTGTAGTTCTATACTTAGCTCTAGAAGTTAATTGTACTACCGTTACAATTACTGCTATAAACACTAATAAAATTCCTCCATACTTCTTTAACTCATTTCTTTTTAATGTTTCTATTTTCATTTCTCTAACCTCTCTTAGAATTCTCATACCTTATACTAAAATTATATTATCAAGAATACTGAAAGTCAAGAAAAATGTCGTATATTTATACCTATTTATAACAATAATATTAATTAATGAGAAAATATGCTCAGGTGAATAGAAAATGATTTATAATAAACGATTAAAAGAATTAAGAGAAAGATATGGAATTCCCCAAAAAGAACTAGCTAATTTAATTAATGTAAAACGTCCTGTATATACACAATATGAAAATGAAAATGTAACAATACCTTTAATCCACCTAATAACAATTTGTGATTATTTTAATGTATCTTTAGATTATATATTTAATTTTACAGAAATAAAAAACTATCCAGAAAGTAAAAAAGAAATAAACAAATTAGAAGCTGGCCAAAACTTAAAAACTTTTCGTAAAGAAAACAAAATTACTCAAAATCAACTTGCCAATATCTTAAATACTACTCATTCTGTAATAAGTGATTATGAAAGAGGAAGATATTTAATTAATACATCTTTTTTATACGCAATCTGTTTAAAATATACTATCTCTGCTGATTATCTAATTGGCAGAACTAAAAATATTTCTCCTGAAAAATAAAATCCCTCGAATCAAAATCGAGAGATTTTTTATAAATCAAGTCACTACATAAGGGTCTAATGCAGTACCTAAACCAGTAAACTGAATATCTTTTCTTAAATTAATAACCGGTCTAACACCGTTTCCACCATGTGCATAAGGTGCACCTATTGCCCCACTTAAAGTCATATAAAAAACAAGGGCATAACCATAAGTATCAAAAATGCATGGAGACATACTCCAAGAAGTCTTGTTATTATACAAATAATAATTTAAATTGTTAATCTGATTGACCCCACCAGCATAAGCCATTTCATCAACTGTAATTAGACCTATGGGAGTATCTATTCTATCATTTATATCTACACAATTAAATATTGGATTTTTATAAACATCTAATCTTAAATGGGGAGCATAATAAGTTAAAGTCTTCCCCGTTCCTCCTGTATTATTTAAAGAACTATCATTTGTAGAGGGTTGTCTGTCATTACAGAAAGTTGCTCCCTCACCAGTTGCTATATAACTTGTATAGCCACTTAAATTGCTACTATACCAATTATCAAGCGCTTCTTTAACAGCACTATTTGCTCCTCTACCATGGACTTCTCCATTTGTATATTGAAACCCTACATACATATTATCATTAGCTAAAGCACTAGCAAAAGCACTCTCTCCTATTTGAGTAGTCTCTCCTGTTTGATCTGTCGTTGGTCCATTATAAATCATTCTAATAGTACCATCGCCATTTATTCTGATAATTCTCCAATAATATCCTCCAAACTTTACCCAATTGTCTGTTGGTGCTCCTGCAAAATAATAAGTTGCTCCATAATCATCATATTGAGTACTATCTAATGATTTATAAATAACCCCTGAAGTTGCATCAGTAAGTGCTATTGAAAAGTCATTTCTCGTTTTTATGGTATTGATATTAGCCAAAATTGATTCGCACGAAATTCCATTACATTGATAACTATCAAAATATAAATAACATTTTGTTCCTTTTTTACCTAAGCCATATACATTTATTAATTTATTTTCATAGCCAAAAGTTATAGAACTATCTTTATTTCCATTTACTGCACAATAACTTTTATCTTGGTTTAATTTATAACCATTTGATGGAACTGTATCACTTGCCTTATATTCTCCATTATCTTCAATATACATAGATACTAAATTTAAATCTGGTACTGTATAATTAATTGTTCCTCTTGCTAGTTCAATACTCTGTGTAGTTCTATACTTAGCTCTAGATGTATTAAAAATTAATAAGGTAAGAAGCATAACTCCACATATAATTCCTATATAAAAATACTTTTTCTTTTTTTCAAAAGCATAAAATCTTAACTTTTTCATTCTTAAAACTCCTTCATTTATTCTAATGCAAGCCACATTCTAATTGTGATTTAAATATAACACAGAGCAGCCACATTGTCAATGTTGTTTTTAAAATAAATTTAATGATTGTTGATATAATGCAAAAGAGGTAAAAGTTATGGAATTTAAAGCAAACAATTATAAACCAAACGATATTTTAAAATTTATACGTCAAAGTACAGGTAAAACCCAAAAAGAATTTGCTCAAACTATAAATAAATCTGAAAACTGGCAATTTTGCAATGAAAAAGGAATATCTAATTATTACTTTAAAGACCTTTTAGATTTAGCAAATTACTACAACATTGAAATTATAATCAAAGAAAAAAATACTAACTAAATAGTATCTTTTTTATGCATAAATATAATTTTAAACTCTGTATATTCCCCTTCTTTACTAGTAACTTCTATCTTTCCATTTTCTTTTTCAATAATAAGTTTAGCCATATTTAAACCTATACCAAAACTATTTTTTGAAGAATCAGTTGTATAAAATCTCTTAAATATATTCTTAATTTCTTTCTTAGAAATACCTAATCCATTATCTTTTATAGAAATACTATTATAAATAGGGTTACATTCCCCTTCTATAGTAATAACTCCTCCATAATTTACGTGTTCATAAGCATTCTTTAATATATTCATTAAAGCTTCTTTAGTCCATTTAATATCACAAATAACATCAAAGTCTAAATGCTTATATTCTAGATAAATATTTTTTAATTCCATTGGTATTAATAAAGATTCCAAAGACTCTTCTATAAGACAACTAGCCTTTATTCTCTCTTCTTTTAAAAGAATAGAACCACTATCTAATTTACTATATTTTAATAAAGTTGTAATTAACCATTCCATTTTTTCTAATTCTCTAGACTGTTTATTTAAAAAATCTGTTCTTTCTTCATAAGTTAATTCATTATTCTTTAATATATCATTAATAACCATTAAAGCAGTAAGAGGAGTTTTTAATTGATGTGAAATATCTTCTAAAGTATTCATCAAATATACTTGTTCTCTTCTTTCATATAAACTTAAATCTTTTAACTTAATTGCTACTTTATAAATATCATTTTTTAACACTGATATCTCATCTTCTTGATAATCTTGAAAATTAAGTCCATAGGTCCCACTTAATATTTGATTTAAATATGAATTAATAGTATTTATTTCTTTTTTTATTTTTCTCTTAGAAATTCCAAAGATAATAAAAAATCCTAATAAAAACATTAAAAATAAACTTAAATTAATAAATATAGTTTTATCTCGAACTTCTCTATAATTTTTAAACTCTTTTAAAGTATTTTCATTAATACCATAAGTCTTCAAAAACTTATGATTTTTATTTTCATCTAACAAAGAATCTATAATAATTTCTTCTGTATCTGGATATTTTTCTAAAATATTTCCTATAATATTTGAATTTGTATCAATAATATATTCTTGATATTGTTTTACAATATATAAATTAGCTAATAAAACAATAAAAAGAGAACAACATATATAACCAATTATCTTTTTCATAACACTAATTTATAACCCATTCCTCTAACTGTTAAAATAACTTTCGGATTACTAGGGTCATCCTCTATTTTTTCTCTAATTCTCTTCATATAAACTGTAAGAGTATTATCATTAACATAAGCTTCTTCTGTATCCCAAATACTTGCTAAAATGTTTTCTCTTGTAAATACTTTATTAGGATTTTGAAATAAAATTAATAATATCTTATATTCTAATGCTGTTAATAGTATTTTCTCCTCATTTTTATATACACTAGCATCTTTAGTATTTAAACGAATATTTTGTACTTGTAAAATATCACTATTAAAAGAATTACTTCTTCTTAAAACAGAATGAATACGAGAAATCAATTCTCTAATTTTAAATGGTTTTGTAATATAATCATCCGCTCCCAATTCTAAAGCTTCTACAATACTAGCTTCTAAATCATTAGCAGTCAAAAATATAGTAGGAATATCTCTTTCTTGTCTAATTTCTTTAAATAATTGAGTTCCATTAATATCAGGCAAATTAATATCTAAAATCATCAAATGAACCGTATTATCTTTTAATATTTCTAAAGCTTTATTCCCTGATGAAGCACATAATATTTGATACCCTTCTTTTTCTAAACAAAACTTTAATCCATCTAAAATAATATCCTCATCTTCTACTAAAAGTAAAGTCATAAAAACCTCCAAAAAAAGTATATCACGAAACAAAAGAATATTCTATTACAATTTAGTCATAATCTTTTACTCTAACAAGTCTCTTTGCTTGCTCTAAATCTATATTACCTAAAATATTATTAATATGTTCTATTAATTTTTTATAAACTAAAATATCTTCTCCTTTATAAAATAACTTATGAATATAAGGATATATATTTTCTATATCTTCTTTATTTACTATTTCATAAAATAAACGGTCATTCTTTGTAATTAATGAATAAAGTATGACATCTTTAAAAGCATAATAAAAATATTCAATAATATAATCATCTATTTGATAAGAATTAATAATAGAAAATCTTCTTAAAGAATAAGGAATAACTCCCCCTATTCGTTTATACTCTTTATAAACAATTTGCGATATATAATCATTAACTAGTTCTTCCGTAAGAGTATCTGCAAATAAAGAATTAGTAATAATTGTATCATCTTTTATAGCAAGAGCATCTATACTTAAAGCATGATTAAACTCATGAATAATAGTATTTAAATCAATTGCAAAAATAGGCAATAACACAAATTTAGAAACCTTCTCGTTTATTAATCCAAAAGTAAAACAAGGACAATCACTTTCTAAAGCATCCATTAAAGTATAATCAAAATCCTCTGCTTTAAAAGGACTCTTTAATAAGAATTTAGATAGTAAAAATTGAATATCCTTCTCTTCTGAAACACTTCTATTAATAAAATAAAGTTTTTCTAAATATTTAAGATAATATTCTATAACATATCTATCATGTTTTCTAATATCTTTACTATAAGTTAAAATAACTTGAAATAATTTTTCTGGAATAAAGAAAATAAAATTTAAATGATTGAGAGTATAAGTAATATATTCTCTAAATCTATTATCATATACATTTACAAAAGCTTCTATTAAGGTAGGCATAATTATTTTTAAGCTATCATTTAACTCTTTTGTATACTTTTTATTATATTGTTTTATATAATGAAAATCTTCCATAAATCCCCCTAAAAAAAGCTTTAGTTTTGAACCAAAGCTGCTCTCTTACAATATTGATAAACATAATTAGTAGTCTTACAATCATCTATACTTCTATGAGAACCATAATCTAAGCGAAAAAACTTCTTTAATGTTTCTAACTTATGATTATAAGCTTTAAGTATATAAATTTTTGCTAATTCCAAAGTATCTATATTCTTATTATATGGTATAGACATATTTAATTTTTTTAATGTTTCTTCAATAAAACCTAAATCAAAATTAGAATTATGAGCTACTAATGCATAATCTCCTATAAAATCAAGAAATTTAGGCATAATACTCTCAATACTTTCTTCATTTTTTACAAGATTATCATCTATTCCAGTTATTTTAGTAATAATTTCTGGAATAGAATTCTTTGGCTTAATTAAAACACTAAATTCATCTACTAATTCATTATTCTTATATTTTAAAGCTCCGATCTCAATTATTTCACACGTAGAAGCCTCTAAACCTGTTGTTTCTAAATCAAAAACAACATAATCATCAACCATTTCATTTTCTTTATTTAAAAACATCATATCAATTCCTCTATAATTTTATAAACATCTTCTTTACCCCTCTTAGTAACGGTAGAAAATGTTATAAATTCTTCTTTCTCATTTAATTTTAAAGTATCACGAATAAGTTTATTCTGTTTTTCTCGACTATTCTTTCCTACTTTATCAAATTTAGTAGCAACTATCTTAACAGATAAATTATAATATTTAAGAAAATTATACATCAAGCAGTCATCTTCTGTAGGTTTATGACGATAATCTATAAGTAAGAAAACACACTTTAAATTTTCTCTAGCCTTTAAATACTCTTCAATCATAACCCCAAATTTTCTCTGACGGTCTTTACTAACGCTCGCATATCCATAACCAGGAACATCTACAAAATAAAACTTTTTATTAATTAAGTAAAAATTTAAAGTCTGGGTTTTTCCTGGTTTACTTGAAGTATAAGCAAAATTCTTTCTATTAATAAGCGTATTAATAAAACTAGATTTCCCTACATTACTTCTCCCAACCAATAAAAATTCAGGTAATTTATCTTCTGGGTACTGACTCGTTCGAACAGCCATACTCATTAATTCAACTTGATTTATTTCCATCAATATCACCACAACCATTATATAGTAAAAAAAGAAAAATTGCAAATAAATAAATGCTTCTAAAAATAAACTTTAATAGGAGGCCTACTTATGGATAAAAATAAACATAATACAAATTTTCCTCCTAATATTGACCCTCATGTATTTTCTCTTCTAGCAGTCGCAGTAGGTTATGCTTGTGTCGGAGACTATAATGCCAATGAGCAAAACTCAATCGGAAACTGGTTAATTTTAGTAGGCCAATATATTCTTACTCATGCTGCTCAGCAACAATTAATAGAAACTAGAATAGAAAATAATAACATAAATATCAACTCTAAAAAATATAAAAGTGGCAAAGGAGGCCCCTATACAGATAATGAAAATAACAAAAGTAATCAAAATCAAAGAGAAGAAGTAGATTTTCTCTTAGACGTAATAAAAAAAATGAGAGAAGAATTATTAAATCAAAAAGAAAAATAAATTATTGATTTATAAAATAAGAAAAGGTCCTATCATTAATAATCTTAACAAGAATTTCTGGTTTAAATTTATTATTTATTAAATCCTCTTTATCCATCCAAATAAACTTTAAATGTCCTTTATGCCACTCCTCTGTACAAGGTATAGACTCCAAAGTATATAAATCCGAATTTACAAATCTAATTTCTTGAATCACTAAAATTTCATGATATTTTTTACCATTAAAAGAAGACACAAAAAAATTTTCTATCATTCCAAGTGCCTTTACAAATTCACAAGAAATTCCAGTCTCTTCCTGAAATTCTCTAATTGCAGTAAAAATTGTATTTTCTCCTAAAAGAACACGTCCACCAGGCAAAGTTACATGAGTTACTCGGTCATCTTTTTGTACTAATATTTTATCTTTATTTCGAATAACTATAGCAACCCGAAAATTAAAAACTACATTTTCTTTTTCAAAATTGATATCTAAATTCATACTTCCTCCAAACTAACTAAAGTATAAAACTTAAAATCTAAAAACACAAGGAAAAAGAATGACTAAATACTCATTCTTCTTTTCTTAAAACTCTAGAGTGACTAGTTTTAATTATTTTATCTATATTATACTTTTCTTTACTACTATAATCTATATTATATCCAAAATCATTTAATACCCCATGTTTAAAATAATCCAAATGTTCTTCTGTTCCACTAAATCCACAATAATAACTATCTTTTTCTTTCACAAAAAATCACCCATTTATAATATGGATGATTATCAAAATATTATGTATTACTAAGAGTTACTTCTAAGGTCTTACTTAAATCAATAACTTCCCCTTCTGGAATAGAAGCCTGGGTAACAACGCCATAACCATTAAAGCTAAAATTTAACCCGACTAAATTACAGAAATTCATAACTTCACTACTACTCCAACCTACCATATTAGGCATTAATACTTCTGTTCCATCTGTAAGCAAGAATATTTTACTTCCTTCTAAAACTTGTGTTTTATTAAGTGGATATTGATTAACAATATTTTTTCCATTACCAATCGTATAGACTTTTAATTTTAAATTACTTAATATTTCTTTAGTAGTATCTAAATCACTACTAATATAATTATTAAGAGTTATAATCTTAGAACTATCTCCAGTATTCTTAGTATTAGTAATATTTGCATAATTAGCAATACTTTCTACTGTTTTACGAACAACAGAAGCAAGAGCACTAGAACCTCCATCAATTTGTTTTACAGAAGCATATATAATATATTCTGGGTCTTCATAAGGAAAAACCCCTGCAAAAGAACGAATATAATTAGTAGAGCCAGTTAAATAACCACCATTTGGACTAGCTATTTGAGCAGTTCCCGTCTTACCCATCAAAGTAACATTATTAGGTTGCCATATCTTAGATAAACCATTATAAACCATGTTATACATTAATTCTTTAATTTTCTTTATAGATTCTTTAGATACTTTTTGTCCTAAAGAATTTCTTCCTCCCTGATAAGTAATATTACCACTTTGGTCAATAATCTTATCTACAATATAAGGCTTAATCATCTCTCCACCATTAGCAATAATACTCAAAGCTTGTAAAGTTTGAATTGGTGTTGTAGTAATACCTTGTCCATAAGAAGCAGTTGCAATCTCTGATTGATAGTTCGGATTAACAATACCACTTTCTTCTCCCGGAAGTTCAATACCCGTCTTAGAACCAAAGCCTAAAGATTTATAAAAAGATTTTAATTTACCCTTCTCTTTTTCTTCTACTTTTAAAGCCAAATAAGTAGCTCCTACATTAGAAGAATAAGCAAAACCAGTATCATAATTAATAAGACCCCAACCAGAATTATTAAAGTCTCTAATGGTTGCATCTGCAACTACAACACTACCAGACATATACTCTTCACTACCATTATATACTCCAGACTCCATAGCAGCTAACCAAGAAAATATCTTCATAGTACTACCAGGTTCATAAGTATAACCAACAAGAGGATTCACATAATTGGATAAACCTTCTAAAGTATTCGGATTAAAATTAGGACTAGTAGCACTTCCAACAATAGCACCTGTATTAGCATTCATAACACTAATCGTAAACCAAGAAAAAGTATTATTTTCTTCTAAAGTATGAACTGCATCCTCTAAAATAAGCTGTATTTGAGTATCTAAAGTTAAATATATATCACTACCATTAATGGGTTCTATAGTATAAGCTTCTCCTACTTGATATCCTAAAGCACTCTGATACTCCGTATAACCATCTGTTCCCTTTAAAATATCATTATAATAACTCTCTACTCCCATTTCTCCAACAATTTCTCCATCTTCATTTTGTTTCGCATAACCAACAATATAAGAAGCCATCTTAGATTTTTTATAATATCTTTTACTACCAGCAGTAAAAGATATTCCTGGTAAAGCAAGAGCATCTATCTCTTGTTTTTTATTCTCACTTAAATTTCTTCCCTTTGTTCCAAACTCTACTTGATAAGCTCCTTTAACATTTAATCTTCCTAAAACATAATTATAGTCCATATTTAAAACTTCTGCTAAAGCTTTAGCTGTACCTTCTTTATCCACAACATGATTAGGTTTATCAGGATTAGTAGTTCTAGATTCACTTAAATAAGCAATTAAAGTATAAGAGTTTACATTTTGAGCAATAGCATCCCCATTTACATCATATATATTTCCTCTAGACGCATATAAAGTCTTTTTAGTAGTATTTCTATTACTAACAAACTCTTTTAAATTAGTTCCATCTACATTTGTTACAATAGCAACATATTCTAACTTTATAATAGCAGCTATAAAAGCACAAAAAAAGGCCAAGACAATAATTTTATTTATTTTAACACATGACCTTTTTTTCTTCATTTATAGCTCTCCTATTCATCAATTGTTTTAATATTACTATTATTATAACTTAAACCACTTATAGATGCAATATTTTGAATATTATCAATACTAGCAAGTTCATCAATCTGCATACCTAAAGCTTCATTAGCATCTGTTTGTTTACTAATCTTTGATTTTACACGTTCAAGTTCAATATTTGTCTCAGATAATAGTGCTTTTGTATATACCCAAGAAGATGGCATAATGACAAATCCAAATAATACAAGTAAGAAAAACATAAATTTTTCTCCCTTTAACAACTTAATTCTTTTTACTCTTTTAGTTCTCATTATTAGACCCTTTCTATTACTCTCATTTTAGCACTTTTACTACGACTATTCTCTTTTAATTCTTCTTCACTCGGTAAAATAGGTTTCTTATTAACTAAACGAATAAGAGGTTTATATTCTTGAGGAATATCTTTTTCAGGTAACCCTTTTACCATTTCATTAACTTCACTATATTTCTTAAAAATATTCTTAACTAAGCGATCTTCTAAAGAATGAAAAGTAATAACTACAATTCTTCCACCCTTTTTTAACTTTAAAATAGCATCAGTTAAGGCAATTTCTACTGCTTTTAATTCTTGATTTACTTCAATTCGAATCGCTTGAAAAATAACTCTTTCTGGATGATTTTTATAAAAATAATTAGCTCCCACACTCTTTTTAATAATTTCTACTAACTCTAAAGTATGAGTAATTTCTTTTACTTTCCTAGCCTCTACAATATTTTTAGCAATAATCTTACTTCTAGGCTCTTCACCATATTGAAAGAATATATGAACAAGTTCTTCTTCACTATAATGATTAATCACTTCTTTAGCATCCATTCTAGATTCTTTATTCATTCTCATGTCTAAAACACCATCTTGCATAAAACTAAAACCACGACTTGCATCATCAATCTCTGGACTAGATAAACCTAAATCAAATAAGAATCCATCTACTAAATCTATATTTTCTTTGTCAAGTCCCTCTTTTAAATGCATAAAATTATCATGAATAATAGTAAAATTAGAACGAATACCAAATAACAATTGACGCGAATAGTTAATCGCTTCACTATCCGCATCAAAGGCGAATAATCTCCCTTTACTTATTCTTTTTAAAATTTCACTACTGTGACCAGCATATCCGAGTGTGGCATCTACGTATATACCATCTTCTTTTATATTCAAATTTTGTATTGCTAAATCTCGCATAACACTATAATGTTTCATAAGATACCTCATCTTGAAATAAGTGTTCTGCTACTTCTTCAAGAACATCACTATAATCATTATTAAATTGTTCCCAATTCTCTTTAGACCATATCTCAAGCCTATCACAAGCCCCAATAATTACACATTCTTTAGTAATATTAGCATAAGCAACCTGTCCAGCCGAAATATTAATACGTCCTTGTCGGTCAAGATTACAACTAGCAGCAGCCGAAAAGAAAGATCGAATGAATACACGAGCATCTTTTTTTGTAAAAGGTAAGCTTGCTAACTTCTTTACAATTTTATTCCATTCAGATTCGGTGTAGATATACAAGCATTTTTCTAATCCCCTAGTAATA
The DNA here is from genome assembly GCA_934099115.1 of uncultured Bacilli bacterium. Classification (GTDB taxonomy): domain Bacteria; phylum Bacillota_I; class Bacilli_A; order RF39; family UBA660; genus Caccenecus. Next base: position 51,652 of record CAKOPK010000006.1, read on the forward strand.
ATGAAGTTTTCTCCAAGACTACTGCGGTAATTAGAAGGTATTACTAATCTGCTTTTTTCATCAATATTATGATGATGCTCGCCCATAAACATTGCAATCCCCCACTTTCTACCACAATGTACCACTGCCTACCATAATATTATCAATTATTAGAGTTTTTGTAAAGAATGAGTTGTTCGCTTTTTTAAGAATATTCTTATATTTACGCAAAATTGACAGAAAAAAAGAGGTGCCCCTCTTTTTGCATATTTTTGTATCCTAATAATATAGAATACCTCCTAGAATGATTGCTAATAAAATATATAATACGATAATTAAAAATGCACTATTTTGAAGTCCAAACCCACTTTTAGTAGTAGACTTATCTTTGCAACATCCCATAAAGATGCTCACACCTCCTTAAAAAATTTTAAAAGACTAAATGAATGCTCCTACGATAATGATTAATAAGATAAATAATACTAATATGATAGCAGCTCCAAGTCCGTTGCCAGTTCCACAATTCATAAATCATTCCTCCTTTATTTGTCTTTTCACTTATATATTACGTAAAAATTTTATTTTGGTGCTGGGCAAATGAACTTGTTAGAGAATTTATGCAAAAACCTTGTATTTTAAGCTAAGTATTGTTATAATTAATCTCAGTAGGAGGAAAATATTAATGAAGAAAAAATTATTTATTTTAGGAGTATCTACTCTATTATTATGTGGATGTGGAAAAATTCCTAAGTTATCAAATGGTGATGAAGCAGTAATAACCTTCAAAGATGGAGAAAAAATAAGTGTCAATGATTTCTATGATGAAATTAAAAATGGCTATGGATTACAAGTATTAGTAAATATGATGGATAAACATATTTATGAACTAGAATTTAAAGACAAAGTAAGTGATGCTAAAACTTATAGTGAAGCCGTTGTAAAACAATTTAAAGCAAACTATGACGATGAAGAAAAAGCGTTAAGTATGTTACAAACCTATTATGGATATCAAACTTTTGATGCTTATAAAAATGCCGCTTATATCAATTACTTACAAAATGAAGCAATTGAAACTTATGTAAAAAATAATATTACAGAAGATGAATTAAAAGATTATTATGAAAAAAGTGTTTATCCAAACATGACAATATCTCATATTCTAATTACTTCTGATGCAAGCAGTAGTGCTACAGACGAAGAAAAAGAAGCAGCAGAGAAAAAAGCTAAAGCTAAAGTTAAAGAAGTTATTGATAAATTAAACACTGCTAAAAAAGAAAATAAAAACATCACCGAAACATTTACAAGTCTTGCTAAAGAATATTCTGAAGATGAAAGCACTAAAAATAAAGGTGGTTCCCTAGGAGAAATTAACATTGGTAGTCTAGATAGCAAATATGACGAATTAGTCTCTAGTGCAGCTAAATTACAAGATGGTGAATATAGTACTGATATTATTACAACAGAACTTGGTTACCATGTAATTCTAAAAACTGCTACTGGTAAAAAAGCAAGTTATGATGACTCTGTAGATAGTATGAAAGAAAAAATAATGACTAACAAATTAAATGATAATAAATCTTTAATGGTTGATGCTGTTAAATATTATCGTGATAAATATGAACTTAATATTGTAGATAGTGAATTAAATTCTCAATATTCTAAATATATGAATAATCTAATTAATACTTACAAAAATAGTTCAAACTAAAAAGCTTCCCTAGAAGCTTTTTTCAATGATAGCATCAATATCTACATTAGAATATCCCTTACTATATAAATAGCTTTTAATCTTAATCTTAGTCGTATATAAATCATACTTTGTTATATATTTACGATATAATTTTAAAACTATCTTTTCTATTTCATTCGTATTTTCTTGAAGAGAAAGTGAATCTAAATATGTTAATACATCTTCTTTAGAGAATCCTTTATGAATTAATTCTTCCAAAGTCTTACGCTTAAATTCTTGAATACTCTTCTTATTTACTTTCACTTTTTTATCTACATATTTCTTAATTTTTTCATGATAAATATTAACATCTATCTTCTCTAAATAAGGTAAAACCTCTTCATAAGTAAAACCCAAATCTATTAAATCAGAACAAATCTTACTTTCCCCCACTAAATAAAGAGTAAGCATATCATGAATATAAGCTTCTATATACATTTTATGATTTAAATAACCCTCTTTATTTAATCTTAAAACTGTATCTTCTATATCTTCTAAAGAATATCCCTTCTTCTTTAAAAAAGTTCTTATTTCCTTCTCTGTTTTTATTCTTTTATTAATTTCTTTTAAAGCTTCATAATACCCCTTTAGCTTATTATTTTCTTTTTTTATTTGTACTAATTCATTTTTAGTAATTTCTTTTTTTAACAAAAGTTCATATTGAATAATAATATCATCATATAAAGTAATTTCTTCTTCATCAGTTATAAGAATATATTCATTCTTTTTTGTTTTTTTATATTTTAAAATTTTCATTCTGACATCCTCCAAAAACATTCTATCACAAAAGAAATAGAATAGAAAGATAATCTACCATTTATTGCCACTTGATTTATACATAAGTTCGTTTTATAATGATAGCAGAAAGGAAAGATAGCATGGAAAATATCTATTTACATCGTAATTTTTTATGTATTGATTTAAAAAGTTTCTTTGCTAGTTGTGAATGTATAGAAAGAGGTTTAAACCCTTTTCAAGTGCCATTAGTAGTTGCTAACCCCAATCAAGGAAATGGTGCCATAACCCTAGCAGTTACTCCTTATTTAAAAGATAAAGGCGTAAAATCTCGTGGAAGATTATATGAAATACCAAGAAATATAAAATACAAAATAGCTCCTCCTAGAATGAGTTTATATATAAAAAAATCAAAAGAAGTAGTAAGTATTTATTTAAAGTATGTAGCTAAAGAAGATTTACACATCTATTCTATTGATGAATGCTTTCTAGATGTAACAGACTATTTAAAAATGTATCAAAAAACCGATATAGAACTAGCTAAAGATATATTAAATGATATTAGAAAATCTACAGGGCTTTATGCCACCTGTGGAATCGGTCCTAACATGTTGCTAGCAAAAGTTTCTATGGATATAGAAGCAAAACATAACAAAGACTTTATTGCCAAATGGGACTATGAAGATATTCCTAATAAACTATGGAAGATATCTCCCCTATCTAATATGTGGGGTATAGGAAAAAGAATGGAAAAAAAATTAAATGATTTAGGTATTTATTCCATTGAAGAGCTAGCCTACTATGACCGTAATAAATTAAAAGCAAAATTTGGAATTATGGGTGCAGAATTATGGAACCATGCAAATGGAATTGATTTAAGTCGTATTGGAGACTTAAAAAAAGGAGCAGATAAATCTTATTCTCATAGTCAAATACTCTTTAAAGACTACAATGGTCAAAACATTAAATTAATTATCGAAGAAATGGTAGAAGTTATCACTACTAGATTAAGAAACAATCATAAAACATGTTCTACCATCGGTTTTGGAATTGGCTACTCTAAAAGTATCGGTGGAGGCTTCTATCACAGTATTAAACTAGAAAACCCTACTGATCAAGACACTATTATTGCAAATATTTGTCTAATTATCTTTGATAAATTTTATCAAGAAAATATGCCCATTCGTAAAGTAACTATCTCCTGTGGAAATTTATTCGAAAAAGCAGGTGTTCAATTAGATATTTTCCATACAATTGAAGATAGAGTTGAAAAAGAAAACATAGATAAGACTATAGATTTAATCAAAAATCGTTTTGGAAAGAACTCTCTTTTAAAAGCATCTAGCCTATTATCAGATTCTACTATTAAAGAAAGAAACAAAAAAATCGGAGGCCATAACGCATGATTGATAGAGGCTTTATTAAATGGCAACCATTTGAATCTGTTTTAAACAGTAAAGAAGTAATAAAAGAGTTAGAACAAAAAGAAGATAAAAAACCCATTTTATTTCCCGAAGAATTAGAAATTTTAAATGAACAAATAAAAGAGGCTTACTTCTCCCAAAATAAAATCATATTAACCTTCTATTCCCAAAATAAAATCCAAAATTTAGAAACTTATATCTATAAAATATTTCCTACCACGAATCTTTTAGAAATCAAAAACCATCAAATAATTTCTTTTAAACAAATTATTCATATAAAAAATTGCTATCCAGAGTAGCAATTTTTATTTATATACATAATAATAAACCCAATTATGATAAAGCAAATTAGAATGTGCATGCCATCTATATACAGGAGTAAGTAAAGGATCATCATTTTTATAATAATTTTTAGGTGGTAAAATATCTAATCCTCTATTAATATCTCTTCGATATTCTTTATCCAAAGTCCATAAATCATATTCAGCATGACCAGTTAAAAATATCTTAGAGCCATCTAAACTCTCAACTATATAAACTCCAGATTCATTAGATTTACTAACTAATTTTAATTCTTTTCTTTTGATAATATCTTCTTCAATTAAACTACAATATCTAGATTGAGGAATATAAAAAGTATCATCAAACCCTGTAACTAAATTACTAGGACTTACTATATAATGTTCATATAAACCAGATACTTTCTCTGGTAAATTATAACGATTTACCCCATAAAAATATTGTAACGCAGCTTGTGAAGCCCAACATAAATAAATTGTAGAACGAACATTATTCTTTGTATATTTAAAGAACTCCCATAATTCATTAATATAATCTATCCCTGAAAATGGAATATGTTCTAAAGGAGCCCCAGTAATAATCATTCCATCATATTTAGTACCTTTAATATCTTGAAAAGATAAATAATATTTTTGATAATAAGCTAATTTCTCATCATCAACCTTTTTGGTATTTAAATAAATAAAATCTAATTCAATTTGAACAATTGGATTATCAAGAGCAATCATAAGTTGTCTTTCTGTATCTTCTAAAGTAGGCATAATATTTAAAATACCTATTTTTACACTAGGCTTACTATTATCTAATTCATTTATAAAATGAATTTGATCATTTAAACTTTTTTTAGCTTCTAAATCTTTCTTTAAATAAATAGCCATTAAATCACCTCATTATTAAAATATATTTTAATTTTATGAATTCTATTATATCATCTTTTTATGCTTTAGAACTCATTATTTGTAAAATTAAATCATAATTGTCGTCAAGTGCAGCCTTATTTCTTTTTATTTCTCCACATTTATCACATTTATAAACAATCTTCCAAGTATCTTTCGTACCCCTAACAACCTCTATAGGTCTTAAAACACCATGACAAGCATTTGCTCTATCCCCAGGATTACAATCAACATGTTTACTGCATAAACAATAAGGACAATGGTCTCTTGCAGTATAACTTAAATGTTTTACTTCTCTTCCACATACAAAACATACAAAGTCTTCATCAATCATTTTAAAACGTTTTTCTTCCATAATTTTCTTCTTTCTTTCTTAAACTGATGCACTGCTAAAAGCATTTCTCTTTCAATTAAACGATTAATCTTTTGCTTCTCTTGAGTTTCTTCTAAAACTTTCTTAATATCTTTTAAAGGCACATACGTTAAAGTAAAATCTCCTATTCTTTCTTGATCATCTAAATTTCTTTTTTCTAAATGATATTTTTCATCAGTAAATAAACAAAAATAATATAACTCAATAGAACGATTATTTCCTAAGACAGGATAATCTTTTAAATAATATTTTATAGCAAAGAATGGTTCATATTCTCTAAAAGGAAGAGTTATTCCTGTTTCTTCTTTAATCTCGCGAATTAAAGTCTCGCTTAAAGTCTCTTTCTCTTCTTGATGACCTCCAGGAAACTGATAAGTTCCAAAAGCATTACCGAGTAATATTTCTTCTTGGCTATTAATCATCAAAGCTTTTACTCGAATAATACTATCATTAACATCTTTCTCTTTTATTCTATCATAATTATATTTCTTAATCTTCACAGTAATTCACCTATTCTATTTTAACGAATAAGCACTAAATTTACTAGTCTTTTTCTAAAGCTTGACACTATTTGCGCTTTAAAATTAAAGCATCACTAACAGTATTAGAAGTTTTTGAAACCTCTATATGAGGAAAAGAAATAATTTCCTCATTCTCCAAATCATTTAAAGTAAGACTAGAAGTTATAATTAAATGATTTAAATAAGATTGTGTTCTATTAATAAATATTCGGTAAAGATATGCTAAAGCAAGTACCCCATCTTCCCTAACATGTTTTTCCATGTTTTTAGAATATTCTCTTAACTCTTCATACTTCCACATATAACCCCAAGACTTATAAAAATAATCTGCAATATTAGACAGTAGTACTAAATCATATTCTTTTTTTAAATGTGTAGGTAAAGAAAAACAATTAATATTTGCAAAACTAATTTTAGCTTTTAATAAATTAATACGAACTTGATTATAAGTCTCTTCGTTTTCTAAATATTTATTTTTATGAATAATTTGATATAGACTAGGTCTATTTATTGTAGTCATTTGAAATAAAGGCAAATAAGTATGTGTTAATTTCACTTCTCGATAATAAAAATCTCTAATAGAAAGCCAATAAATACGATATTTTAAATCCATATTAGGTAATAATACTGTAATATAATCCATAACTTTCTCAAATGAAGTTTCTTTACTAACTAAATCCGTCATAAATTCTAAATATTCTATATATGAAAAAGTCCGTATCGCCGCTGCTTTTAAACCAAAAGCAAAATATTCTGTAAGTTTATTTGTATCAAAAGTATCAATATCAAGTATTCCATACGCTAAAAGATTAAAAACTTGATCTCCACTACCTAAAACAGTTAAAGCCTGTTTATAAGTAGATTTTACAATACCAGCTAAACTACTATCTAAATTTTCGTTTGTTAAAGAATATACTTTCTGATATTCACTAAATGAATCATCAAAATTATATACTTTTCCCGCTTCTAACTGTTTTGCTATTAATTTTTTAGTATTAATAATTGCTTCTTTCATCTCAAAACCCCTTTTTTATAGGTATATACTCTAACACAAAAGAAAGAAAAAAGCAAATTAAAACTCAGTTTTCACTGAGTATAATTCAAAAATGGTGATCTGTATGGGATTTGAACCCATGAATGTTGCCTTGAGAGGGCAATGTGTTAACCATTTCACCAACAGACCATTAAGTAATATCTTTTCAAAAAGATATTACTATCATATCATTATTTTTAGATTTTTACAAGTTTTTATTTTTAAAAATTTCTACTCTTTTTAACATTCTTTCTTTTCCTAAAATTTGCATTATATCATACAAATTAGGAGTAACTGAACTAGTAGTTAATACAACTCTCATTGCACACGTAAAATCTGCAATACTACCCTTATAAGCCTCTTTATTTTCTTTATAAGCCTTCATATCACTCGCATACCCTAGTTGTTCACATAATTCTTTAATCTTTTGAAACCATACATCTTGAGTATCATTAGAATCATAATAAGCATCTAAATATTGATTCATAATATTTAAAATTTCTTCTTTATCTTGAATTAAGCCAAAATCATAAGTTAAATCTTTATTCCATTCTTCATCATATAAATACCATATTTTAGCAAAAATAGAAGAATAATTTTCATAATCTTTCCTTGGTTTCTTACATTCTCTTTCAATATTTAAGAATGCAATAGTATCCTCCTTATGATTAACTAATAAACTAGCTACTGCCTCATCATACTTCTTAGCCCAAACAAGATATTCTTGATATAAGTCCACAGCTTTCATCTTAGAAATATAATTTTTAGATATATTATCTAATTTATCTAAGTCAAATAAAGCACCACTAGAACTCATTTTTTTAGGACTAAAAGGAAATTCATAAAAAGGAGTATCAGGATGATTAGTTCTCCATTCTTCATAATTAGAATTAGCAATAGTAAGCACTGCATCTATAACAGCTAATATTGGATATCCTTTTTCTTCATAAAAGAACATCAATGCCTCTGGATCTTTTCTCTTACTAATCTTACGAATAGTATCTCCATCTTTCTTTAATATTAAAGATGTATGAATATATTTAGGCATCTTATAACCAAAAGCTTTAAATAACTCATAATGAAGAGGAACACTACTCATCCATTCTTCTCCACGCACAACATGAGTAGTGCGCATTAAATGGTCATCTACTAAATGGGCAAAATGATAAGTTGGAAGTAAATTTTCACTCTTCATAATAGGAACATCAATATCATTCTCTGGAAATTCAATTTTACCTTTTGTTAAATCTTCAAAAACAAATTTTTTATTAAAATCCCCTTCAGATTTAAAACGAATAACAAACTTTTCTCCAGCCTCTATCTTTTTAGCAGCCTCATCCGGTGTTAAATAACGATACTTTGCATAACGTCCATAAATACCAATTCTTTTTTTACTTTTAGCTTGATACTCTCTAATCTCTGTCAATTCTTCTGGAGTTAAAAAACAAGGATACGCTCTTCCAATAGAAATTAAATGTTTAATAAAAGCATGATAAATTTCCATTCTCTCACTTTGAATATATGGTCCATAATTTCCAACCGTTTTACCATCATATTCATATTCATCAGGAGCAATATGATAATAATTTAAAATATGATGAATAAAAGGAACTGCCCCTTCTACACTTCTTTCTTGGTCTGTATCTTCATTCCTTAAAAAAAATACCCCTTTACTATTTTTAGCTAAAACATAATTAATAGTAGCACTCATCATATTTCCAATATGCATAAAACCTGTAGGACTTGGAGCAAAACGCGTAACTTTAGCCCCTTCTCCTAAATTTCTTTCTGGATAAATCTTCTCATAATCTTCTGGTGTTTTATGAATATTAGGAAATATTAAATTTGCTAAATCTTGATATGTCATAAAATGTCCTTCTTTCGTACTACTATTATAACAAAACAAGACTCATTTAACAAGATTAAGATAATTTAAAAGGTTCTATTTCATATTCAATTGAATGAGCATATTCATGTTCATTTAATTTAAATAAAACATATTGATAAGCTTTTTCTAAACATATAATCGGTGTTAAATTATTTGTCTTATATTCACTAGATCGCATAATATAAGAAAATAAAAGATTATAATTATCGGGATTAACTAATATAAAATCAATAACCTCCTTTTGTTTATACTTATCTTGATAATCATAATTCATTAATAAATAAAATATATCTTTTTTTAAATCCATAAATCCCCCTATAAACTTTGATTATGTTTAATAAATTCTCTTAATACTTTAGTAAGAGCTCTTTTCTCTATTCTAGAAACATAGCTTCTGGATATATGTAAGTTCTTAGCAATCTCTTTTTGTGTTTGTTCTTCTTCATTTAATAAGCCATATCTTTTTACTAATATTTCTTTTTCTCTACTAGTAAGAACTTTCAAATATTCTTTTAATCTTCCAATATTTTCCTGATTATGAATTAAATCAGAAACATCTAATCCATCATCTTTAATAACTTCCATCAAACTAATCTCATTACCATCTTTATCATAACCAATAGAATCATTTAAACTAACGGTAATTCCACTTTTCTTATTACTACGAAAATACATCAAAATTTCATTTGCAATTGTCACCTAATGGAAACTCAGTCATCTTAGCAGATTCTCTTGTTCCAGTAAGATTAAGTATCAAGTTTTCACCATCACTGTATGCAGATGATATTACTAATTTTATAAGCGTCCTTTTTTGTAATAAATCTAATTTGTTAAATTTATTGAAATATGAGTCAATTATATCAAGAACTATTTTAGCGTTTTCTGTATCGTCAATAATTGATGTTTTATCAATATTTAATTTTTTTACTTGTTCTTCAAGTTCAACATTAGCACCTTTAAGTTTTTGTATTTCCTTTGCTAAATCTGGTACTATATTTGCAGGAACCATTTTAATTTTATCAATTAGTGAAGCAATGTCTTTTTCGTTGTTTTTAATTTTCTTAGTTAAAGTATATAATTCATTTGACTTGGTATCTAATTTATTTAATTTACCACTTGCTAGGTCTTTTAATGCTTGATAGTATTCTCCTTTTGGATTTGCTAAACTTTTAATTACTTCTACTACTTTTTTATCGGCTTTATTTCCATTAAGGTTTTTATGATCACATTTGGTTCTTCTACTTTTATCTTTTAATTCACATAAGTAAGAGAATCTTAATTCACCATCAACTTCACTTTGATATAGTTTAGGTCTCATAAAACTACCACAGTAACTACATTTAAGGATTCCGGATAATAATGCATTATTAACGGCTGGTTTTCTAAATCTTTTATTAGCACCTGATGCAAGTAAATTTTGTACTTCAACGTATTCTTTGCCAGTCCAGAATCCTTTATGTTTTCCAATAGCAACAATCCATTCGGAAATGGGATTATCATTTCTTCCTTTTTTTGTTATTTGGTTTGTTTTATTATATACCATTAATCCGAATTTTCCGTTGTAATCTTTTTTATCTCCAACTACTAATGCTCCTTTTTCGGTGAAATAATCATAAGCATCAGAATCAGCCATTGAATAAACTGGATTAGATAATATATTAACTAATGACCATCTAGTGAATATTCTGCCATTTTTAGTTTTTATATTATTTTGAATAGTATATGTTTCAAGCCCAGTTTGTGATTTTATTTCTAAATATTTGTCTTTAAGTAGATTTACAATTAATTTTTCTTCTGGAAGTTCTTTTAATTTGAAAAGTTTCTTTTTTTTGCCATCAATGGATAAATTTTGTACTTCTTGAGATTTAAATCCAGTAGGAGGAGTACCTCCAAGCCATCTTCCGGTTTTTGCAAGTTCCATCATATTGTCTCTTATTCTTTCGGCTATAGTATCTCTCTCAAGTTGTGCAAATACCGAACATATTAGCATCATTGCTTTTCCCATGGGTGAGGTAGTATCAAAATCTTCTCTTATTGAAACAAATCCAACATTAAATGCTTGTAATTCATTTATTAAATTACAAAAGTCGCCAACATTTCTACTAACTCTATCTAATCTGTAGCAAGTAACTGAAGCAACTTTGTTTTCTCTGATTAAGTTCATCATCTTTTGAAAATCAGGTCTATTTGTATTAGCACCTGTAAATCCTTCGTCTGTAAAAACTTTAATATCTTCCTCTTTCAAATCAGGATATTTAGCTAATAGTTTTTGTTTGCACAAATCAACTTGATTTTCAACACTTTCTCCTTTTCCGGTGTACTTTGATTTACGACTATAAATAATATGCCATCTATTTAATTCTTTCATTATTTTCCTCCCATAGATTTATAAATAGTATGTGATACAATAATAATATATCACATAGTGTCTTTATTTGATGATGAAATTAAAAACAAAATAAAAAATTAGAACCAACCTTGATTCTAATTTTTCTCTATGTTGTTAAATGCATTTGTTGGATAGAGAGATTTGGAAATTATACTGATACTCAAAAGAAAATTATTTAAATGGTTCTTTAGGCAACTTATTACCATTGTCATTAAGTATAAATTTCAAATTACAAAATTATTCTTTTGATGATAAAAAACAAGGATTGGATAGAACTAGAGGATATGAAAATGGTTCTCATTCTGAAATGCAAGTTGCTAAATGTTTGGAATGGACACCAGAAGAGATTCTAAATCGTGGGTTAACAATGATTTCTTTTATGGAAAAACGATATGATTTCATTATTCCTAATAAAGCAGAAAGAATCAAAATGCTTGGATTAGATTTTATGATAAAAGATGATGATAATGAAATTGATGTTACTATTCCTGAAAATAAAGAAATTGAAAATTCATCATTAAGGGAAGTAATATATGATGAAAATCAATTTAATAAAATATCAAAAAAACACAAATGCTGAAATTATGAATGTTTATAATGAATTGGATAATTATGTTATGTCATTAAATAGTGATATAAAGAAAAACACTACTTTTTTCATAAATATCCCCGAATAAAGATTATGAACAAATACATTAAAATACTACTAAATTATCAAAAGAAAAAGAATCATTATACAAATGATTCCTTTATAATACCAAAATTATCTAGTTCTAACTAAAGTATTAGCTTTTCTTGAACTTGAAAGTGCGTAACAATACATATCGTTTTCTGTGACATAATCTTCAGAATAATTATCATCATTAAAACCTTTTTTAAATTCCTTAAGTTCACTTATTTTTTGACTTATATCCTTATCATAAATACTACCAAATATGCCAACAGTTATATTTTGTCCCTTATTATGTAATTGTTCCCAATTTTTAATATAAGATATATCATAAGGATTTTGCGTAATAAATCTATTAATAAATGACGTATCAAGAAACTCTAAATTATTAACACCATTTTTATTTTTCACTACAACAGGTATTCCTTCATAAACAGTAAAAGCAGCTTTAATCAAATCTCCTTTTGCCTTATTTACTCCATCAGGATATGGTGTTATCATAGTCATATTTGAATCTAATGCTATAGAGTCAAACACACCTTTATCAACTTCTACAGTTTTACCATTAATTTTAGGATATACATCCATATACTCAATAAAAGAATTATAATGATTTCTCAAATTTTTACGAGCTATAATCCACTCACTAAACTCTCTTATAAATTCTTCTGAATTAATGTCAACATGATTTACACCTGTAGCACTTTTAAATTGTTCAATTAATTTACTTAAATATTCTCCCATATATAAAACCCCCTAAATTTTAAATTAATATTAATTGATTGGTTTACCCGCCAAAAAACTCATTGCAAAGGTAATGAGTTCGTTAAATTTTCAACATTGTTCAACAACCCCCATTGATTCACAACATTTAAAATGTTATCATATTTTAACGCAAATGTCAATAAGAAAGTTTATTTTTTCTATCAATATAAATGGAAATATTAAGTGTCCACACATTTCATTACCTAAAATGTAAGATTTTTATATACTTAATAATAACTCAT
>CAKOPK010000007.1 GCA_934099115.1 uncultured Bacilli bacterium
TCACTTACATTATATCATAGGTAAATTTATGTGTCTTTTTTTATGTTTATTTCGGACACTTACTCTTTCTATTTATATAAAAGAAAAAGAAAGCGATTAAGCTTTCTAGTTATTATTTTTAATTATTTCTAAAGCTGCATGCATTTTCATATCGTATTTAACGATTTCATCAGAGCCATAAGCTTTTAATAATTCTTCTACACTAATTCCATAGTTAGAAGCCATTTCTTCAGTTTTCTTTTCTACTTCTTCTTTTGTAAAATCAATTTTTTCTGCTTCAGCGATAGCTTCTAATAAATAACGATATTTCACTCTTTTTGTAGCTTCTGGTTCCATTTGTTCATGTAATTTTTCATGAGTCATTCCTGTAATAGACATATAGTCTGCAATTTTAATTCCTTGCATTGTAAGTTGTTCTTCAAATTGATGAATCATGCGATGTACTTCATCGTCAATAATTTCTTCATTAATTTCAATAGTCATGTTTTCACTAGCTTTTGCTAAGCATGCTTCTAAGTGAGCATCATCAATTTCAGCTTGTTTTCTTTCTACTAAAACTTTTTCTACTTCTTTTAGGAATTCTTCTTTAGTCTTAATATCTGTATAGCCTAAATCTTCATAGAAATCAGCATTTAATTCTGGAACAACTCTCTCTTTGATTTCTCTTAAAGTAACATTAAACTTAACGTCTTTCCCTTTAAGGTCAGCGACATAGTCTTCTGGGAATTTTAAGTTTAATTCTTTTGTTTCTCCAATAGACATTCCAATAACACCATCTTCAAAGCCAGGAATAAAAGTATTAGAACCAATTTCTAAAGGATAATTTTCACCTTTACCACCATCTAATATTTTACCATCAACAAAGCCTTCGAAATCAATAACTGCAGTATTTCCTTTTTCTACTTTTCCTGTTTCTTTTGGAGTGATTTCTGCTAATTGATTTTGTAAGTTCTTAACTTCTTCTTCAATTTCTTCTTTAGTTACAGTGGCTTTTTCTTTTTTAATACCTAAATTCTTGTATTCTCCAAGTTTAACTTCTGGTCTACTAATAATTGTAAATTTGAATTTAACTTCTTTTTCGTTAATTCCCATAATATCTAATTTTGGTTCACAAACTGGTACTACTTTTGCTTCATCTAAAGCTAAACCATAGGCTTCATCCATAACGAAATCTACAGCATCCATATAAAGAGTTTCAATTCCCATTTTTTTAATAAAAATTTCTTTTGGAACAGTTCCTTTACGGAAACCTTCAATTTTAACTTCTTTATTCTTCTTTTTATAAGCTTTATCTAAGGCTTTTTCCCATTTTTCACCATCAATTTTAATTTCAATTTCTTTTACGTTTTTCATACAACAATTCCTTTCAAATCTTTTAATATTATACCGTAAAAACTTGCATTTGACAACTTAAAAACTTAGAAATTCTTTATTTTCAAAAAAAGATACTCAATAATCTTGAATATCTCTATAAGAATAATTCTATAATATTTAGAAATTTATCACTAAAAATATATATTAGAGCCACGCTTCCTATTAAAAAGGGACCATATGGGACTTCTTTATCCGTGCTTATCATCATGCTTCCTAAAGCATAAGGCATTGCTAATAGGCTTGACATAATGATAGCAATTAACCCTAATTTCCAGCCTAAAATAATGCCTATAATAGCAGCTAGTTTGATATCTCCTCCCCCAAGAGCTTCTCTATGAAATATTTTCTTGCCAATAAAGCCTATTAAAAGCATAAATAAGAATAAGAATAAACCACTTATAATACTATTTAGCATTGTTTTTAAATCAAAGTAATAATACTTTAACATAAGTGTGATAATTCCACTAATAATTAGGGGACTATCTAAAATAATCATATATTTAAAATCACTAATGAAAATGATAATGACTAATGCAAAAATAATTATGGTAATAAAAAACTCATAACTTATTCCATAACTATAATAGGAAAAGAGTAAAACTAAACCATTTAGAATGCCTATAAATAGATTAAATATCCAAGAGTTTTCCTCCTTTTCAATTACATCTGGTATTAATAAGGGTAGTTTTTCTCCTATTAATGAATAAGCTAAACCTAGTATAAAGCCTAGTAAAAATAAAAATATAATCATAAAATCATCCTAACTAATTTGACCATATAAGCTAAACATTGGTATAACAACTGCTAGTATTACAACTCCTACAATTAAAGCTAGTATTACAATCATGATGGGTTCTAAGAAACTTTTTAGATTTGTAACCCTACTTTTATGTAAATCGTTATAATAATTAGAAACTTTTTCCATCATTAAAGATAATTCACCAGTAGATTCTCCTGTTACAATCATATAATAGGCAACATCTGGAACACACCATTTATCTTGGAATGATAAAGAGATTTTCTCTCCCCTTGCTATATTGCTCATTGTTTCAATCATAATTTCTTTATAAATTTCATTATTTGTAATATTTATTAATATTTCCATGGAATTTGTTATATATACACTATTGCGTAATAGACTTGCAAATGTTTTAGTAAATAAAGTGATTTCATTATAGATAATAATTTTTCCAAAGAACGGAATATGCATACCTATCCATTGAAGACAGGCACGAAAAACTTTGGATTTGCGATAAAGAATAAGCATTGTTATGATTGCAACTAATAATACTAAAATAATCATATTTAAGTTAGTTGTAATAAATTTGCTAAATTTTATAATATCTAGAGTAAAACCACTAACAGTTATACCTGCTTGGTCATATATTTTAATAAATTCAGGAATAACATAAACCATAATAAACGTTAAAACTGCTATAGCAAATACCAATAAAATAGCAGGATAAATAATGGCACTGATCATTTCTTTCCTGGTCTTGTCTATTTCTGTATAATAAGATGCCATATCATCTAGGGTTTTTACTAATTCCCCTGTTGCTTCTGCAGATTTAATCATATTAATTAATAAAGGAGGAAATGTTTTTCCCTGATTTTGCAAAGCTGTACTAAAATTTTCTCCTAAAGTAAGTTCATATAAAATAGAACGATATAATTTACTTTTCGTGTGGTCTTTTGAGGCTTGCTTTCCCATAATTTTAATAGTATCATTGAGAGTTATTCCTGCTTTTAAATATGTAGATACTTGGGTAAGCCAAAAGATTAAATCTTTAGTACTTAATTCTTTTTCTTCTTCTAAACCAATCTTTTTTAATGCATTTAAGAATTTATTTTTCTTAATACTATAAACATCTATGCCTTCACTAGCCAGAAAATTATGAAGAGTAATTTTATTAGTTGCACTCATAGTTCCACTTACTTTTTTATTTTCACTATCAGTACCATAATAAGTGTAATATTCTTTATTTACTTTACGTTTTTTGATTTCTTCTTGCATCTCGTTAATTAATGCTTGTTTTTCAAATGCTATCTTCTGTCTTTCATCAAACGTTAGGATATTATCTTCTTTCTTCTTTAAGCTTTTATTAGGCTTTTCTTTTCTACTGTTTTCCATTTTTTGAAAGTTCTTTTTATCTATTAGGTATTTAATGATATTTGCCCAAGCATCAAAGAATACAAATTTAACTCCGATAAAAAAATGTTTAATAAAACTTATAATAGCTATAATCGGAAATAATAAAATGTTAGTTTTTTTATCTTTCATATAACTCGTTCCTATTCTTTAAATATTATAACATATTTCCTAAAAAGAGAAAACTCCTAATGTCAATTTTTCGATTATTTCTCATATAATAGTTTTAGGTGAATGTCTATGTTTGGAAATCCTACAGGAGGTCTCAGTTTTCTTAAAATCCTAAATGGTTTATCTAAAACTTTATCTATTGCTAATCAAGTAATCCCCTTATATAAAGAAGCTAAACCAATGATTAATAATGCTAAAAGTGTTATTTCAGTCATTAGAGAGCTAGGAAAAGAGACAAAAAATAGTACTACTACTATCAAAGAAAGTAGTAAAAATATTTCTACAAGAAAAAAAGACCCTAAGAAGTTTAGTGTAAGTAATCCTAGTTTCTTTTTATAATTCATTATTTATATCATGCAGATAATTCTTATTTTTAAAAATTATATATGCAATAACATTAAGAAATAATATTGCTGTTATAATAATATAGAAGGATATTATATAGTTTTTAAAAGCAAAAAAACTATTAAATAGCAAGAAATAAATACTTTCCCCTATTAATATAACAATCCAGTTTAAGAAAATATTTAATAATCCTAAGAAAATGATAAGCGTTTCTATCACTATTTTTTTAGGAAATCCCAAAATTAAATATAGAGAAATATTAGATTTTATATTTAATATATAGTTTGTAGAAAATAGGATAATTAATATAGTTAAGAGAAAATATGAAAAATATAAAATAATTTGAAATATATTTAACATGTTTTCGTTTAATTCTTGAGTAGAAGTTATGGTTATTTCAGTATTTTGAAAATTTTTAGCTTCCTCTTTTTGAAATTGTTCCATTGTTTCTTTAGTCTTAAAAATAATTGTAAAATCTTCTCCATCTTGCTCTATATATAGAATATTGTCTTTATATTTATTTAAAGTTTTTTCTGTTATATTATTTGATGTAAAGTTTATAGTACGATATATTTCTTTATTGAATTCTATTTTTCTCTTATTATCCAAATAGTTATAAATAAGAGTAATTGTTAATATCAAAATAAATAGGAATGTAACTATTAATAGTAGTTTTCTTAAGCTTTTGCTTTCTATTAAGCCTTTCATATATATTTTCATTTTTCAATATTCTCCTTTACTGTTAAAGAATATAATTTTTTAGTTTTATTAAAAATAATAATAGAAAATGAAAGCATGATTACTATTATATAAATAATTACCGGAATATAAGAAATTTTAATATTTAAAGTCATAAAAGTTACATTATTTCTTACAAGGTATAATATTGAATATTTAATTATCATAGTAATTAAAAGAGCATAAAATAAAGATTGCAATAATAATTCGAAAATACACGATAATAATATTTTTCTAATATCCTTTTCTTGAAATCCTAAAGCTTTTAATATAGCAAAATTTCTTCGTTTTTCTAATAAAATAATATTTAAATAAATATTTAATATGATGATAGAAAAACAAATGAATAATATTATTAAAATTATAGATGATTTTAATAATATTGTTAGAAATTCTGTATCTAAAGTAGATATTTGATATTTAATAGAATTTTTATCTAAAATATCAGTAATTTCTTTTACATTTTCATATTTATCTACAAATATAGCGGTTGTTTTTGCATATTCTTGGTCATTATATGGCTTCGTTTCATTTATAATATGGGAATGACTTTTTTCTGTAAGATAACACGTATCATAGGTATATGTATCCCCAGCATCATATAGCCCTACTAATTTAAAAGAGTAAGTATATGGTATTTCTTCTGTTTTATCTGTATCTTCATGATAAATTAACTTATAAAAAGTAAAGTTTAATGTTTTATTTAATTGTTCTTGCATATCTATTAAATTGTTTATATTTTCTTCATCAAATACTCCAAAAGAAAGTTTAGATGGGCATATTATTTCATTATCATTTTCTATATTTTTTCCACTAGTAATTTTTGGAATAAAATTGGAGTAAGCAGGAATAAATGTTAAACGTTTCTCATTATTTTTGTCTTGATAGCCTTCTTTATAATAATAACTAAAATTATTTAATATTTTAATTACATGTTTATTCGTTTCGAGATTTAAATTTGCAATATCATAGCCTTCTTCTATATTTATAATTCTTAGGCTAAAATCGGTATAAAACATGTTATTTACTGCTGACTTATATGTTTTATAAAAAGTAAAAGGAATAAATATTAATAAAAATAAAACAACAATAATTAAAATAAAAATTATTTTTTTTGATATTTTTTGGTTACTTTTATGAGCAAACCAAAACAGACTTTTATTTTTCAATCTTTAACCCTCCATCCTGTAATAAATATAAATCATCACAGTAGTTTTTGATTTTAGCATTATGAGTTACTATTATTACACATTTTCCTTCTTTTGCAATTCCTTTTAAATATTCAAAAATAATTTCTTCGTTTTTGGCATCTAAATTTCCTGTAGGTTCATCTGCAATAATGTAATTTGGGTTATTAATAAGTGCTCTTGCAAGAGCTACTCTTTGGCATTCCCCTCCTGATAATTCTTTGGGATGATGATTTATTCGATTTTTAAGGCCAAATTTATCTAATAGATTTATGGCTAATTGCTTTCTTTCTTTATAATCTATATTAGGATTAATGATGGTTGGTAAGTAAACGTTTTCTAAAGCTGTTAATTCATTAATTAAAAAATAAGACTGAAAGATAAAACCAATTTTTTGGTTTCGCAATATAGCTTTTTCTTTTTCACTCAATGTATTTATATAATAATCTTCTAAATAATAATTGCCTGAAGTTGGATTATCTAATAAGCCTAAAATGTTTATTAGTGTTGACTTACCACTTCCACTCTCTCCCATAATTGCATACATTTTTCCTGCTTCTAATTCTACAGAAACATTTTCTAATACCTTTACTTCATTTATTTTCTTTTCATTATAAGTTTTACATATATTTTCTAATTTTATCTTAACCATTTTAATCAAACCACTTTCTATTTTATAGTTATTATACTAATAACAAGGATAAAAAGCAAGGCTATATAAGCCTTGCTAATTATTTAATAATGTTAACAGTTATGTTTCCTTCCATTAATTCCATACCATAATTATAGACTTCATATTTATATGTTCCTGCTGGTAAATTAATGTTACCAGTTGAAGCTGTAGTATTAGCTCTAGGATTTTCGAACTTAACTGTGTGTTTAGTTGAATAAATACCAAGAGCTCCTTTTTTATTTGCTTTAACTCTTAAATATGTTCCTTGAGTAGCAGAATATAGAGTTTTTGTTGGGCCATTAACAAATTTTTGATTATTATAATTTGCAGCGACAGCAGAGCTTGTGGCACTTTTAGTTGATGCTAAAGAATATTTAACAGTTACAACTTGCATTGTTTGCGCACAAACACCTACCATACCAACGAATAATACTATAAGTGCAATATAAGTAAGTCTATTTATTTTTTTACTGCGTTTGCTCACTTCTTCACCTCCTTTTATTGCTAAAATTTATAACAAATCAATATATGATTTATTATCACTATAATTCTAAAACTATTCCGTTCATATTATCGAAGTAGTTTTTGACACTATTGTCAAACAATAATACTTTTCCGTATCCATTGCTATTTATGGAGTATTTTTGAGATTGAGATAATGTTATATTTTTCTGCGAATGTTGATAAGTTCCATATATTTTAGGATTACTTCCAGTAATGTTGTACCTAGATTTTATTGATAATTTATACCCATTTGCGGTATCAACTAAATTCATAGAAACTCCAAATCCGTCATTAAAAATTTTGACATTTCCATTTGTATTAGAATAATAAATACTATTCCAAACGTTATTCGAATTGTATGCTTGTTTTCCACTTATTGTTGAAGTAATGAATGAAATATTTTCACCTCTTAGTGCTATAACATCAAAAGAACGATATTTAGGCAATTTTTTCCATTCTAGGTCTAGAGATACTTCACCATTAGTTGTTGACATTGTTAACTTTTTATACTCGGTATTTTCGACAACAGTTAATAATGAAATGTTATTATTTTCATATTCTTCTTTAGTGATTTCATAAGTTATATTATATTTTAAATCAGCGCTTGTTATTGTTTTAAAATATTTTGTCTCGTTAAATTCTTTTGCAGAGACATTTAAAAAAGCTAAAAAATATAATAGACTTGCAAATAATATTTTTTTCATGTTTCCTCCTTCTTCATGTCTTAACTATAAATTGAAAATCCAAAAAAGTAACGCAACTTTTATTTTACGTCTGCCAAAAATGCTTTACATAGCAAAAAAAAGAGCTTAAAACTCTTTTCCTATTGCAACTTCTTCACTTCATCTAAAATTAAATTAACATATTTTTCAAAATTATTACAATTTGTGCTTAAACATGTAATATCTTTAGTATTAACATTGTATGAAAAATTCAAAAAGTACTGATTTTTAGAACTATTAAAAATATAGCCTTCAATTAATCCAGTATCTATGTCATAACTTATCGTTGTATTTTTTTCTTGTTCTGTTATTCCATAATTCAATCTATTTGTATCTTCATTATAAAAAAATTCACTATCTTTTATTCTTTTTCTATAATCGTTGTCTTCTAAATTATAGACATAATTATTTTTTAATAATTTTGCTTTTTTCAACACCGTATTTTTATAAATATTATTTTTGTTATCTTTTTTACTTATACTTTTAACTGGAAAATAAAATAATTTGTTACTTTTAAAATCTAAGTTAAATTCTAATTTCAAAGTGACAACTTTCCATTCATTATCATAATATTGAATATTTAAATAAGTAGCATTTAAATAATTTAGAAAATCATCATCAAAATATTCGTTATAACCATAATTTTCACTAATAATCATATTATCTTCATATTCTTTTTCTATAATTATTCTTTCTTTGCCATTTCTAATTTGATAAAGTTTAAGATTGTATTTGTATTTCTTGTTTAGGCTGGATTGTATTGTCCCTATGAAAAGCTCTTTTTTTACTTTTGAATATATAAATATACTGTCTATATTAAAAATTGCATTGTTTGAATTTACATAGTAAACACTAAATGTATTGTGATTTAAAATGCTAATAAATAGTCCTATGACTATAATAAGAATTATAATAAAAAGAAAATAAACCTTGTTGTATTTTCTTTTAAGCTTTTGTTTTTCAATATTTAGCAGTTCATCTATTTGAAATGCTGCTAGCAATTCTTTACTTTGCAACTCTTTATAATCAATATTTAAAAAGTCACATATTGGTTTTAACATCTCTTTGTCAGGCAAAGATTTTCCATTTTCCCAATTGCTTATTGTTTGCCTGGAAACGTTTAACGCTCTTGACATATCTTCTTGGCTAATTTTTTTCTTTTTTCTGGCGTTTAATATTGTATTACCTATTTTATTATTCATAATTAAAACTTTTCCTTTTTAAAATTTTATTTATTTTTCTAATTTTTTGTTTGCTTTTAAATCTCTTTAGAATATACTTATGGGGTATTTTTTCTAATATGGCTAGTTCTTTCTTTTTTAAATATTCATAATATAAATAATCATTACTAGTTCCTAATATGTAAGCATATTTAGATAATTTTTTCTTGCCTTTTTTAAAGACTATAATGGGATAATATTTATCTTTTTCAAAGACTACTAATTCTTTTTCAATATAAAAACCTAGTTTACATATTTTTTTTCTTAATTCATAATAATTATTATTTGAACTTATTATAAGCTTATTAATAGATGAAGGTCTATATTTTAAAATATCTAAAATAGTATTGGTACCCATTCCTGAAATAACTGCAGTATCTATATCTAGAACTGGTAATCCTTGAAAACCGTTTGCTAAATATACTGGAACATTTACTTGATGAGCTTCTATATTCTTTTTAGCTCTTTCAACAACATTTTTACTTATATCTGATGCATATACGTTTACTAGATTTTGCTTTTTTAAATAAATAGCTAAATAAGCATGGTCGCAGCCTATATCAATTACTTTGTCTGTTTTGGATACTAGACTAACAATAGATTTTAATTTACGATTTAACATTAATCAGATAAAAAGTCCTTTAGTTTTTTAGCACGTGATGGATGTCTTAATTTGCGTAGAGCTTTAGCTTCTATTTGACGAATACGTTCACGAGTTACATTGAATTTTTTGCCTACTTCTTCAAGAGTATGACAAGTACCATCTACTAACCCAAAACGTAATTCTAAAACTTCTTGTTCTCTTACTTGAAGAGTCATTAATACACTTTTAATTTCTTCTTTTAAAATTTCGTTTGTAGCATATTCTTCAGGACTCATACTTGATTCATCTTTAATAAAATCTCCTAAATGAGAATCATCTTCTTCTCCGATTGGTGTTTCTAATGATACTGGTTCTTGGCTTATTTTTATTACTTCACGTACTTTTTCAACACTTATACCCATTTTCTTAGCTAATTCATCTTCACTTGGTTCACGGTTTAATTCAAGAGTTAATTGTCTTTGAATTCTACTCATTTTATTAATAGTTTCTACCATATGAACTGGTACACGAATTGTTCTAGCTTGGTCTGCTAGGGCTCTTGTTATAGCTTGTCTAATCCACCAAGTAGCATATGTACTAAATTTATAACCTTTATCACTATCAAATTTATCAACGGCTTTCATTAAACCAATGTTTCCTTCTTGAATTAAGTCAAGAAATAATAAGCCTCGTCCTACATATCTTTTAGCAATACTTACTACTAGTCGTAGGTTAGATTCTGCTAGTTTACTTTTAGCTTCTTCATCACCATTTGCAACTCTTTCACTTAGTTCTAATTCTTCTTCTGGAGAAAGTAAACTAATACGCCCTATTTCTTTTAAATACATTCTTACTGGGTCGTTGATATTAATATCTTTAGTAAGTTCAGCATCATCTAAAATAATAGGCTCTTCTTCGATTAAAGTAGGTACTCCATCTTCTCCTGTTGCTTCTCTTTCATCACTTACTACTTGAATATCATTTTCCATTAAAGTATTATAGATTTCATCTAAGCTATCATTATCAACATCTAAGCCTTTTAAAGCGTATGCTAATTGCTCAAATGTAACATATTTTTGCTTCTTTCCTAAAGCTATTAAATCTTTTATTCTATCTTCTAATGATTTAATTTCTGTTATTTCTTTTACAGTACTATTTTCGTTATTCATTTCCTACACATCCTTTTTTTAATTCTACTAATTTCATGGCATATTCCATTTTTTTATTGGCATCTAATTCTGTTCTTATTTTTTCTTTTAATTCTTTAATCTCTGTTTTTAAACTCTCTTCTTTAGCAGCTTTAATATAATCTCTTAATAATAGTTCATTATTTTCTAAAACATTTACATCACTTAGTATTTCTTTTACACTACTTTCTAAATAATCTTTAGTACTTGCAAAAGTTATAAATTCACTTAGTGATATTGTATGATTCGTTTCATAATAATAGATTATTTCGTTTGCTAAATCACGATACTTTTTTATATTAAAATAACCCAACTCCTTTTTAAATATTTCAATGTATTCCCCAGCATTCATCATATAATAGATAATGTTTTCGCAAGCTATATCATACTTCATTCGGACTCTTTTCGCAAGCTTTTTTTGTGGTTCTACATTTATTTTTTTGGTATTATTAATTTTTGCTAACTCGGTTTTTAATAAATCAAGGGGAATATCATATTCTTCACTCATTTTTTTAATAGTTACTTCTTTGGTTAGTTCATCATCTAAATCTTTAATACTATCTAAAATATCTTTAATATATTTTACTAAATCATCTGTTTTTGATAAGTCTTTATTCTTTTTTAAATACTTTAATTTAAAGTCTAAAAAATGAATTGGATTATCAATATTATTTATTATGGCATTTACACCATTTTTTATAATATATTCATCAGGGTCTTTTTCTCCTGTTAGACGGACTACAAAAGGAGATATTCCATGATTTTCTAAAATATTGCCATTATTAAAGGTAGCTATTTCTCCTGCATCATCATTATCAAACATTAATATAACTTTACTCCGAAGATTTTTAATAATTTCTACTTGTTCTTGTGTTAGACTTGTTCCCATAAGGGCTATTGTGTTTTTAATACCAACACTAGACATACGAATAGCGTCCATATTTCCTTCAACAATAATTACTTCTTTCTTTCGTTTTATTTCATTTTTAGCTCGGTGATAATTAAATAAAATATTTCCTTTTTTAAAGATAGATGATTCTTTAGAATTCATATATTTGGCTTGATCACTTTCTTCATAAATACGGCCGGTAAAACCTACAACATGGCCTTCTAAGTCATGAATTGGAAATAATATTCGATTTTGGAAAGTATCATATATTTTGGAATTGTTTTCATGAATTAGTCCTAATTCTTCAATGCTTTCTTTTTTATAACCCTTTTTTAAAAGAATAGGATATAAAGGATAATTCATATTTAAGGCTAGGCCTAAATCAAATTCTTTTATTGTATTTTCATCTAATTTTCTATTTTTTAAATATGCTTTGGCTTTTTCACCTAATGCTGTATTTAAATTGTTTCCATAAAATTTAAGAGCCAAATCCATGATTTCATATTCTGGTTTTAAAGGCTTTTTAGAGCTTTTAATAGAGCCATTAAAGGTTAGTCCACACTTTTCCGCGATTATCTTTACAGCTTCTAAAAAAGAAACGTTCTCATACTCACTTACAAAAGTAAATACATTACCAGATGCTCCACAAGAAAAACATTTATAAATTTGTTTTTCTTCAGAAACACTCATGCTTGGTGAATGGTCTTCATGAAAGGGACAAACACCAAAAAAGTTTTTGCCTTTTTGAGTTAAAGGTATATAGGAAGATATAATTTCGACAATATTAGCACTTTTACGAATAGTTTCAATATCTTGATTATTCATCAAACATCACCCTTTTCCCTTTAGTTTAACGCTCTACTTATATTTATTACCCAAAAACTTTAGATTTCCTTTAAAAAAACAAATTTTTTTCAAAAAAACTTGTTTTTTAGGAAAAATTAGCTATTTTTGTAGTATTTTTAAGCTTAGAATAATATATTGTTTGAGTTTTAGAATTATTTTTAGTGCAAGTGATGAGTACTAGAGCATCAGCATATTTTCGTAAATCTAAAGTGCCTGTTTTATTTTGTTCTTCGATAGCTAATATTTCATACGTATAAATATTATTTTGATAATAAAGTTTTAATTCGTGTCCTTTTTTTAATTTATATAAATTTTTAAAATATGCATTTTTACCATTACCAGAGTGACCTGCTAAAATAATATAGGAGTTTTCTTCTGAGGGAAAAATACTTTTAGAATGTACTAAAATGTTTTTATCCACTTGATTTTGAGAATCATTTATAGAAAATAATTCTTTTTTTAGGCTGATTTTAGGTATTTCTAAAATAGCAAAATAAGAGTTATTTTCTCTCACTTTAGTTTCTATTTTACGTGTTTCTTTTATTTCTGTTGCTTTCTTTATTGTAAAATTTCCAAATAAAAGGAGAAAACCACAAGATAAGAATAGAAATCCTAATATTTTATTTATTTTTTTCATAATTGCAGAGAAATAGGCCTCCTACAAGTATTAAGACACTTGTAATTAAAGATAATAATAATTCATTTACTCCTGTTTTTGGTACTTCAATTATCATATGGTTATATATTTCTAGAGTACTTTTATTATTTCTCGTTATTTCAAAAGTATATTCGGTATTTAATAATTCATAATTAGAGTTGGTTTCTAATTCTTTTAAATAATATGTTCCAGGTTTTAAATTTTCTAGACTAGCTATCCCATCTATATTCGTAGTTACTTCGGCGATTAAATTCAAATTGTCATCATATATGCCAAATTTTACTCCTTCTAAAGGGTTAAGTGTTTCACTATCTTTTTTAATTATTTCTATACTGCCATACATTTCTTTATTTTTAAAAATTAGGGGTTTTTCTTGATAATTAGCATCAATTATTAAAGTATAATCTTCTGCTAGTTTATATCCTTCTTTTCCTGTTTCTTGCACTATTTTATATGTGCCATAAGTTAGTTCAAATACAGATTTACCAAAATTATTGGTAGTTGTCTCTAATACTAGTTTATTATCTTTATAAATTAAGAATTTAGCAGCACTTTCTAATTCATAACTGCCATCTAAGTTTTCTAAATACTTTTCAATAGTTACTTTCTTTTTTATTTTTTTGTTAGTTGTATTTAATACTATGTCTTTATCTTTTACAGTAAAAGCGATTTTTTCATCATTTATTAAATAACCTGTTGGTGCACTTATTTCTTTTAAATAATAATCATTGAAATAAATCTCTGGTAAATAAACTTGTCCATTTTCATCGGTAGTTACTGTAGAAGATAAACTACCATCTTTGTAATAAATACCATATTTTGCGCCTTTTATTGGCTCTTTTGTTTCTTCATCTATCTTATTTAAGGTAAAACTAGGGTAAGATATTTTTATTTTAGCAAAGTAATATTTTGAAGTGAATCCCCTACTCATAACTGTTTGAGAATTATCACTATAATATATTTTAGCACCATATCCTAAACTATCTTTATGGGTAAAATTTATAATAGCTTCTCCACATAATGGATATTTTGCTTTTAATATTAATTCATTATCTTTAACCTCTGCTGTTAAATTTTCATTAGCAGTATCTACATTATAATTATTCAAAACATTGTTTTCATCTTTTATTCTTGCTTCTTCATTTAATCTCATCTCAAAGGTTTCTAAATCATTAAAGCCATCCCAATCTTTAGAGAATGAGGGATGTTTAAAATAGTTTTCTACATCTTTTAAAATCATATTTTTTTCTTCTTCGTATAAAGATATTCTTTCATTTTCATTATTAATAAAATAAATTTCACCAGTATCTTTTAATAAATATTCCCAAATAAGAACTTGAGTTATTACATACCATTTTATATCTGTTCTATCTTTATATAAATAGCCAAATTGAGTAAGAGCACCTAAATAATTCCATGTTTCTTGAGATATATTAATTGGAGCATCATTTATACTTAATGTTTCTTTAAAATTTCCATCATGTAATATTACTCCTGGCTCTATACAATATAATAGTTCACCAGTATTTTGATTTATTATTTGAAACATGTTCTTATTTTTTTCAACTGTAGGGGTTTTTAAGTGCAGACGTATGTTAGGAATAACACTTCCTAATTTAATATAATTTGTTTTAGCATTACAATTTTTTTGGAATACTAAAAATAATAGTACAAACATTATAATTTTTAATCCTTTTTTCATATATTTCCTTCCAAAGGAAAACTCGTTATAGTTCTCCTAGGAATAATAAGAACAATAACGAGTGAATGGGTATACTATAACATATTATTTTCTAAAAGTAAACTTAATTCTTTAAGAAATGAAAATTATTATATAGTAGCATTAATAAACTTACAATAAAGACACTTAAAATGCCTGCTTCATAAATATTAAATATTAAACTTAAGATAAATGAGATAATACCAATTAAAGAACCATATGTAATCATATTTTTTTCCCGATATGGAGTGCAATTTAGTGATGGAGCAAAAAATAAGAAACTATAATATACAGTACCATTTAGAGTTTTTTCTAGAAAAGATATGTCTTTTGTAATTAAAACATAGATAGCATTTAATGCTAGAAAAGATATCGTTGCACTTAAAAAGATATTTTTTTTATAAAAGCGGTTACTAGCTAGTATTAAAAAACAAAATAAAATAAGCATAAAACTTGTCGTAGCAAGTCCTCCTGGTCCAAATCCTAAGAATATATCTAGTAAACTATAATTGAATTTTCCTAATTTTTCGCCAACATTTAAATAAGAATAGTTTCCAATTAAGACTCCAAGAATAAGTAAAACTCTAGTAAAAGCACTTGTATGAATAAAATAATTCTTTTTTTCTTTTAGATATTTACTTATAAAGATGGCTACAAAAAGTAAGATGGGAAATATTAGTTTATTGGTATTAATAGATATTGAACACGTTACTATAAGGCCTAATAATATTGTTTCTTTATAAGATGCTTTTAATAGATAAGCGGCTAGAATACTTATTAAGATACTTGTAATATAAAAATAAAATAAGGAAAAAATAGAAGTTAAATGAATTAAATTGTTTTGATATAATAGTATTCCGTTTTTATAGATACTAAAAATTATTAAAATGCCTAAAGCCATATAATATAAATTTATTAAATTATTTTTATCTTTACTATAATGAATATATGGTATTTTACTCATTTTGGTTTCCTCCTTCTTTAAAATCTATGTATGACGGACAAATATAAGAACATAATCCACATTCTATACAACGATTATCTTTTTTATTCTTTAAAGGATTTATTCCTACAGGACAGATTTTAATACAAGCACTACAGCGAATACATTCTGTTCGTTTAGGAACTTTTTTCTTCTGCATTATAAAGACACTATGTACTTCTTTCGTTATGATTAAATCAAGGTTTGTTTCTTTGCCACTCATTAGACCATTTACTATTAAAATGGAATTCTCAGGAATTTTAAATAAGCTTTCTACTATGTCTTTTAGAGAGGCGCCTATTCTTACTTGGACTACACTAGGATTTGTTATATTATCTCCTGTGATGGTGATATATTTTGAAGTTATATCTCTACTCTTTTTTAGACGCAAACATAAAGGATAAAATTCACTTGCCATTAATATTTTAGTAGTATCTTTATCTAAATTTAAATAGCTTTCTAAGAAAGGCGTTTTTCCTAATAAATAAAGATTAGGAATAATTTTTAATTTAATATTTGGATACATTCCTAAATAATTCATGAGACTACTTATATTTTCACTGCTAATTGATTTAACGGCAATTATTACTTCTTTTAAAGAATAAACATTAGAAATATAATCTAATAATTCTAAATAATCAAGAGAATTTTTAAATAAATAAAAATTTTCTGTTACTACGCATGGCTCATCATCAATACAATTAATTACTAGTGTTTCTCCTTTTTTTAAAGTAATAAATAAATCTATTTCTTCTTTTTTTACTTTTTTTAGATTTGATAATACACTTAGTTTTCTTTTATCTTGGAAATCATTTTCTATCTTTAAAGCATCTTCAATTCCATTTATAGTATTTACTTTTTCTATATTTATTACTTTGCCAGAAACGGAACTTATAAGTATTTCTTTTCCATTTTTTACTAAAGCATCGCCAATTAAGACTTCTTCATCTTTATGAACTAATAGTTCACTTTTATTATTAATTGGTATATATATATAATCTGGTTTATCATAATTTAATAAATTACTAGATACTAATATATTTGGATAGTTTTCTAATTCTATTAATTTTTGCATTTTTCCAACCCTTTTCTAACTCTATTATACAATAGAAAAAGAACAAAATATATCTATTTCTCCTTTTTTTGTTCTTCTTTTAGTTTTTTTAAGTATTCTTGAAGAGATATTGCTACATTTTCAGGAATAATTTTTGTTAATTCTTCTAAAGAGGCTTCTTTTATCTTACTAACGCTGCCAAAAGTCTTTATTAATTCTTTTTTTCTTTTAGCACCTATTCCTTCAATATTATCTAAAATACTTGCAATAGCACCTTTACTACGTATTGTTCTATGATAATTAATAGTATATCTATGCACTTCATCTTGCATTCTTGTTAAATAATGAAATACATTGCTAGTTCTATCTAAGGGTATTACTTTAAAGCCATTACTATCTACTAAATCATTCGTTCTATGCTTATCATTTTTTCTAAGGCCACATACCCGAATACTTAAGCCTAAATCTTGTAATATATTTAAACAAGCATTCATTTGCGTAGTTCCTCCGTCGACAATTATTAAGTCTGGCATTTCTGTTTTATCTATTAAGGCTCGATAATATCTACGATATATAACTTCTTGCATAGTATGATAATCATCATTTCTATCAAGACTAATTTTATATTTGCGATATTCTTTTTTGGCAGGTCTACCATTTTTAAATACTACCATACAACTAACGGTAAATTCTCCAAAAAGATTAGAATTATCGAATAAATCAATTCTATCAAGTTTGCTTAAATTTAAAAGCTCTTTTAATTCTTCATTTGCTTGTTCGGTTTTTTCTTCATCTTTTAAAACCATTACTAATTCATTTTCTAAGTTTATTTTAGCATTGATTGTGGCCATATCTAATAGGTTTTTCTTTTTACCTTTTTTAGGAACTGCAAATTTACAAGGTATAGCATTTTTAATTACAGTTTCGTCTAAGTCTTCACTCCATAATATTTCTTTTGGGATTTCATTTCTACTATAAAAATGCATGATATAATTTTCTAATTCATCTAAATAATCACTAATAACAGGTAAAATATCAGTATGTCCTCCAACCATTCTACCATTTCTTAAAAATAATATTTGCACACTTAGATAACCTTTATCAAAATAATAGCCAATTATATCTCTATCTATAAAATCATGTAATTCCATTTTTTGTTTATCTAAAATAACATTAATATAATTTAGTTCTTTTTTTAGTTCTAGAGCCATTTCAAAATTTAAATCATTTGCGTAAAATTCCATTTTTTCTAAAATTTTATTTTTTAATATATCTCCATTTCCTCTTAAAAAACTTAATATTTCATCTTCCATATTCTTTAATTTAACTGGGTCTACTTTCTTTTCACAATAGCCTAAGCATTCCCCAATATGATAATATAAACATACTTTTTTAGGCATATTTTCACATTTTTTTAAAGGATATAAACGATTAATTAATGAAACTATTTTTCTTGCTGCATAAGCATTTGGATATGGTCCAAATAACATCTTTTTATCTTTTTTACGAATATTTAAGTATCTAGATACTTGTAATCTGGGATATGGGCTACGTATATATTCAATATAAGGATAGCTTTTATCATCTTTTAATAAAATATTATATTTTGGGTCATATTGTTTGATTAAATTAAATTCTAATAGAAAAGCTTCTAATTCGGAACTGGCGACTATATAAGTAAAATCTCTAATTTCAGAGACCATTTTTGCTGTTTTACCAGTATGAGGTCTATTAAAATAAGAATTAACTCGTTTATTTAAATCTTTGGCTTTTCCAACATAAATGATTGTGCCATCTTCATTACGCATTTGATAAGATCCTGGTAAATGGGGAATTAGACTTATTTTATCTTTGAACATAAAATCACCTATCTATTATTATACTACAATTTTTTTAATTTTTAAGTTATAATTAGTATTAGGTGTTATATTTATGAAATTATTAAATACAGAGTTTTATGAAATAAAAAAATCAAAATTTATTAGTTATTACTATGAAGTTCATTCTTTAGAAGAAGTAACTTCTATTATTGATACTTTAAAAAAAGAACATAAGAAAGCTAAACATATTCCTTATGCTTATAAAATAAATCAATATATGAAAAAATCAGATGATAAAGAACCATCTGGTACATCTGGTATGCCTATCCTAAATATTATTCTTAAAAATGATTTAAATTATGTATTAATCGCCGTAGTTCGTTACTTTGGTGGGATAAAACTAGGTGCTGGAGGCTTAGCTAGAGCTTATGGAACAGCTGCTAAAAAAGCTATTCAGATAGACTAATAGAACTTAATATTAAAGAATTATTATTGTTATTATTTGTATTTGCTTTATTTCTTTTAACATAAGTACCAATCATTGCTCCTGTAAAAATAGAGACACCAACAAATAAGATTATTAAGATAATTAATTTTTCATAAAATTTATTTTGCATATTATACACCCTATTTATAGTATAACGAATATTTTAAATTTAAACAAGATATTTTGATTTAATTTCTTATTATTTACATAAAAGAGTTGTTAAACAACTCTTTTAAAATACTACATATTTTTTTGTATTATATAATATTCCATCTATTTCTATATAAATCGAATATTTTCCTTTTAAGCCTTCCTTATTAATATATTTAGTAATATTAATACCCTGTTGGTTTTCTGTTTCATTAAATATATCTATACATAACGCTGTATAAGGGTGTTTGCTAATTCTAACATTATAATATTTTGAAATCATATTATTATATAATATTATATTAACTTCATTTTCTCTTTTAAATCTTCCGCTAAAATCAAGACGGTCTTCTTCTTTAGTTATTTTAATATCATGTTCTTTTATAATGTTTTCTATACTTTTAGAATTTTTAATTACACCTTTTTTTGTTTTTACTATATCTGTGGTACCTAAAGTTCCTAAATGTTTACCACTTCCTAATTCTAGTTCTGTATCACTATAGATGTTCATTTTTTCTACACGATAATTATTCGTTGGTAGTATTATTTCAAAAATTATTTCGTTATTTAACAACTCTACTGTATCGGATTTTAATTCTATATTTCCTTCCGATAATCCGGCTGGTTTGTTCGAAGGAGAACCATTAACTTTTACAATTCCTCCTGAGTGAACAATATAATGATTTTTAGCAATATAATCAACATCAGAAATATATGGAGAGTAAAATTCACTGCCTCTTTCCTTACCATATTCCCATATCTGCTCTATGGTCATATTTTCTCTATCTATTTTGTAAATTACTCCTCTGGAATAAGATTCACTCGCTGGAACATACTTTTCCTTTATTTTTGATTTGTTATTTCCATTATCAAGTACAAAAACATAACCTTCTGGGGTTATCATGGCAGCATGTTGGCTCCATTGCCATTCAAAATTAGAACCTATAGGCTTGAAAAAATATTTTTGATATTCTTCACTATAATTGGTTGAATCGCCTATAATCCAGTTTAATTTTTGAGAACTGTAATCGATATTTATAATCGCATCCATATGTCTTCCAGATAATGTAATTGAATTTGTTTTTTCATCGTACCAAACAGAATTATTGTGAAACCAGTCATAACTAGTGGAATTTTCGCTTTTGCCATCATTCATATTTAGATAATCTTTTAAATCAAATGTTTTAATAATATTTCCTGTTTTTCTATCTAATTCAACAATATAATCTTCTACCGTTCCTTCTTTATTATTAAAATCATCACTTGCTACTAGTAAATTACCATTTGGCATTTCATAATAATCATGGTGATATCCTCCAGGCAGGGAATATTCGATATATATTTTACCAAACATGTCTATTTCGTATAATCCAGTCATATAATATGGGCTATATATTAATCTTTCTGTGCTAACAAGCATATGACCATTCTTTAGTCTTGTGTTATCCCATAGTGCATAATGGCTTAAATACCATCTTACATCTCCATTCACGTCATATGCTACACTGTAACCTTTAACTGATGGTGTAAAAAAATATAATTCATTAGATAATTTACTTTTATTGGCTTTTACACTTGTTGGTAGAACTAAATCTTCTGGTAATTTGTCAGTTTTAATTTTTACTACTTTAGATACACCATTTAATTCTATTTTTATTTCATTTTCTTGACCTGGATATAATCCGTAGATGGATAAATAATGTTTGGTTGAAGCTGTGAATGTATGAGTAAAAGTAGTATTTTTATCTTTACCCATTATAGTTACTTTGGGACTAACTATTTCATTTGTTTCAAATAATATAAGTGCTGTTAAGGGAGAAGATTTATAGGGGTCTAATATAATATTAGGATTATCTATTGTATACCCCGTGGTAATAAATTTTTCTTCGTATTTATTTTGCATAGTTATCAAACTCTCAGTATTTTCTAATAATACTTGATTTGTTGATTTATAGTTTAAAATAAACAATACTATGGATATACTCATAATAATAGTTACTATGCTTATTATAATTTTCTTTTTTAATTTCATATTTAGTTCTCCTCACTCATTTTATTAATATAAACATCAAAATCTTTTTTTTGATAATCTTTTATAGCGTTGATTATTTCTTTTTTACTGGCTTCTTTAAATCCTATAAATACTTTTTCGCCTATAATAGTACATGGTATGCCTTCTACTTCCTGGTTTAATTTGTCCGCAAAATCATTTAAAAGCTTATAGTTATTCTCGTTATACCATACTTCAAAGCCATATACTTTAAAAGTTTTTTTATACTTTTTGGAAATACTTTCAAGCCAAGCAAACTCCTCTTTACAATGAGGGCATCCTTCTCCCCAAAAGAAATAAACATTCACTACATCTTTAGATTTAGAAATGTTTTCTAAATTAGCATTTTTAATAATTACATTTTCCTCTGTTTCAGTATTCAAATGATTCTTATCTATAATTGCTTTTACAGCAATATAAACAAAAATAAATCCTATAATTAAAAATACAATTATAATTTTTTTCTTCATTTTTTCCTCCATAAGTCTATTTTAAAATTTATTATTGGAAAAAACTATAACTTTATAGTTGAAAAAACTCAACACAGGGTTGAGTTATTTTTCATATGAACAATCATTGTTTAATTGGAGTGGTATTTTATAAGTTAAAGTTTCATTATCCTTGATAGCAGCATTTATTTCTAAAAATAAGCTTTCATTATTATATGTTTTGCATACTTTAGAATAATTATCAACATGTAGTCTTATATTTTTTAAATAATCTTCTAACTTTATGTTTTCTTTAGAAGCACACTGATTAACTTCTATTTTTTTATTTTCACTTTGTTCATATAAATTACATTCAATTTTTTGATAAACAGTTTCATCATTGCCACCACAATATTTTATATGGGATATATAGATTGCAGATTTTTCTTCATCGTATGCGATAATGCCAGATACATTAAAGTCTTTGCAGTCTGTAGATATTGTTTTAAAATTAAAAGTTTTATTTTCATTTTCTTTTTGGAGAATTACAGTAATAGTTAAGGCTATTGCTAGGCACATAATAATAGTAGTTAAAATTATTGCTTTAATATTTCTTTTCTTTGATACTACATTTCCATCAAAAATATCTTCTAATGGAATATTAAAATCTTTACTTATTTGTCTTATTAGAGAAATATCTGGAAGGTTAATACCATTTTCCCATTTGCTTACTGCTTGATAGGTAACACCATATTTATCAGCGAATTCCTTCTGGGTTAAATGATTTTTCTTTCTTAATGATTTGATAAATTTTCCAACTTTTTCAGGGTTCATAATTAATTCCTTTATTTAATAAACATAGCATCTCCAAAGGAGAAAAAACGATACTTTTCTTTTACTGCTTCCTGATATGCATTTAGAATAATTTCTCTACTAGATAAGGCACTTACTAACATTAAAAGGGTTGATTTTGGAAGATGAAAATTTGTAATTAACCCATCAATTGCTTGAAAAGTAAATCCGGGATAAATAAATATATCGGTATTTCCACTGCACTCTCTAAATTCGTTATATTTATGAGCTATTGTTTCTAATACTCTTGTAGAAGTAGTTCCTACTGCATATATTTTTCTACCCTCTTTTTTAGCAGTATTTAATTTGTCTGCGACGGTTTTACTCATCTCATAATACTCACTATGCATATGATGCTCTAAGATATTGTCTTCTTCTACGGGTCTAAACGTTCCTAAACCAACATGGAGTGTTACAAATAAAACTTCTATTCCTTTTTCTTTAATTTCTTCTAATAAATCTTTTGTAAAGTGTAGGCCTGCGGTAGGAGCTGCTGCACTTCCAATATTCTTAGCATAAACTGTTTGATATCTATCTTTTTCGTTTAGTTTTTCATGAATATATGGAGGAAGAGGCATTTCTCCTAAACGGTCTAATATTTCCATTAAAATTCCTTTATATATTAACTCTACATGAACAATTCCTTCATCTAGTTTAGTTATTACTTTAGCACTCAATTCTTCACTAAATTCTATAATGGTTCCTACTTTTAATCTTTTTGCTGGTCTAGATAGACATTCCCAAGTATTTGCTCCTAAATCTTTTAATAATAAAAGCTCTATAACAGCATTTGTATCTGTTTTTCTGCCTATTAAACGGGCTGGTATTACTTTCGTATCATTTAAGACTAAAACATCACCTTTATTTAATTCATCAATAATATTTCTAAATTTACTGTGTTTCGTTGCTCCTGTATTTTTATTTAAAACCATAAGTCGAGACTCATCTCTTTTTAAGATTGGAGTTTGAGCGATTAACTCTGGTGGTAAATTATAATCGAAATCACTTAAATGCATAATCATTCCCTACTTTCTAAGAATTTTTTTATGTTTTCTAATACTTCGTTTCCAATATCATCAATTGTTCGTAGTTCGTCATTTTTTAGACAATTTACCTTGTGATAATCATAAATACTGGATAACTCAGCATAGGCTATTTCAGCCATATGAAGCATATTTTTACTAGCTTGTTCTCCTCTTTTTTCTTTTAATAAACAGACATGTTCGTAAGGCAAATATAAAAATAATACATAATCTGGTCTTGGTAAATCTAACAAAACAAATTCTAGATTATCTAGCCATTCATACATCATATTTCTTCTTTTAATGTCTCTTATTTTGCCTCCTTGAAAGGCCATATTGGACTCTACATAACGATTTAAAACTACAATATAATCATTATCTAAATATTTCTTTATTATATCAATATTATAGGCACGGTCAGCAGCATAGTAAAGGCTTGATATTTTAGGGTCAACATTTTCTATTCCTTCCGAAAATAAGGAAGTCCCTCCTTTTCCTAAATAGGAACTACCAATAATTTTTCCAGTTGGTGATGCATAATTAGGGAAGCCAAAATGAATGGCATTATGCCCTAATTTTTGCAAATTTTTTACTAATAACTCTGTCTGTGTTTGCTTTCCAGAACAGGCAGTTCCTTCTATAACAATTAATTTTCCTTTACTCATCTTTACCATTCCTTATTTATAAATTGGATGCTTCTTTGTTAAATCTAATACTTCTTTACTTAATTCTTTTAAAACATCTTCATTGTCTTTATTTTTTAAAGCCTTGGCAATAATATGACCAATTTGAATAAATTCAGCTTCTTTAAATCCTCTGGTTGTCATAGCTGGTGTTCCTAAACGTATTCCACTTGTTTCAAATAATGACCTTGTTTCGTTTGGAATTGTATTTTTATTGACGGTAATATGAATACTATCTAATATTTTTTCTGCTTCTTTTCCAGTGATACCAAGCAGTCCTTCTACGTCTACAAGCATTAAATGATTATCTGTACCACCAGAAATGATATGGAATCCTTCATCTTGAAGAGTATTTGCAAGGGCTTTAGCATTCACTATAATTTGCTTCGCATAAGTTTTAAATTCTGGTTGCAAGGCTTCATAAAAGCACTCTGCTTTGGCTGCAATAACATGCATTAATGGGCCTCCTTGAATACCAGGGAAAATAGTTTTATTTATTTTTTTGGCAATTTCTTCATTATTAGTTAAGATAACCCCACCACGTGGGCCTCTTAAAGTTTTATGGGTTGTAGAAGTTACAACATCAGCATATTCTACAGGATTTTGATGGAGTCCAGAGGCTACTAAACCAGCGATATGAGCCATATCGACAAAAAGATAAGCTCCTACTAAATCGGCTATTTCTCTAAATTTAGCAAAATCAATAAATCTAGAGTAAGCACTAGCACCCGCTACAATCATTTTCGGCTTTTCTTTTAAGGCAATTTCTCTAATGGCTTCATAGTCAAGCATTTCTGTTTTGGCATCAAGACTATAGGCAACAAAATGATAATCAATTCCACTAAAATTAATAGCATGACCATGAGTTAAATGTCCTCCATGAGAAAGATTTAGCCCTAAAACAGTGTCTCCGCTATTTAATAGAGCACGATAGACTGCCATATTTGCACTAGACCCACTATGAGGTTGAACATTCGCATATCTTGCATTAAATAGCTTTGTTGCATATGAGATTGCTAAATTTTCAATTTCATCAACATTCTCACATCCTCCATAATATCTTTTATTGGGATATCCTTCAGCATATTTATTTGTAAATACACTTCCTTGTAATTCTAAAATACTTTTTGATACATAATTCTCAGATGCAATTAATTCAATGTTTTCATTTTGACGAACTAGCTCTTTATCTAGCGCTTCTTTAATTCTCTTATCCATGTTTTTAATTCCTTTCTTGATTAAATTTTTCAGCACTTAAAACGGTATTATTTAGTAACATTGCTACTGTCATTGGGCCAACTCCTCCTGGAACAGGTGTTAAATAACTTGCTTTTTCTCTTACACTAGCAAAATCAACATCTCCTACCAGTTTTCCATCAGAAGTACGATTAATTCCTACATCAATTACAATAGCTCCTTCTTTGATATAATCTTTTGTTAAATAATTAGGTTTTCCTATAGCTACTACTACAATATCTGCCTTTTTAGTAATTTCTTTTAAATTCTTAGTTTTAGAGTGAGCAATCGTTACTGTTGCATTTCTATTTAATAATGCTAAGGCTAGAGGTCTTCCAACAATTTTACTGCGGCCAACCATAACAACATGACTTCCTTCAATTGGAATATCTTCATGTTCTAATATCTTAATAATTCCTAAAGGAGTAGCCGCTATCAATTCTTCTTCATTTCTTGCAATAGCACCTAAACTATAAGTTCCAAAACCATCTACGTCCTTATCCGGTCTAATAAAACC
The DNA here is from genome assembly GCA_934099115.1 of uncultured Bacilli bacterium. Taxonomy (GTDB): domain Bacteria; phylum Bacillota_I; class Bacilli_A; order RF39; family UBA660; genus Caccenecus. The sequence continues at coordinate 26,248 of CAKOPK010000007.1, forward strand.
GGTAATATAGTCTTCATCAAATCCTACGGGAAGAGGGCTTTGAACAATTATACCATGAATATTCTTATTCGCATTTAAGTCCATTATACAATCAATAATTTCTGCTTCTTTGGCATCTTCATTAAAACTATATAAATGTGCATCAACATGAATATATTCACAAGCCTTTAATTTATTGCGAACGTAAACTTCACTTGCAGGGTTATTTCCAACCATTATAATTGCAAGTCCTGGTTTTAGGTTCTCTTTTTCTATTTTATTTTTTAGATTTTCTTTTATTTCTTGAGAAATCTCTTTACCACTAATTAATTTCATTTTTTCAATTCCTTTCTAAAATTTTAAAAAAGAAACTGTTAAAATAAATAACTCTCGGTAACTAATATTAACCATAACATAATAATCACCTTCTTAAAATAAAGTACCTTGTCTATTTAATTTTAGATGTTGATAGGCTTTTTCTGCAGCCATTCTACCTCTTGGAGTTCTCTTTATAAAACCTTCTTGTAATAAAAATGGTTCTACTACATCTTCTATCGTTGATACTTCTTCACCAATCGCTGTTGATATAGTTTCAACACCAACTGGTCCACCGTTAAATTTTTGAATAAGTGCTTCTAAGTATTCAATATCTATTTGGTCTAAGCCATATTCGTCTACTTTTAGGCGTTTTAAACTATCCATTGTAATATCATAATCAATATTGCCATCTCCTTTTACTAAGGCAAAATCACGGACACGTTTAAATAAGCGATTAGCTACTCTAGGCGTTTTTCTACAACGTCTTGCTATTTCTAAAGCTGCATCATCATCAATATTCATATTGAGTACTCTTCCCGTTCTTTTTACTATTTGTTGCAATTCTGTATCTTTATAATAATTTAGCTTTGATACTATCCCAAAGCGGTCACGAAGAGGGCTTGATAAATCACCCGCTCTAGTAGTTGCTCCTACTAAAGTAAAAGGTGGTAAGTCTATTTTAATACTTCTGCTTTTTCCTTCTGCTCCAATAATAATATCTAATTCAAAATCCTCCATAGCAGGATATAATATTTCTTCGACAAATTTAGGCATACGATGGATTTCATCAATAAATAATACGTCACCTGGCTCTAAAGTAGAGAGAACAGCGGCTAAATCCCCACTTTTCTCTAAAGATGGACCACTCGCCGTTTTTAAATTACTGCCTAGTTCGTTAGCAATAATATGAGCTAAAGTAGTTTTTCCAAGTCCTGGAGGGCCATACAATAAAACATGGTCAAGAGCTTCTCCACGAATTTTTGCTGCTTCTATAAATACTCTTAAATTTTCTTTTATCTCATCTTGCCCTATATATTCATCTAAACTAATAGGTCTTAAACTAGATAAAAAAGCGTCACCATCTAATTCTTCTTTAGAAATAATTCTTTCATCCATTTTTATCCCTCCTTTGTTTTATATATTCTAAAATGTCTTTCCAGTTATTAAACGATAAATACTTGCTTTCTTCTTTAGTGAAGCGAATACAAGAAATCCTATAGAAAGCTGCATCTTCTTAAATTTCTTCTTTGTCATTGGTAAATAAATCAACACCATTTTCTCCTCTACCAGCAGTCTTTCCTTTTTTATCTGCTTCAAATATTATTTTACCATATTTTAAATTGTATTTGTGAAAATATTCTTCAGTTATTTGATAAGCTTCTTTACAATGATTGTTATTACGAGCAGTTATTATTATAACTTTTTAATTTAAGCTATTTAAATAATCAAAAAATTCTTTTACGCCATCTTTTAAAGAATTGGTTATCATAATATCTTTAAAACTTAAAAACTATTCCTATAGTCATTTTTATTTAAGCATTAATTTTAATGCTTCTTTTACTTGATTTTCAATATCTAGTGAAGCATTTACCTTTGGCAATACTTTCTTAATTTCGCTTCCTTTATATCCTAAGCTTTCAAGAACACTAACAAGTTCATCAAATGTGCCTCCAATAACATCTTCTCCTTTTGGAGCTAATTTACCTTTTAAATCTAAAATAATTTGTCTTGCTAATTTCTCTCCAATTTTAGGAAACTTTGTTAAATATAAAATATTTTCTCTTTCAATTGCATCCATAATTCCAGCGATACTACCAGTAGCAAGCATTGGCATAGCCATTTTAGGTCCTAAACCCTTTACATTAATAAGCTTTAAAAAGAGATTTCTTTCTTCGATATTTTTAAAGCCATATAAGCTGTATTCGTCTTCTTTAATTTGATTATACACATATACTTTTGTTGTTGTTTCAAGTTCAAAACTAAAAGGATTAGAAACAAAAATGGTATAGCCTATTCCATTTGTTTCTACTACAATATAGTTATTCTCTTGTAAAGTAATAGTTCCTATTATATAATTGTACATTTTTATCACCATTTACATCATAGCATACATTTGTTTAAATGTACAGAACTAATTTGATATTTATTTAAATTGTTTTTATTTAAACTGGATGTTTACCAGATTATATACTTATTGGTGTCAGTAAGGAGCAGGTCTAACAACTCCTAAGCTAAAAGATGATAGTAAACAATAACTTACTAACTAATTACATTATATAGTATTTTTTCCAACAAAAACATCATATATTTCTTTATATCGATATCCTAGTTTTGCATATGTTGAATCAGGAACAAGTATTTCTAATTCTATTAATTGGTCTATTAAAGTAGACACAGTATTTCTTGATACACCAGATTCTTCTTCTATTTCCTTTTTTGTAAAAACTATTTGGTGCATCTTAGCAGGCATTATTCTATATACATTTTACCAAAAATATAGTTTTACACAAAAAAACTACATTTAAGTAGTTTTAATAAATTTTACAACCATTCACCATTACGTTTTATGTATATTTTTTTAACAAAAGTTACTATTAAAAAGTATAAAATTACTAATCCGATTAAATATAAATAATATTTAATTGGCAAAACAACAAAATGAAAACTTGCAACATTAGATAAGATAATAGGACAAATTATAGTTAATCCAATAGAAAATATAGTTAGTAAGTTTAATTTTTTACTTGCCATAGATTCTATAAATGGTTTTTTAGCAGTTCTTACATTATAAATAATCATTAATTCAGTAACTAAACATGTAACAAACCAAGCAGTTTGAAAATAATCTTGTTTTGCTACACCATTATAACCAAAAACATACCAGAATATAATAAATGATAATACATCAATAAATGAACTTGTAATTCCCATTACCTTCATAAATTTAGATATTCCTTTAGTATCCCATTTCTTAGGATGAAGTAGGAACTCATCATCAACATTATCATATGGAATACCAATTTGAGATATATCATATATAAAATCTTGTATCAACATTTGAATTGGTAATAATGGCAAAAATGGTAAAAAGATACTAGCAATCATAATACTAAATACATCACCAAAGTCAGCACTCATAGCCATCTTCATATATTTAATAATATTACCATAAACTTTTCTTCCTTCTATTACACCATCATAAATAACTTTCAAACTTTGTTCCAACAAAATTATATCACTTGCTTCTTTAGCAATCGAAGTAGCAGAATTAACCGAAATACCAACATCAGCTTTAGTAAGTGAAGGAGCATCATTCACACCATCACCCATATATCCAACAACATGCCCATTTGTCTTATATAAGCGAACAATTCTTTCTTTTTGTAAAGGATTCATTCTAGCAAAAACATCAATATCTTCTATTTTCAAAGCTAACTCATCATCACTCATCTTATCAATATCACTACCAAGTAATATATCATTACCATTAAGACCAACCATATTACAAATATTTTTAGTAGTAAAAGGATTATCACCAGTTAATATTTTTGTCTTAACACCAACACGGTACAACTTCTTCAAAGTATTTTTTACATCTTTCTTAGCGGGATCCAAAAATCCAACAAAACCAACAAATATCATATTTTTTTCATAACTAGAATCAAATTTCTTACTTCCAGGATATTCATTTCTATAAGCTAAAGCAATAACCTGCATTCCATCACTAGCTAACTCAGTTGCTTTACTTTGTACCTTTTTAATGATAGAATCATTAATTTTAGAAATTTTACCATTAATCTGCACTCTATCACAAATATTAATTATTTCCTCCAATGCACCCTTAGTAATCATTCTATAATGATCATCTTTCTGAACAATAACACTTACTTTCTTACGTGTATAATCAAAAGGTATCTCATCTATCTTTTTATATTTACTTAAAATATCATAAAGCTTATGTTCCTTACCATAAGAAATAACCGCTCTATCTACTAAGTTTTTAATACCAGTACTATAATAACTATTTAAAAAGGCATAATCTAAAATATCAATATTTTCATTACCATTAACATCAATATATTTCTGAAGAATAATTTTATTCTCTGTTAAAGTACCAGTTTTATCAGTACACAATATATCAATAGCTCCTAAATTTTGAATAGATTCCACTTTCTTAACAAGCGTCTTTTTAGAAGCAAGATTTCTACTACCTTTAGTCAAATTAACATTTACTATCATTGGAAGCATACTTGGAGTAATTCCAACCGCAACAGATAAAGCAAAAAGTAAAGCTTCAGCAAAATTATTTTTAATAAAGCCATCAATAATAATAACAACAATACATACAACAATCATATACTTGATTAATAAATTAGATATATCTTTTATACCTTTATCAAAGTTCGTAACTTCTTTTTTCTCATGAATTTCTCTACCCATTTCACCTAAATAAGTATTAAAACCAGTATCAATCACCACTCCAGTACCATTACCACTAATAACTGAACAACCCATTAAACAAATATTATTAATATTAAATATCTCTTTACTATCACCACTATCTTCACTTAATTTCTCTATAGGAGCACTCTCACCTGTAAAAACAGATTGATTAATAAACAAATCTTTACTTTCTACAATTCTTAAATCTGCTGGAATAATTGTACCTGCATTCAATTTTACAACATCACCAACAATTACATCTTCTACCTTTATCTCAACTTCTTTACCACTTCTAATCACACAAACAGTAGAATATATACTTTGTCTCAATTTCCTATTAAACTTATACACAGAGTGTTCTTGAAAAAAACGAAGTAAAGCACTAATAATAGCAATAGCTGCAATAATAACCGAACCTAAATGATCACCTAAACAGAAATTAATAACAGCAAGTATCAATAAAATAATGATAAATTCATCTTTAAATGAATTTAATATAAAATATAATACACTCTTTTCATCATCTCGAATAACAATATTTTTACCATCACGTTTTAATCTTTCAGATGCTTTATTTCTGTTAAGTCCAGTAACTGTTGTTTTGTACTCACTAAATATTTCTTCCCTTGGTAATACAGAAATAGAATTATATTTATTAAGCTTTTCTAAATCATCAGAAATCAAATTATTATTATGTTTTTTTATATCAAATATTCTTATCATAATACCACCTCTATCTTTAATTAGATTATACTACTAAACAAAAAAATAGACACATCAAATTACTTTATAGTGTATAAAATTGTAAAAGGATATTATTAAAATGTTATTATTTTTTAATATAATCTTTCGGAGTTTTAAATTTTACAAATTTTTTAGATACATAAGAACTTAATGAATCATTAATCTTATATAAAAATCAGTCATATCTCAGACTGAAAATGTATTTAAAATTCGAATAATTCGAACAAATTTGTCAATGGTGTTCCGAGTGAGATTTGAACTCACGGTCTCTAGCGTCGGAGGCTAGCATTTTATCCAGCTAAACTATCGGAACTTACTTCTATTTTATCAAACTTTTAGTTATTTATAAAGAAAAAAGTCTGCATTACGCAAACCTTATAATATCAAATACTGTTATATATAACATTAATGCTATTAGTAAAAAGAAGAAGATTGTATGACACCAATTTTCAAATTTTGAATTGATTGGACTTCCTTTTATTTTCTCAATAATTAAGAAGAAAATTCTTCCACCGTCGAAAGCAGGAATTGGTAAGATATTAATTAAACCAACATTGATGCTTAAGAAAGCTATTAAATAAATAATTTGCTCTATTCCTACTTTCATAGATTCTCCAACTACATGGTATATGCCAACAGGTCCAGACAAACTAGAAACCGATATTTTGCCTGTAAATAAATTTACAACTGTAAGCCACATAGTATTAATTAAACTATTAAATTTAGCAAAACTATATTTAATACTTGCTAAGAAGCCTTTAGAAGTTGTCTGTTCTATTCTTAGACCAAATACCTTTTGTTCTTCTCCATTTTCATTCTTAGTAATCGCTGGCTTTACTTTATATTCGCCAGTACTTCCATCTTCATGTCTAACCTTTAATAAATATTCGTTATTATCGCTTTTCATAACTAAACGAATTTGAGCTTGGTCCCATGTAGATATTTTATGATTGTTAACACTTAAGATAACATCTCCCTTTTGTATTCCAGAACTAGCAATTGGATAGCCTTCTACTACTTCTGCTACTTTCGGAGTTAAACTTGGTGCACCCCAGATAAGAGCCATAACAAATAATATAATAAGTGCAAGTAAAAAGTTGTTAAATACACCTGCTCCCAAGATAATAATTCTTTGCCACCATTTTTTATTACACATAAATTTATCTTTTGGTATTTTTTTAGTATCATCATCTTCATAAACTTCGCCAGCCATAGAGACAAAACCACCAATTGGAAATGCTCTTAAATTATAGGCAATCCCATCTTTTCCTTTAAATGTTTTTAATAATGGCCCCATGCCTATAGAAAATTCATATATATGAACTCCTGCTTTTTTAGCACATATAAAATGGCCAAACTCATGAACTAAAATTATAATTCCAAGTATTAATATTAGTAATAGTAATGTTAAAATCCACATAATCATCCCTCCCTTAAAATAAACTATAAAATATTAAAAATCCTAACATAATGGCAATCGTGCTATCTAATCTATCCAATATACCACCATGACCTGGTATTAAATTACTAAAATCTTTAATATCATTCTCTCTTTTAATTTTACTAAAAATTAAATCTCCTATTTGACCGATAATGGATAATAAAAGAATTCCAAATACAATACTGAATGTTATAGGACTTACTAAATAATGATAAAATATACTTACACCAATTGTTCCTACAACTGTACCTATAATACTTCCCTCTATTGTCTTATTAGGACTTACGTGAGGTATTAATTTATGTTTTCCAAATGCTCTTCCACCTAGATAAGCAAAAGTATCTGTTAAGATAAAGATAAGAATTAAACTACAGAATAGATATAAATCTAATTCTCTTACTAAAATAATTGTATTAAAAGCTGTACCTAATAATAAAATAGAACCTATTAATACTAAAGCATCTGTCGCTGTATAACGATCATCTTTATATAACAGACTTAATCCTAATAATGATAATAACATAATTGCTATTCCTTTATAAGTTACACCAAATAATATTGAATATCCATCAAATTCTGATAAAACTAGTAATGATAAAGTAATAAAACTTATAAATTGAACAAATATAGGAATCCTTTGATGACTTTTTTTTAAGGCTAATATTTCTTTCATGCCTAATAAACTTACAACTGTTACACCAATCCGAAAGGCACTTCCTCCAAAATATATAAGAGGTGCTACAATTATTAGCATTACAATTGCACTAATAACTCTTGTTTTCATTTTTTCCTACTTTCTATTAAAGAGTATACTATCTATTTTTCAAATAGTCAAATAAATTAGTACATTAATATTATAATTTTAAGTGAAATAAAAAAGAAGATATGTTTTTATTTTTTTACGCTTTATTTACAAATAGAAAAAAGAGCATAACTGCTCTTAGAATGAATCAATATTGACTTTTATTCTCTTGATATCGTGTAAGTAAGCATAAGCTTCTGTCATGGTTCTTATTGCTTTTACATTTTTGCCTTGTTTACCAATCACTGCACCCATATCTTCATTTGCAACTAATACTTCTACTGTTGTAGAATTATCTTCGTCATTAAAACAACTTACTTTTACCATATCAGGATTTTTTACGATATTCGTAATTAAATAAGTTACAAATTCTGTAATATTCATATTACTTACCTACTTTTTTAGATTCTGCATATTTAGCCATAACACCTTGTTTTGATAAAATAGAACGTACAGTGTCTGTAGGTTGAGCTCCATTATTTAACCATTTTAATGCTAATTCTTCATTTACAGAGATTTCTGCTGGTTTTTTAATTGGATTATAAGTACCAACTGTTTCAATAAATCTTCCATCTCTTGGACTTCTAGCATCAGCGGCTACAATACGATAAAAAGGTTTTTGTTTAGAACCCATTCTCTTTAATCTTAATTTAACTGCCATAATTGTTTGCCTCCTTTGTTACTTCATTTTATCATAGCCACAATACACTTGTCAACCTTTTTTGGTTGACACTGGTTAATTTTATTCTAAATAATCTTCCGTGACAGAATCTATTTCTTCAACACTAGAATCATCTACATCATCGATGATGTCATAATCATCTGGGTCATCCTCTACTGTTACTTTAATCATAGTATTTCCGACTACTTCAATGCCCAATTCTTTTTCAATAGATAAATGAACATTATTTCCCTCTATTTGAACATCCGTCACAGTTGGCTGATTTAAACTGCGAACTATAATCTCTGAAGAACTGTCTAATTTATGTCCATCCCTCAGACGAATATTCATTTTTTCTTCATATTGAAATTTCTTAGTAGTTACTGCGGTTTTTGTATCATTTTGATATGAATACCAGACATTTACATCAAATGAACCACGGACTACAATTACCCCATTTTGATTACTTCCACTAAAGGAATGATTAATAACCCAACAACCTAAAATAGTATCTGGAGTTTCTTCAGGGCGAACAACAAATTTCGAAACACTATTTTTTTTGGCTTTTCCTACAACTGCCTTTGTCACTATCTCTTTATAACTTGCCACTTTTATTCCTCCTCTATTTTAATCTATGCAAACGTATGACAAAAGTACACTTTTTATTTTCTTTTTCTATATAAATCTATAAATTAATGATATAATAAATAATATGAGGTGAATTTAAAATGGACAATCAAGATTGTATTTTTTGTAAAATAGCTAATAATTTAATACCTAGTAAGACAATTTATGAAGATGATTATGTAAAAGTTATTATGGATGTTAATCCAGTTGTAGATGGTCATGCTTTAGTTATTCCTAAAAAACATTATACTGATTTCTTAAGTTTAGATTTAGAAATCAGAAATCATATTATGAATGTTGCTAATGATTTAGCTCCTAAGTTTATGGAAAAATTAGGTAGTACCGGTATTACTCTATTAGTAAATTATGGTGATACTCAAAAAGTTAAACATTTTCATTTACATCTTTTACCAGATTATTGTAAAAAAACTGTTGACCATTTAAAAAGAAGTATTGATGAAAATTATGCTATTTTAAAAGACTAAATGATATGCACACAATTAAAGAGACATATTATTTAGTCTTTTCTTTTATTCAAATAAAATATGCATTAAGTATTGAATATGAATATACCGAATAATAAAGCTTATTTTTTGTTTTAAAACTCTTATTGCGTTTCCTCCGGTTATTTTTATTAGATTATTATTTTCTAAAATCATTATTACCTTTCTAACGAGTGAACAGTTTTATTTTAGCATACCTTTTTAGATAAGTAAATTATTAGATAAATATTTTATTGGTATTAAAATATCTATTTCACCACTGCTCCAAGGCCCTACTGTATAGGGTGGAAAAATCACTTTTACTGTATCATTAGAAAACATAATATATTGGAATGCTTCTTTAGAAAGATTGTTTTTGTAATCATCAAAAAGAACTTCTTTTTGATTCTCTAACTCTTTTAAAGAAAGATTATAAACATTAGTATAAAAAGTATCTTTATCTTTTATCATATCATCAAGAGTAAGCCATTTTTTAGTATAAGAATTATAATAAAATATTTTATCTTCTCTTATATTATGGGCTCCTCCTGTAAAATACAAGAATATTATATGAATACTATATATTCCTTGATATTCGGATATTTCATAGGTAGCATTGAAACTATTTACGTTTAAGTTTTCTTTTTTTATTAATTCTTGATATTCTAGATGCTTATTATTTATATATTCATTTAATTCGTTTTCAAATATATATGTATTATACATATTGTTTCCTCCGTTTTATTATATGAAAAAAATAGAGAATCCTCTATTTCATTTGGCTTAATTTATTATTTGCAACATCCATCGCATTATTTACTAACTGAACAGCTTTATTCTTTGTTTTTTTATTTTTTAAAGCAATAGTCATCATACCAGCTCCTACTAAGAAAGCGGCCATACTTCCTGCCATCATTTTTTTCATTTTTATTCACCATCCATTTCATTCGTTTATAGTATGTTCAGAATGATAAAATTTATGTAATAATTTATCTTTTAGAGTTGTTTTTCTAGAGCTGGAATAATCATTATGAACAGCCATCATAAAGCTTTTAGCTTCTCCAATTAGAATTAAGCTTTTTTTAGCTCGTGATACTCCTGTATAAATTAATTTATTATATAACATTTTATAATATCCTTTAGAAATAGGCAAAATAACATGAGAAAATTCACTACCTTGGCTTTTATGAATAGTAATGGCATATGCATGTTTTACTTGAAACATATCTTCTTTGGTATATTCTACTCTATTTCCTTCAAAATCAATTATAATCGTATCTTTTTTGCCTTTTTTCTCTATTTTTCTTATAAAACCTATATCGCCATTAAAAACATTACAATCAGGATTATTTTGCAATTGTAATACTTTATCATTTTCTCGATAAGTAATTTCTCCTATTCTTATTTCTTCTTTTTCTGTACTGCTAGGATTAAATAAACTTTGTAATTCAATATTTAAATTATCAATACCATTTTCACCTTTATACATGGGTGCTAATATTTGGATATCATTTTCATTTAAGCCTTTTTCTTTACTCATAAGACATATTTTTTTAATCATATCCTTTATATATTTACTATCTACTTCTAAAAAATTATAATCATCTTTTTGAGTAATAAAATCTTCACTTAGCTCTTTATTTTTGATTTCTAAAGCTAAATATGGAATATATGAATTAGCACTTTGACGATAGATTTGTTCTAAAGGACAAAAAGGAAATAAATCACTTTCTATTAAATCATTTAAAACAAGGCCTGCTCCTACACTAGGAAGTTGAAAAACATCTCCTACCATGATTAATTGAACGTTTTTTCTAATTCCTTTTAATAAAGCATCAAATAAATGGATATCAATCATACTCATTTCATCTACGATTATTAAGTCTTCCATTGATTTATGAAATTCATTAATTCCAAAGTTATTAGTATCTTTATTCCATTTTAAGTATCTATGAATTGTCATAGCAGGCATTCCTGTTGAAGAAGACATCTTTTTACTTGCTCTTCCTGTGGGTGCTAAAAGTGCAATATGAGCTAAAGCTTCCATAGGACTATATTTATGCATTTTAATATATAACTTTACAATTGCATTAATAATTGTTGTCTTTCCTGTTCCTGGGCCTCCTGATATAATTGTAACTTTATTTTCTAATGCTTCTTTAATGGCTCTTTTTTGGTCTTCATTATAAGATACTCCTCTTTCTTCTTCTAATAGACTTATTTCTTCATTAAAGTTATAAATTGGGGTTTTATTATTTTCAGATATATCATATAAATTCTCAGCGACATCTTCTTCAGCTTCATAAAACTCTCTTAAATAATAGAAATTATTTTCTACTATGATTTTATTTTCTTCTTCTAGAGAATAAATTGCTTCTTCCCATATTATGTCATCAATATCTAGACTAAATACTCTTTTTAGTGTATCTATAATTTCTTCTTTATAAGAATAAGTATCTCCCGTATGCATACTTAATCTTTTTAATGCTTCTAAAATACAAGCTTTTATTCGTATTTCATCATACTCTTTATGAGATTTTTTATATATAAAATCTACTTTATCAAAATCAATTAGTTCTGTTAATAAATATAAGTTGGATTCTAAAATATATTTGGTTGTTTCTTGAAACTTTTTATATATTTTAGTCGCTTCTGGGATAGAAAAACCTAATTCTTTTAATTTTAATAAAGCATCATCAGCATCGGAATAAGCAAGAATAGAATTACGGATAGTATTTGCTTTTTCTTCTGTAAGACCAATAACATCTATTAAGATGCGTTCATCTTTTTTGATTTTCTCTAGGGCATTTAGTCCAAGAATATTTACTATTTTTTGTGCTGTTTTTTCACCACAGCCTTTGATTAGAGAACTACTTAAAAATTGAATTACTGCATCTTCACTGGTTAATTCTTCTTTTTCATAAGAATCTACTTTATATTGAAAACCAAATCTTTCATGTTTTAGAGATGAACCATAAAGAGTAAATACTTCTTCAGTATTAATATCTAAAAAAGAACCTGTAATAGTAACCGTTTTATTAACATATTCACTCATTGCTTTATCATTTGTTTCTTTAACACGAAAAACAGCTACTACGTAGCCATTATCTTTGTTTTGATAGATTATATTTCGTATTTTACCGCGGATATAATTCATAAACTACCTCTTATCTTTTGGGACCAGGGAATGATATAACGTTAGGTTTATATACAAATTCTTTTGTTATAGGGTCTAGTTCAAAAACATCTCCTGCATCGTTTTTTATTAAAGTATGTTCACTATTTAAATATACATACTTTTTTTGTTTATATACAAAAAATTCTTCTTCATTTTCTCCATGGGCATCACAACAAATAGAATATAGGCCATTATCATCAAAATAGACACGATAGCCTTCATAACTTAGATGATAAGTTCTGCCTTTTTCATCAATATATGTTTTTGTTGCGTCATATTCTGGTTCTTCTGACTTTAATTCTATTTCTTTTTCAAGGCTGCCACTTGGAGTATAATGATATCCTTTTTCTAAAGCTTCAAAAGCTTTTTGAGCTTTATAATCTTCTGATTTAGGCAAATCAATTATATTTGTTTTTGAAGTTAATTCAGGGTCGTTTTCCCAATCAAATAGTTCTTTTTTCATTTTTAACACCTCTTATTTATATTGTTACTTCTTCATTACAGGTAACAATATTCCCAATTAATAAATCTCCTTTTAAAGCTTCAATATGTACTGTATAATTATTATTTAGTAATACTTCTTTTGGAATTGCTACTTTTAAATAATTAGACGTGTGACCAATTGTATAGCAAGATGAATATTCTTCTGTTAAGACATTTACATCTTTACCAATAAATTTAGACATATAAGCATCCTCTAATTCTTTGGATAGGTTTCCTAAAACTTTTGCTCGTTCTTTTTTTACAGTATTTTCTACTTGGGGCATAAAACTAGCTGCTGTACCATTTCTTAAAGAATATGGAAAAACATGCATTTTACTAAATTCTATAGATTTACAAAAGTCTAAGTATTCTTTAAAGTCATTATCTGTTTCATAGGGATGACCTACAATACAATCAGTTGTAATAGATATATCAGGTCTAATTTCTCTAATCTTATTTATTTTATTATGATAATAAGCTAAATCATATTTACGATTCATTCTTTTTAAAATAGCATCACTTCCACTTTGAAGAGGTATATGTAAGTGATTGGCAAGTTTTTTTGTAGTTGCTAGAGTATTTAAGAATTTATCATCTAGTTCTGTAATTTCAATACTAGATAAACGTATACGCTCTAATTTTTCAATATTTGCTAAGGCTGTGATTAAATCACTTAAATCATGCCCACTATCTTGATAAGAACCTGTATGAATACCAGTTAAAACTATTTCTTTATGACCATTTTCTGTTAATATACGAGCCTCTTCTAATACTTCATTAAAGTTTTTACTGCGAATATTACCTCTTGTATAAGGAATAATACAGTAAGAACAAAAATTATTGCATCCGTCTTGGATTTTGATAAAAGCTCTAGTATGAGTTGTAAATTTTTTAACTCTCATATCTTCAAAATCTAACTCCCGATTATTTGTTATATAATTATATATTTCTTTGTTTTCTAAATAGTTGTTTATAAGTGCTACAATATTACTTTTACCCCTATTACCTATCAATATTTGGATATTTAAATCTTGGTATTTACTTATATCATTTTGGGTAGAACATCCACATACTACTAGAATAGCATTGGGATTTTCTCTTCTGGATTTGCGAACTAATTTTAATGATTTATGGTCCGCCATATTCGTAACACTACAAGTATTTACAATAATAATATTAGGTTTTTCTTCGTTATAGATAAATCCTGCTTTTTTTAAACTTTCAAGCATATACTCACTTTCATAAGTATTTACTTTACATCCTAAAGTAATAATATTAAACTTCATAATAACCCCCCATACCCCTAATTTAAAGTTTTTTGTAATTTTTTTAAAGCTTCTAAAAAAGCTTCTTCTTTTTCATATGATATTACTGATACATTTAATTCTGGTTTTACTACTACATCAGTATTTAATAAATGATTTAAATCAACTTTTTTAATTGTTAAATCTTCATCAATATTTTCTTCTTCAGAATAATTAAGTGCAAAATCGTTCTTTCTTTTAATTAATTCATCATAACTAATAATTGCTTTTTCTTCTTGTTCTTCTTCATATTTATTTAAATTTATAGCATTAGGTTCTGCGTTTTCTAGAGCCTCTGTAATTGCTTTTAAATCATCTATTTCATCTTTTTTTTTAGGCATAATATCAATATTATTATCGTCTTCTTCTTCACTATTTTCTTTAATAAAATAAATTAAAGTTATTACTAATAGCATTAGAGCTAAAACTGCAAAGAAAAAGATAATATCTACGAAAGTTAAAGTCTTAATAAATAAAATCATATCTTTAAATACTTGCATATTATTTCACCACACCTTTATTTTACCAAAAATTAAACGAAGAGAAAAGATATATTAAACAATTTACATTTATTTTATAATTTGTTGACACTATGATATAACATAAGGGTCTGTTATAGTACCAGTTCCCGTTACTACCGTTTTTTTATTAATATTTATGACTGGTCTTAAGCCACGATATAATGTTCCATTTATATCACTTACTACTTTGCCATTTGTATCTATCGCAAAAGGATAAAAACCTTGACTAGAAAATTTTGCTATATTAGAAGTCCACCAATTATTTTCTATAGCACTATTATATAAATAATAATCTTTATTTTCACTGGTTGTTAAGCCACCAGCATAGATTACTTCATCTGCAGTAATTAAGCCAATTTTAGAACTGTATTTATCTCCTAAACAGTTAAATGTTGGGTTCATATCTGTCACAATTCTAGAATAAGCATTATATATCTTTTCCGTTTTACCGTTGTTGGATAATCCATCTTTACAATATTTTGCATTTGCTATGTAAGCTTCATAACTCTTTAAATTATTATCATAAAATGTTGTTAAAAAAGTAGAAATAGTATTATTTTCTAAGTCTTCATAACCTTCATTGCTATTATGATAATTTGATAAAGTACTTGCTAGAGTGTCTAGTATTAATCTTACTGTACCATCACCATTAATTCTTACTATACGCCATGAAAAGCCGGCGAATGCTACATAGTTATTAGACACTTTACCTCGAAAATAATACGTTGAACCATCATCATCTACATCTTCTATTAAGCCTTCATTGGTATTAGATAACTCTCTTGCAACTGTTGTTATTGGCTTTTTCTTAACCGTATTATTTTTTAAGATTGTAGCATTAAAATATTCTTCAGTATCACTATTTGTTTTGATATTTAAACGAATGGTAGTTGCACTATTGTTTTTTATTTGTAAAGTAAAATTTATAGTGGCATTCCCTTCAATTTCTAAGTGTTCTCCTAAAATAAGTTTATCTTGTTCTAAAGTAATATCTTGATATTTAATACCTGTATCACTTGTTAAAGAATAGATGATATCTTCTTCATAGCCTTTTAAATTGTCTATTATAATATCATAATAGAGAGTTTTATCACTATTATTTGTAACAGAAAAATGATATATACCATCACTATTTATTTCATTTCCTTCAATAAAATTAGCCGATAAATTACCATCTACTAAGACAATTGTTTCTTCTTTTATAACACGATCATAAAAGAAATATAAAACTCCTATTGATAAGCAGATTGCTATTAAAAATCCTAAAAAAGTTAAACTCCTTTTATAGATAATTCCCATATTAATCTTCCCCTTTTTTTAAGTATATCGGTTATTCCTCTAATTGTCAATTTTCAATTCTTAAAAATTTAAAAAAAGCATCAATTTGATACTTTTTAAACATATTTATTAAATTTTTTAAATTCTTCACTATCACTTAAATTGGTATTAGCAAGTTCTTTAATTAATTTCTTTTGATCCATTGTTAATTTTGTTGGAGTTATTACTTGATAAATTACATACATATTACCTCTACCAATAAAATTAACTTTCTTAACTCCTTTACCTTTTAATTTAACTTTATCTCCTGATTGAGTACCAGATTTTACTTCTAGAATTACATTTCCCGTTAAAGTTGGAATTTCTTTTTTTGTTCCTAGGATGGCTTCTGTTATAGTAAGCGGAACATTTAAATAGATGTCTTCTCCATCACGAACAAATAAAGGATGTTCTGCAACTTTAAATTCTAAATAAATATCGCCATTAGGCCCACCATTTGCTCCTGCAGAACCTTTACCACTTATACGCAATTGATAGCCAGTATCAACGCCTTCGGGAATAGTTACTTCTATCTCTTTTTTCTTGCGAATATTTCCACGGCCATTACATTCACTACATTTTTCTTGATAAGTATGTCCTGTTCCTCCACATTCACTACAAGTAGTTTCTGTTTGGAAAATGCCAAATAATGAATGTTGTTCACTTATTACACGACCAGAACCACCACAAGTAGAGCAAGTCTTTTCATGAAAGCCACCAACTCCATTACATTTTGAACATTTTTCATTTAAATCAAGAAATATTGTCTTTTTACAGCCATTTATAGCTTCTAGGAAAGTTAAATTAACACGAACTAGGCTATCTTCCCCTTTTCTAGGTCTCTTGCCACTTGTGCTACGATTTCCTCCAAAATTAAAATCATGAAAGCCAGAGAAACTAGCACCACCAAATAAATCACGTAAGATGTCATTTAAATCTATATCTTCGGCACTAAAGCCATTATAACCAGCTCCACCATTTTGGAAAGCTTGATGGCCAAATTGGTCATATTGTTTTCTTTTTTGAGGGTCTGATAAAATAGCATAAGCTTCTCCTAGTTCTTTAAACTTGGCTTCATCTCCTGTTTGTTTATTATCAGGATGATAAGTTTTTGCAAGTTTGCGAAAGGCTCTTTTTATTTCTTCGTCAGTAGCAGTTTTTGATACACCTAGAACCTCATAATAATCTTTCTTATTCATTCTTTTCACCTTCTTTATATAAATTTGTTAATTCTTCAACTAAATCTTTAAAATATGTAAAGGCATCATTTAGTACTTCATCATTATTCATATCGACGCCAGCTACTTTTAAGGATGCTATAGGATCAATAGTACATCCTAATTTTAAGAAGTCTAAATATTTATCTAAAGCTTTTTCTTTTTTATGTAAAATATCCATGGCAATTTTAATAGCTGCAGCGTATGCTGTCGCATATTGATACACATAAAAGTTCATATAGAAATGAGGTATTCTTTCCCATTCATAACGAATAATATCATCTATAACTAAGTTATCTCCTTGATACTCTTTATTTAACTCATAATATAAATCACATAATACTTCATGAGTTAAAACTTCTCCCTTCGCTTCACTTTCATGCATTCTTTTTTCAAAGTCTGCAAACATAGTTTGACGATATATGGTAGCTTTAAAGTCTTTAATTAAATCATCAATTAAATATTTCTTTTCTTCAATATCACTAGTATTTGCTATTAAATATTTACTTAATAAGATTTGATTTACTTGACTAGCTACTTCTGCTACAAAGATAGAATAACCATAATCTTGATAAGCTTGATTATTTATTGCATAGTAATAATGCATTGCATGGCCTAATTCATGTGCTAGTGTAGAAACACTATTTAGAGTTCCATCAAAACTTAATAAAACATAAGGATGAACTAAATAGCAGGCTGTACAATATGCTCCATTTCTTTTACCTTCATTAGGAGCAAAATCTATCCAGCGTTCTTTAAATGCTTTTTTTAAATCTTCTATATATGTATTTCCTAAAACATTTAAAGAAGTTACTAGTAAATCTTCTGCTTCTTCTTTAGAATATATTTTATTAGAAGACTTTGTAATAGATGCATAGGTATCATATATATGCAATTCTTCTACTCCTAAACACTTTCTTTTTAAAACCCAATAATTAGATAATGGCTCTATATTTTTTTTAACATTTTTTATTAGTCTATCATAAATCTCTGTAGGTATTTCATTTCTATATAATGAAGCAGCTAAGGCACTAGAATATCCTCTTACAGAAGCCACACGATTATGATTTTTTACTTCACCTGCTAGAAGACCAGCATATGTGTTTTTAAAGTTGCCATAGGTAGTAAAAAGTTTTTCAAAAGTGTTTTTTCTAACTTCACGGTTACTACTTTCTATTAATTTACGATAACTTTTTTCATCTAAAGTAATCTCTTTTCCTTCTTCATTCTTAATGACTCCAAAACGCATATCGGCATCTGTTAATAGAGAATATACATCATCGGGTGTATTAAATATACCTGAAATACCTGCAAGAAGTTTTTCTTCTTTATCACTTAATGTATATTTTTTATGACGATATATTTCTTTTAGGCTTCTAGCAAATTCTTGTAATTTAGGATTTTCTTTTATATATTTTTCTATTAAATCATAATCACTTTTTAATAATTCTGGAATTATATATGAACTTGCTAAAGTATATTTTTCATATAAATTAGATACTTTTCCATACATCGTTTGATAAGTAGTATTCATAGTATCTTGGTCATTTTGAATATGAGCATATATATAACAACGTTCTAATTGTTTACTAAATTCATTATCAAATATTAAGAAATTATATAAGCTGTTACTATTTTTTAATAAAGTTCCTTCATATTCTTTATATTTCTCTATTTTACTTTCTAAGTCTTTAAAAGCATTCTCATAGTCATTAGTACTTGCAAATAAATCTTTGACATTCCATTTTAATTCTTCTTTATATTCTTCTCTTTTTGCCATAAATATCCTTTCTCTAAAGAAAGTTCTAGTTTCCTAGAACTTATTTTTCTTCATAATTAGCTTCTTCTACATCATCATCTTTTTTGTTAGATTCAGCTTCATTATTTTCAGTATTTTGATTAGTTTTTGCAGCTTGTTCATATACTTTAGAAGCAAGTTTCATAGCAACTTCATTTAAAGCTTCTGTTTTCTTTTTGATATCATCAATATCATTTCCTTTTAAAGCAGATTCTAATTCTTCTATTTTATTTTCTGCTTCTTTTTTATCGTTTTCTTCTACTTTTTCGCCTAAATCTTTAATAGCTTTTTTAGTAGCAAATATCATACTGTCAGCTTCATTTCGAACTTCAGCTTCTACTTTTCTCTTTTCATCAGCATCTTTATTTGCTTCTGCTTCTTTCATCATTTTGTCTATTTCTTCATCACTTAAGTTGGTAGAAGATGTAATTGTAATAGATTGTTCTTTATTTGTTCCTAAATCTTTTGCAGTTACATTAACAATACCATTGGCATCAATATCGAATTTAACTTCAATTTGAGGTACTCCTCTTGGAGCTGGGGGAATATTTGTAAGTTGGAAGTTTCCTAAAGTCTTATTATCAGCGGCCATAGGTCTTTCTCCTTGTAATACATGAATATCCACTGCTGGTTGATTATCTACTGCTGTACTAAATACTTGGCTCTTACTTGTTGGAATAGTAGTATTTCTAGGAATTAATACAGTCATTACATTTCCTAAAGTTTCTAGTCCTAAAGATAATGGAGTAACATCTAGTAATACGATATCTTCTACTTCTCCAGTTAAAACGCCACCTTGAATAGCAGCACCCATAGCAACTACTTCATCTGGATTAACACTCTTATTAGGTTCTTGTCCTAATTCTTTTTTAACTAATTCTTGAATATATGGGATACGTGTAGAACCACCAACAAGGATTACTTTATCTATATCTTTAGCAGTTAACTTAGCATCTTTTAAGGCTTTATGAACTGGTTCTAGAGTACTATCAAATAAGTCTCTATTTAAATCTTCAAATTTAGCTTTTGATAGTGTTGTTTCAAAATGTAATGGTCCATTATCATTTTGCGCTATGAATGGTAAACTAATTGATGCATTAGTCATTCCTGATAAGTCTTTTTTAGCTTTTTCAGCAGCATCTTTAATACGTTGCATTGCCATTCTATCACTTGATAAGTCAATACCATTTTCTTTTTTAAATTCACTTACTAAATAGTTCATGATACGTTCATCAAAGTCATCTCCACCCAAACGGTTATTGCCTGCAGTAGATTTAACTTCAAATACACCATCACCTAACTCAAGGATAGATACATCGAATGTTCCTCCACCTAAGTCATAAACTAAAATAGTTTGTAATTTGTCTTGTTTATCAAGACCATATGCTAGAGCTGCTGCTGTTGGTTCATTAATAATTCTTTCAACTTCTAATCCAGCAATTTTACCAGCATTTTTAGTAGCTTGACGTTCAGCATCATTGAAGTATGCTGGAACAGTAATAACTGCTTTAGAAACTTTTTCACCTAAATAATTTTCAGCGTCTTTCTTTAATTTAGCAAGAATCTTAGCACTAATTTCTTCTGGTGTATATTTCTTACCATTTGCTTCGACTTTTTCACTTGTACCCATTTTTCTTTTAATAGATGAAATTGTATTTTTAGCATTTGTTACAGCTTGGTTACGAGCTATTTGCCCAACCATTTCTTCATCACCTTTAAAAGCAACTACTGATGGAGTAGTACGATTACCCTCAGCATTTGGAATAACCTTTGGTTCTCCTCCTTCTAATACTGCTACACAACTATTGGTTGTACCTAAATCTATACCTATAATTTTACTCATATTTATCATTTCCTTTCTTATTTTAAGAGTAATTATTCTGTTTTAGCATTTACTTTAACCATCGCTGGTCTAATCAGTTTATCATGATAGATATAACCTTTTTGTAAAACCTCTAAAACAATATTATTTTCTTTTTCATTATTATTTTCTGTAAGTACTGCATTCATAATTGTTGGATTAAATTCTTCTCCATAAGCATTTATTTCTTCAACACCAGTATTTTTTAATATTTCTACCAGATTATTATAAATCATTGTAAATCCTTCTAAATATTTTTCCATACCTTCTTGTTTAATATTTAATGCTCTTTCAAAATTATCTACAATAGGAAGCAATTTTTCTATTAAATCAAATCCTTCATACTTACAGGCATTTGATAATTCTATTTCACTTCTTCTTTTTATATTCTGCATTTCAGCGGTTATACGAAGAACTTTTTCTTTTAATTCTAAATTAGCTTTTAAAAGTTCATCTTTTTCTTTATCTATTTTTTTGCGTTTTTCTTTTACTTTTTTAACAACAGGCTCTTCTGTAGTTTTTTTCATCTCTTCTTCCATTTATTCACCTTTTTCCTCTAACCATTTATTTAAAATATTTAATATGCCTACAACTCTATCATATTCCATTCTCTTAGGACCTATTATAGCAATTGTGCCTTCAACCCCTAATGCAGAATAAGTTGTTTTAATAACTGTAACATTATCATCAAAATCAGATTCACTACCGATATAAATACTTATATCATGGTCATTTTCATTTTTTTCGATTTTTCTTACTTGTTCTTCATCTTCTAATTTATTAATTAATCTTTTTAACTCATCTGTATCATTATATTCTGGTTGTTCTAGCATTTTTGATTTGCCTACTACATGAACATTTCGATTATTTTTTAGGAAATCATTAAATGCATTATAGAAAATATTATAAACGGTTTCATATTGTTTTATTTGTTGGGATATAATTGGCTTGATTTCATATTCTAATCTTTTTGAAATATCTGTGATTGGAGTTCCTACAAGCATTTTATTAATTAATTCACTTGTTTTTACTACTTCCATTATATTCGTATTTTGGTCTAGCATAAACTGCTTATTCTTGACAATACCTTTATCAGTACAAACGAGTGCTACTAATCTTCTTTCATCTAAAGGGATAATACTTATTTGTTGTAAAGCATTTTCTTCACAGTATTCTCCTAAAGATATACTTGTATAATTCGTTATATCACTTATTATTTCTAAACATTTTGTTATAGCATCACTTACTTGTAATTCTTTATTAGAGAATATTGTTTGCAATTTAAGCATATCTTCTCCAGTTAGCTCTTTGGGTTTCATTAAGTGTTCTACATAATATTTATAACCCAATTCACTAGGTATTCTGCCACTAGATATATGGTTCTTTTCTAAGTATCCTAATTTTTCTAGAAAAGCCATTTCATTTCTTATGGTTGCACTTGAACATTTAAATTTCTCACATAAATGTTTGGAACCAATGGGCTTAGCTTCTTTAATGTAGCATTCTACTATTTCTTTTAGAATACTTTTTTGCCTTTCATCCATATTATTCACTCCATTCACCAATCCCATTATTATACCCCCATTTATTTTATTTACCGCTTAGCACTTCTTTTTCTCTAGTGCTAATACCATTATAATATTATGCTTAGCACTTGTCAATATATAACTGCTAATTTTAAAAAAATTTACAAAAAAAAGAGAGTAAGGTATACTCTCATGAAATTAGAAACTCTTGCTCATACACAAACACTAAACATTATGAACAAGATAATTCCATATTACACAAATAAGCTAATAAAGTCAATACTTTGAATAGCAAAATGTTCATATTTTTATCATTTTATTGACGGTATTTATAAAGATTGTAAAAAAGTAAAAATAAAACATCGTAAATATTATTCTGTTATTCATGAAAATGTTTTTATTATGGATAATAGATTCAAAACGAATATTGTTTATTCTAGCACTTATAATACCAAAAACTACAAGTCTCAAACAATGTCTCGTATAATTATTTATGCAGGCAATGACTTTGGTATTTTTAGCATAACCGAATTTGCCAGATTGTATGCTCAGTGTAATGAGGACGTACGGAAACGACTCGGTTTCATCTTTGAAAAACTGTAAAAAAAGAGACTACTATAGAATAAATCTATAATAACCTCATTGTTCTTTGACAATTTTATTTTATCTTATCTTTACATTATAAGTTTTGCCGTTGATTTGATATTGCATAACTAGTGTTGCTTGGGTATTAGTTTCAACTTCTTTTGGAACTTCAACAAGATACCAAATTTTCTTTGTTTTTAATGGGTCAATATCCATATACCAACTATAACTGTCTAAATCAGAGCCATCATCTTCTTCTGTAATTAATTGAGCATCATACTTATACTTACCATCATATATTAGCTTTGCTTTTGGTAACTTTTCTCCATCAAGTGTTTCTGCTCCAAGATTTTTAATTACTGTTTTTAATACTAAAAATGTATTGCTAGATGTGTCTTTAGGTTCAAAATAATGGTAATAACTGTCAGGGTTACTTGGCTCTACTTTTTGCTTAAATGAATTTTCAATAAATGATATATTGTAATTATCATCGTATTGAACATTTTGTCCTATAGAAACATCAATTCCTTTTGTCTCTTCTTTGCTTGGTTTTTTAGTATCTTCTTGATTATTAGAAACGCCAGTATTGGTATCATTATTTTTCTTATTTCCTACAACTTCACTATAACTACATCCTGTAATAGATAAAGAAAATAATCCACAAATAATTGCAATTAAAACTTTTTTCATATTAATTCTTATTTCCTTTCCCTTTCATTATCATTCCTAAAGCATATAAAATTAAGAAATATGTAAAATTATTAAGTAAACCGCTTAATAAATGGTCAATACTATCTAATTTAATACTCCAGTAAAAGTCGAATAAGAATTTAAGAATGAACAATAAAGATACCATTTTTAAGTAAAAACTGCTTTTAAGATTTTGTAACATTTCTTTCATAACGATACTCCTTTCATTATCAATTATATCATTTATTGGACATTGTGTCCATGTATTTTAATGGACGTTTTCCATAATAAAAGTAGGAAGGTGATAATGATGCAGAGAGACACCTACTACTTTGATATTATTAGATATAATATTAAAAGGCTACGTGAAGAAGCTGGACTTACTCAACAACAACTTGCTGATAAAGTGGGAATTACAATGAATTACATTGCAAAAATTGAAAGCAAGAAAATGCAAAGAGGATTTACAATAATAAGCCTTGGCAGAATTGCTGATGCACTTGGTTTAGATATTAGAGAATTGTTTAAGCCAATAGATGAAAAAGGCCCTACCAATAAATAGTAGGGTCTTAATTAATCTTTAAGCTGAATGGCGGCAGGTTTTCGCTATTTCCACTACCAGCATTTCCGGGCTTACCATAAATTGCTTCAGAACTAGCACTTCCTCTTATTGAATATGTCATAATTTCTAACATATTTTTGTAATAAATAAAAGAAACCATAGTAAATATAAGGTTTCCTATGAATTGGGATTTCAAACCATCTAACTCAAGATTAGCATATCTCGTTTTTTTATTGCTTATTTTCTAAAATGCGAATTGAAGCTTTTTAATTTTAAATATTATTTAAAAATTAAAGACATATAATTAAAATATGAATATAGGCGTTAAATTACAGAGAATAAATCGAGAAGATTTGATTTGGGTTATCTATTTATTTATAGCTTTGGCTGCTTTAGTATCTGACCAATTTGAGAAAGATTATATTATAAATAATAATTTAGAAAGTCAAAAAAAGTATAAGTTAATTAATATAACTGTTTTAATTATTGCATTTTTTATTTATATTTATTTTGTTTTATTAAATTATAAATCTATTAGTGAATTAAAAGAAGATGCCAAAAGAAAAGAGGTTTTAACCTCTCATCTTAGTTTAATAGTTTCCTTATTATTTTTAGTAGCAGGATTACTTAATATAATTGTAGAATTACATCGTGATACTCCTGAAGAAGATATTGGATTTATCTAAGATATACATAAGCATTATGGTTTTCAAGAGTTCTTCCTTTAAGGCTTGCAAGTTCACTTACACTTACTACTTGATAGCCATTTGCATATAACCATGGAAGAATAATCTTTAATGATTCATAACTGCTTTCGTATAATTCATGCATTAAAATAATGGAACCATCTTTTACATTATTTTTTATATATTCTACAATATGTTCTACATTTCTATAACGCCAATCTTCTGTATCTAAATTCCATAAGATAAATGCTTTGTCTATATTTTCTAAATTGGTAGAATTATATGCTCCATAAGGAGGTCTAAGTAGTTTTATATGATCTCCGGTTAAGCGATTATAAATTGTATCTACTTTATTTAAACTTTCACTTACTTTTTCGTTACTATTCTTTTTAATATTCATATGTTCATAAGTATGACTACCTATTTCATTTCCAGATTTATAAGTATTAATTACACATTGATTGCAAGC
This sequence comes from uncultured Bacilli bacterium, assembly GCA_934099115.1. Taxonomy (GTDB): domain Bacteria; phylum Bacillota_I; class Bacilli_A; order RF39; family UBA660; genus Caccenecus. The sequence continues at coordinate 51,942 of CAKOPK010000007.1, forward strand.
ATTCATCATAGTTCCAACCATAAAGAAACTGGCATGAGCTTTATTATCCGCTAAAACTTCTAAGATTTTACTATTATAAGTCTTACTTGGCCCATCATCAAAAGATAATGCTACAGTTTTTTTATTACTATCATAATTATAACCATCTTCTTTTTGATAACTATCGTTATAAACAGGTGTAAAATCAATATAATCTTTAATCTCGTTATAATCTATTTTTAAAGTTATTTCTTCAGGATAATCATAACTAAATGTATAATCATAATAATAAATGATTAGTTCATTATCTTTTACATAATAGAATTTATTTCCTTCTGTATTTAAAATTCCATCTACTATAAAACTTGGATATTTAAGCCTTAATAATTCCTTTTCTTTTTCTAAAAAGTGCTCCCACTCTTTTTCTTTAATTAAATCTTTAAAAGTTAATTCCTTTCCTGTATAATTATTTAAATATATTCCTTTATATCTATTTTCTTCTTTAAAGATCAAACTAGTTATTTCATTTATATTACTAGTTTCATATTCTAATTCTCCATTATTTTCTTTATATTCGTTAACGATGCTCGCTATATTTACTTTTTTTATAATACTATTTTTAGGGTATTTGTTAGCTGGCAAACTAGATGTATTCATAGATATAAATATTACTATAGAACTTACAAAAATAAATAAAAATAAGAGAAAACCAATTATATTTTTTATGTCTAAATTATAATGCCTCATATTAATCACTACCTATGATTATTATATCTTATTTTAAATATTTTTTACATCTTTTTTGTTAAAATATACAAAAGCTATACATAACATGACAACACTATAAAGGATTAAGACTAGCACTGATGTCCATGTAGCCATTTTATATGGATTCGTCGTATAATTTACTAAATAGCTAAAGTCCCAATGCAATGATACAAAGAATTTTAACAATGGGATATTATATACCATAGCTAGATTATTGACAATATTGCCTGCTAGATAAAATAAGAAAGTTATTGTAATAGCAGCACTTGTAGAGGCTGTTACCGTACTTAGTAAGAAACAAACAAGAGCTAATATTAGGTACATTGGTAAGACTGCTATAATAGATTTTATTAAATATACAAATATATTTATTGTTAACAGTGTATGTGTAGATGAATTAAAAATTAAGACTGGAATGTTTAATGAATTAAAACCTAAAATAATACCTCCTATTATTAATTCTGATGCTATCATGAATACCAATAATAATGGAATAAATATTAATATAGTTAATAATTTTGATAATAAAATGGTAGTTCTTGTATATGGCTTCGTAAGTAGAGATTTGATTGTTCCTTTGCTAAATTCTTCACTTACTATCACTCCACTTATCATAATTATAAATATTAAAATAAATAAACTAAATTCAGAATGGAAATTTTCTAAAACACTTTTTAGATTGGACACATTATTTGCATCAACTTGATGGTCTAATATATAATGATTTTGATAATAATCAGCTTCAATATTTTTAAACCTTCCCTTTTCATCTTTAGTTAAGGTATCTTTGGCTTTTAAGTTATAATATTCAACCATATTTTCTTCAAGCTCTAGAATGGCATTATTTAAATAATTATCGCTCGCATAATTTACTTTGTTTGCAATTCGATATTCAGCTAGACGCACCATTTCTTCTAAACGCACTTTATTGCTAGCACTAGCTTTTTCTAAAGCTTCTTTTCTATTATCTAAACTTTTTTTAGCAAAATATTCCCAATCATCATTTTTTATTTTTTCTAAAACTGTTGCTCTATAATTATCTAACTCTTTATATTCTGCTTCATCTTTGGTTATATATTTTGCTACATATGTATTATATAATATATCATAATAATTATTGTTTATTAAATATTTTTGATTTTCAGTTTTATATTCTGTCTTTAATTCTTCCGTTTCAATTATTACTAAATTTGAAACGTATTCTTCTAAATCTTCACTTTTAGTTAAGTCTAAATTATTATTTATATTTTTATATTCTTCTATGTTTACTGTATCATCAACCCATGGAGAGTTCATTGATTTATAAACAAAGTTTGTTAAACCTGTAAATAGTAAGAATAATACTATCATAATATATAAACTTTTTTTATGAAATATTTTTTTGAATTCTCCTTTAATTAATCTAATCAATTTTCTTACCTCCAGCCTTTTTGATAAATGCTTCTTCTAAAGATATATCTTCTCTTTTTATTTCATAAAGCAGAACATCCTTCTTAATAAAATTATTAATTAAAGTTGGAATATCTTTTTCTTCACGAATTACCTCGATATAGTTTTTATCTTTAATAGTATCTGTCTTTTTGATAATATCTTTTACTTTATTTGTATCATCAACTTTTAAAATATATTTATTTTCGTCTAATTTTTTAATATCTGTAATACTACTACTTTCAATGATTTCTCCTTTTGATAGAATAACTACACGATTACAGAAACTTTCAAGTTCACTTAAATTATGACTAGATATTAAAATACCCATTCCTTTTTTAGCGAGACTTTTTAATAGTTCTCTTAGTTCTTTAATACCCTCTGGGTCAAGACCATTTGTGGGTTCATCTAAAATTAATAAATTGGGATTATGAATTAAAGCAAGTGCTATTCCTAATCTTTGTCTCATTCCTAAAGAATATTTGCTAACTTTGTCATAAATTCTTTTTTCTAGTCCTACTAGAGCAACAACTTTTGCTATATCATCCTCTTCTATATCATGATATAAACTAGCTTGTAATTCTAAATTTTGCATACCTGTTAAGTACATATAGACATCCGGAGATTCTACTATACAACCGACATTATTAATGGCTTTCACAAAATCATTTTTAATATTATATCCATTGATTATAACACTACCAGAATTTAGTTTTTGCAAGCCTAAAATACATTTTATTGTTGTTGTTTTACCTGCTCCGTTGGGGCCGATAAAAGCTAAGATATCTCCTGAATTAATTTCAAAAGAAACATCTTTTAATATTTCTTTTTTGCCAATTTTTTTACATAAATTTTGGACTTTTAATATATTCATATGAACATTCCTTTCTAAATAAACAACCAATATATATTAAGAATAACATAAAACAGTAAATAATGCAAATTGCAGATTTTTAAAAATAAACCCATTAGACTATAAAGAATTAAACTAGTATTAGCCTTGATAAAAAAGGATTAGTATCTTATAGTTTTGCTGAAAGGCATAATGTTTGGATGATAAATATAACAAATAGAATTTTTACATATAAAAATGTCTCAAGTGGAAAATATCGTGGTACTATTGCTTATAATGCTACAAACGATAATAGTACAACGAAAGGATATTATTATATAAGTGATTTAAGTTACTAATTCTATTTTAATCTATTCCTAGTGAATAGATTTTTTTGATAAATTTTATATAAAGAAAAATGGTTATTTTACATAACCACATTCTTCACATACTACATTTTTATTTTTTTGTACTAATAGATTCTTACAGTTAGGGCATATCTCTCCTGTAGGTTCATACCAACTAGCATAATTACATTTAGGAAAATTGCCACAGCCATAGAAAGTTTTACCTTTTTTTGTTCTTTTAGCAATAATATCGCCACCACACTTTGGACATTTTGCTAGACTGGTGATTTCTTTTTCTTCTTTTTTAACATATTTACACGTTGGATAATTAGAGCAAGCAATAAATTCACCATATTTGCCTTTTCTTACTACTAAATCACTACCACATTCTGGACATAATTCACCAGTTTTATCTGGTTCTTTTTTCTCCATTTCTTTAAAAGCTTTTTCTACTAAAGGAGCAAATGCATCATAAAATTCATTCATAACTTTAATATTATCTATTTTTGCATCCGCGATTTCATCTAATTCATTTTCCATATTTGCCGTATATTCTACATTTACGATATCACTAAAGAATTCTTGTAATTTATCAGTAGTTAGGATACCAATTTCGGTAGGATAGAACTTTTTATCTTCGATAGTTACATATCCCCTATCTTTAATAGTTTTCATAATTGTTGCATAAGTACTTGGTCTACCAATACCTAGGCTCTCCATTTCTTTTATCAAGCTTGATTCTGTATATCTCGGAGCTGGTTTAGTAAAGTGTTGGAACTTATCAATTTTAGTAGCTTCTAATGTATTCTTATTAGTAAAATCTGGTAATATTACATCTTCACTTTCTTCATATTCACTGTATACTTTTAAGTATCCGTCAAATTTTAGAATACTGCCAGTTGCTTTAAATAAATAGTTATTATTATCTAGAGAAACTGTTGTTGAAGATAATTTAGCATTACTCATTAAATATGCTAGAGAGCGAATATAAATTAAGCGATATAGTTTATATTCATCATTTGTTAAGTATTTTTTAATAGACTCTGGAGTACGCATAATACTGGTTGGTCTAATTGCTTCATGAGCATCTTGAGCTCCTTTTGGCTCTTTAGAAGCTTTTATGCTTCCTACATATTCGTTACCATAATTTTCTTTAATAAATGTCTTCGTGTCATTTACAAATACTTCACTAATTCTTGTTGAATCTGTACGCATATAGGTTATTAAACCAACTGTTTCGCTTCCTATATTCATACCTTCATATAATTTTTGAGCGATTTGCATCGTTTTACTTGAAGAAAAATTTAAACGATTAGCCGCCATTTGTTGAAGAGTCGAAGTACGAAATGGATCTTTTGGTTTCTTTAATTTATCTTTTATAGAAACATCTACGATTTTAAATTCTTTGCTTAAAGCATTTAAGACTTGGTCTGCTTCCTCTTCATTATGTATTTCTATTTTTTCATTTTTATATTTTTCTAAAGATGCTTTAAAATCTTTAAAGTCTGCTTCAATTGTCCAATATTCTTCAGGAATAAAGGCCGCTATTTCTCTTTCACGGTCTACAATTAATTTTAGAGCAACACTTTGAACACGACCGGCACTTTTTCCTCCAGTCTTTCTTTGCATTAACTTGCTAAGGCGAAAACCAATAATTCGGTCTAGCATTCTTCTTGTTTCTTGGCTTTTTACTAAATCCATATCTATTTTTCTAGGATGTTTCATAGCATCAACAACTACATCTTTCGTAATTTCATTAAAAACTACTCTTTCATAATTCTCATCTTTTAATCCTAATTCATCATATAAATGCCAAGATATAGCTTCTCCTTCACGGTCGGGATCGGTTGCTAGAATAACTTCTTCACTTTCCTTAGCCATTTTTTTAAGATTACTTATATCTTTTTTCTTGCCTGTTATAGGAACATAGTTTGGTTCAAAATTATTAGCAATATCAATTCCTAATCCATATTTTCCTGTGGTTGCTAAATCTCTTATATGGCCTTTAGAAGATACAACTTTATAATTATTACCTAAATATTTTTCTATGGTTTTGCTTTTAGCAGGCGACTCCACAATTACTAATTTGCTCATCTTTTTTTCCTTTCTAATTTTCTATAGAAATTGTATTTAATTTCTTTTCTAAATAACTAAAATAATTATTTTTAATTGCTAAACTACTCATTTTTAATTTTAAACTGACAGTACTATTAATTGCAAGTATTTCTTCTTCATTATACACATTTTCTGTATAATATTTTATTTTGCCTGTACTAGCATTATAGTATGCTTTATCATTTTTCCAAGAACCATCTGCAAAAATAGCAATATTCTCACTTTCTTTACTTAACAAGTCAGTTCCCATATAAATTCTAGAATCAAATTCTAAGTTAAAAAGATTAGCTAGGGTTGGAGTTAAATCTACGTAAGTTGCATAATCATTAAATGTCTTTTTCTCAAGGCTAGGATTATAAATAATAAATGGTACTTGTTCTGCATTATGGTCTATACTTGTATCATAAGAGAATACTTCATTTAAGTTATCTGTAGAAATGGCATATGGATAATGGTCACAATATAAAGCAATAACCGTATCTTCCAATAGTCCTCTTTCTTCTAATCCATCTAATAATACACCAATTGCATTGTCTACTACTTTTAGTTTAGACATGTATTTACGAACATCACTTGGAATAGAACTTGGGAATAAATCTAGATAAGTATCATTAGCACCTGAATGATCACTATATGGTTGATGTGATGAAACCGTTGTAATCCAAGACATGAAAGGTTTACTATCATCTCTTTCGTCTAGTTTACTCAAGTAAAATTTCATTAAATCACTATCATCTGTCCAATCTCCATAAGCACCTGTAAAAGGAATATTCATATCTGTTATTTTATAAAAATTATCACTACCCATATTTTTATGAATTGTTGTTCTATAATAGTATCTATCATTCCAATTATGATAACTACTTGTACTATAGCCCCTATTTTTATATAAGTTAAATATACTTTCAAAATAAGTATTATTTTTATAAATATTAACAGTACAATTATTATATATAGTATATAATGATGTCATTCCACTCGTTTCATTATTTCCTGTTGCACATGAATTTCTTGGTGAATAATAATTATTCCATGACCAGCCATTATTATATAATTTAGCCATATTCGGATAATATTCTTCATTTAATATTAAATTACTGCCAGATTCTAACATAATAACAATTAAATTTTTTCCTTTAAATAAGCCAGTAGATTCATTTGTTGTGGATGCATCTTTACTTATAAAATATTTATTTAAAGTATTTAATGTCTCATCTTCTTCATTTTCAATAATATTTGTCCAAGTTTCGTTATCAATCGTTAATTGCTTTTGGTCTTCCGCTTTTCCAGAATTTAAATCAATTTTACTAGCATCATAAGAAACCGTAATAGAAGCATCTTTTCCTGGTATAAAATATTCTCTAATATCTAAAATACCAAACCCTGTGATACCAAAATTACGAACTACTAATCCCGGATTAGATGGTTTTAAAAACAAAGAATATGTAGAAGTACTTTGCAATTTATCTTGCATGAAATCTATTTTTAGAGTGGCATAGTAAGCTCCTCCAACTAATACAATAGTAAGAAATTTTATTAACTCCATAATAATCGTTTTCTTGCTTCTTTTTAATTTTGGCATATCTAAAGTTATCCTTTTATCGACAAAAATATAATAAACTATTAATAATATTACAGGTATTAATAACGTATAAAAAGATATTTTAAAACTTCTAATAAACTCCCCTACATAGTTTTCTACTGCACTTGCTTGAGTTTTTATTTGTAAAGATGCATATACTCCTAAAAAGTTATTAAAGCCTAATTCTGCGATACCATAGATTGCTATTATTAATAAAATAATAATATTCCAGATTTTAGCTACAATTTTAGGAAGATGTTCTAAAATAAAACTAAATAAAAAAGCTAAAAAGAATACACCTAATGTTATTCTTAAAAAGTCATAAGAAAAAACTGATAATTTACTAATTAGACGAAAAAGTAATTCTATTAAAAATAAAGGTATACTAAAAAGAATAGAATTCCTTATAAAATTAATTTGCCACCATTTTTTGATTTTTTTCATTTTGTACCTCCATTATCTTTTTGACTGGTTTATAACTCATGCGATATTCATCAAATATTCCATATTTTTCCATTAGTTCTAAATGTTCTTTAGTTGGATAGCCTTTATGCTTTTTAAAGTTATATTCTGGATGTTTTTTATCCAGCTCTAACATTATATGGTCTCTTGTTACTTTTGCTATTACACTTCCTGCAGCAATCGATAAAGATAATGCATCTCCATGAATAATGGGTTTTGAGGGAATATCAATATCATTTAAGCTCATTGCATCACTTAAAATATATTCTGGTGTAATCTCTAAATCATTTAGAGCTAAATACATTGCTTTTCTTGATGCTTCTAATATGTTTAATTCATCTATTTCTTTAGCACTAACAATTCCTACACCAATACTTATAGCGTCTTTTTGTAAAATTTTATAAAATTCTTCTCTTTTTTTCTCTGTAAGTTTTTTAGAATCAGTTAATCCTTCTAAATGATAATTTAGGGGCAAAATACAGGCTCCTGCGACTACTGGGCCACATAGTGGACCTCTTCCTGCTTCATCTACACCTGCTATAAGTGTAATATTATTTTTATATAGTTCTTTTTCATATTTTAGTAAATCAGATTTCACAATCAAATAACACTCCCTTGATATATTCATCTTTTAAATCATTAATAATTTTGGTACTTACTCTTTCATAGTCGGTTTCACCATTACGATAAGCACCAATCTTCTTACCTATTTTATCATATACCTCAGTAAAATCAAGTTCTATTTGGGAATCAATGTCATATCTTTCCTTTAACTTGACAGGATAATAACGATTTAATTTATTTAAAATATGAACCGCTATTTCATTTACATCTAATATTTCTATTTTTATAGAGAAAAAAGATGCCAAATTAAGTGCTACTTCCCTATTATCTAGCTTAGGCCATAAGATTCCTGGAGTGTCTAATAATGTTATACCATGGCTGGTTTTTAACCAAGTTAAACCTTTAGTTACACCTGGTCTATTCCCTACAGTTGCTACTTTTTTACCAACCATTTTATTAATTAAAGTAGATTTCCCTACATTTGGAATGCCTACTACTAAAGCTCTTATTTCTTTTTTCATCATGCCTTTTTCCATTCTTTTGGCTTGTAATTCTTCCATTAATTCATGAGTAGCTTTAATTATTTTCTTAATATCATCCGGATTATTTAAATCTGCAAGTATTACTTTAGTTCCTAAGTTTTCATAATATTTTATCCATTTTTCTACTTTATTTAAGTCTGTTAAGTCTTTTTTTGTCATAATAAGTATTTTCGGCTTGTTACCAATTATGTCATAAATATTCGTAATTTTAGAAGATTTAGGTATACGAGAGTCTACTAATTCATAAACAATATCAATATTTTTATATTCTTTAATCATTAGTCTTTTGGCTTTTTCCATATGACCCGGATACCAGTTAATTCCGACTTTAGTTAACTTTTCTTCTTGTTTGTTATTTTTCATTTCAACTCTGATTTTTCTTTTTTGATACATATCCATTTTTTTCACTTCTTTCTCTTTATTTTAAAAAAATACTTAAAAAAGTATTTTCTGACTTCGTCCTTTAACTAGATAATATTATATCATAGTTTTGTCTTTTTATAAAGTCTAGTGCCTCAAAATATTTATCTTCGCATTTAAAAATTATTTTTATATTTTGATTTTCATCAATAACAATATCTTCTATTAATTCTTCTATTAATAATCTATCGATTTTTTTCACTTCTTTTAATTTTTTTATTTCATTAAACCAATCTTCATTATTTTTAGATTCAAAAGAAATATTTTCTAATCTATCTTCTAAATTAATTTTTTCTTTTCTATATTCACTTATTTTTTTACTATAATCTGCCGAATATTCCCAATATTCTGCTTCTGTTATAAATTTTTCTTTCAAATCATCTTTTATTTCATTTCGTAGTTTAATAAATTTATTTATTTCATTATCTATATTATCTATTTTTGCTTTGATAATATCGATGTCATAACTTATTTCTTTTTGGCTTACTATTTGTTCTATTTTTTGGTCTATTTCTATTACTACATTTCTAAAATTATTTATAAAATCAATTACGAGACTTTCTAATTTTTCTTTTTGTATTGACTTAACACTGCATTTTTTATCTTTTAAATAATTTCTACAATAATAATACGTGTGATATTGCCCTTTTCTTATTATCATATTACTTCCACATTTCCCACATCTTAAATATCCAGAAAAAACATCATAATTATTATTACCGTTTACTCTAATATTCCTTTCATATAATAATTCTTGAACTTTATTATAATCTTCTAATGAAATTATTCCTTTATGATGATTAGGTATAATTATCCATTCATCACTATTCACTCTATTTGTTTTGTGAACTTTATGACTTACTTTCTTTCTTACTCCTTGAATTAAATCACCAGTATATGTTTTATTTTTTAGTATTTCGTCTAATTTTTTAGAATTCCATAATTTAGTTGATTCATTAATATTATAATGTGTAATGTCATTTTCTAACTTATACACTCTTGGAGTAGATACTTTCAATGAATTTAGTTCATTTGCAATTTCCTTTTTACTTTTTCCGGATAAAATCATTGAAAATATTTTTTTTATTATTTTAGCTGGTTCTTTATCTATTATAAATTTATACTTATCTTTAGGATCTCTTAAATAACCATAAGGTGCATAGGAACCAATGAACTTACCTTGTCCCTTTTTACTATCTAATACACTTCTGACCTTTTGAGAAATATCTCTTGCATACTCATCGTTCATTAAATTTTTAAATGGGACAATAATGCTACTTGCAGATTTTGGGTCTTTACCAGTATCTATATTATCATTAATAGCAATAAATCTTATATTATATGAAGGAAATATTTGCTCAATATAGTTACCAACTTCAATATAGTTTCTTCCTAATCTTGATAAATCCTTTACAATAATGCAATTAATTTTATTGTCTTTTATATCGTCTACCATTTTTTTAAAATCTGGTCTGTCAAAAGTCGTCCCAGAATAGCCATCATCAATATAATACTTTATACTTGAACTCAATTTATTACTATTAATATATTGCTTAACAATGCTTCTCTGATTACCAATACTATTTGATTCTGCTTTATCTCCATCATCAGAAGATAGTCTTAAATATGCGGCAATATTCCATTTTTTCATATTGTTCCCTCCTTTTCATTATTAATTCCATTTAATACTCTTTCATATTCATCTTGA
>CAKOPK010000008.1 GCA_934099115.1 uncultured Bacilli bacterium
ACAAAAAAATCAATCTTTCGATTGATTTTATATATCAAGTTCAAACTAAATAGTTCGAACAGATTCGTCAATGGAGCGGATGATGGGAATCGAACCCACGTTATCAGCTTGGAAGGCTGAAGCTCTACCATTAAACTACATCCGCATTTCTTAGATAATATGATTATACCATATTATCTAAAAATTTCAACTATATTTTATAAATTTTTGTATTTTTTTTCGCAAATTTTAAGATTGCTATTATAGATACTATACCAATAGGTAAAATTACATAACCATAATCAATACCAGTTTTAGGATTTTCGGGACTTCCACAGTCGTTTAACATTTCATCATAAGTAACTGATTCTCCTTTAGAGTTAAAATAATATTGATTATCTATAACTGTACAAGTATAATTACAGCAGTCTTCATAATAAGTTTCTTTAGAAACTTCACTACCATCTTTTCCATAATAAACATCGTCTACGATAGCACATACATGATTTTCTGTTTCTTTTTCGATTACAGTTGGATTATATAAGGCACTACATTCGGTAGCACTTAAATCACCAGTAAAGATAAAATCTGCTACACTGTATGAACCAGTGTGACCTGTAGATGCAGTAAAATCAGTTGTTAATGCATTTCCATTGTTGCTTACCCAATCGCTATTTGTTTTAATACTTTCAAGGGTAACATTCTTTAAGATTAAAGATCCTTCTATATGATTGATTTCATAATCTGAAGTAACTAATAAATGACATGTCATATAGAAAGTTCCATCAGACATTTCTTGTTTTGCATCACAAGTAAAATCAACTTTATGACTTTTTGCTGATGCTTCTAATGGCATAAATATTAATGTTAATGCTAAAAGAATAGAAAATATTTTTTTCATTTCAAAACCTCCCTAATTGATAGTTATTTATAATAATCATTTTTTAGTATTTTGTCAAGAGAAACAGGCTGTTTTTTATGTGCTTTTAGCATTTCTTATTATTCTTTAATATGATAGAATATTGGTAGAAAAGATGTGGTGTAAATGTTATGTTTTAATAGATGGAGTGGATGTTACAATTAAACAAATAACTAGAGAAGAATTAGCAAAATTAAAATTAACTCCAGTTTTATATCAAGTTGGGTAATATTATTTAAAAATTAAAAAAATAGCTAGTATTCTATTTTAAAAAATGTTAGAATATTGATATAGTTAAAATAAGGGTGATCAAATTTGAAAAAGAGATTTATATTTGATGAAAATTATATTAAGAGATATGCTAAAAAAGATAAAATGAGAGGACTTATTATTGGGGCTTCTGTTTTGGTTTTGATTATTGTTGTTATTGTTGTTATTTTAGCTACTCGTAAGCCTACTAATAAACCTAATACGGTTATACCAAATTTTGAGTTAAAAGAAGTATTAAAGGTTGAAGCTGGTAGTAAAGTTCCAGATGTTGCTCTTTATTTTAATACTTTAGAAAATATTGATATTAATGCGATAGAAGTTATTTATCCTGAAGAATTTGAAGTTAGTTATGATACTAGCACTTGTACAAGCGATGAGATTTATAAAATGAATAATGAAGAGAATGTTAATTTTCAAGATTATGCCTGTGCTCAAGCGATATTAAAGTCTCCTAATGTTTATGGTGTTACTATTCGCTTATTAGAAAAAGAATATACTGTTAAGTTAATTGTAGAAGATACTAAAGGGCCAAATTTAACATTAATGCCTGTTACAAGATATACTGGGGAAAGTTATCAAGTTGATGATTTTGTAGAAGCTTGTTATGATGCAAATGATGAATGTACAGCTTTATTTTATGATAAAGATACTGAGCAAAATGGTGATAAAATTGATTATTCTGCTTTTAAAGAACCAGGAGAATATACTATTAAGATAATAGCTATAGATAAATTTGGAAATGAATCTTTACCTATGGAAACAAAGTTAACTATTTTAGAACCAGTTCATACTTTATATACTGTAAGTTTTAATACTGATGGTGGTAGTTCTATAGATAGTGTTAAGATAGAAGAAAATAATACAATTAGGGAACCTGAATCTCCTTCTAAAGATGGTTATACTTTTGTAGGGTGGTATCATAATAACAAAGCGTTTGATTTTACTACTCCAATAACTAGTGATATAACTTTAGTAGCAAAATGGAAAAAGAATGAGAGTACTACTCCGGTTACTCCAGTTAATCCGGGGCAAGTTATGATTTCTAGTATTTCCTTAAATTATCAGACTATTTACTTAACTATTGGTTCATCTAAGACTGTAACAGCAACAGTTAAGCCAAGTAATGCAGTTAATAAAAGTGTTTCTTGGACTTCTAGTGATAAGAGTATTGCTACTGTAGTAAATGGTAAAATTACAGGTTTAAAAGCCGGTACTGCAACAATTAGCGCTACTGCTGGTGGTAAGACAGCTAAGATGACAGTTATTGTAAAAGAAGCATCAGGAAGTAGTTGTACTTATGGAGATGCATCTTATAATTCTAGTAAATATACACTCTCAGTTAATTTAACTAAAAATGGATGTGCTGTTGACCCTAATATGCAATATAACGAAACTATAAGTGCAACAGATATTAAAAAACTAATAGATGTTGATTTACCAGCTTTAGGATTTACAATGACACCGGGAACTTATAGTCGTAAAGTAAACTATGTATATGTTAAAAATAATAGTGGTACAGGCTTAGTTGGTTTTCAAATTACAGTTTCAATTTCTGTTGACCAGTTAAGTGCAACCTATATTATTAACAGTGATGGCTCTAGAAAGTTTATTTCAAATAATATTTGTAAGAATGGTAATTGTTTAAAATAAGAAAAAGAAAGTCAATTGACTTTCTTTTTGGATGTTTTAAAATTCTTTTTTCTTTTTAAATAGTATAATTGTTGTTAAAATACTAGTAATTGATAATATAATACTAATTTTTTCAATTGGCGTTCTAGAATAAGTTATTTTAACTTTACCAGATTTATTTACTTTAAAAGATATTAAACCGTTTTTATTTTCTTTATATTTTATATTTTCTTTTTTGTTATTATCTATTAATTCAATTTTATATCCTTTATAATATAATCTTGGTATTTCAATGGTAGTTTCACCATTTGTTTTTATATTAAATTCTAAATTTGGAGTATTATTTTTAATAATATCAATGGTTGTATTTTCATTATCAGTTATAATATCTTGATTTCTCTTTTTTAGATATCTTTCTTTTTTATTACCATTTATAGTTAGATATTCATGTTGGTAACCTAGTGAATTATTAAATTTATGGAGTTCTTTCATATTTAATTCTTTGTGGGTAAATGGTTCAGTATAAATAGCATTTTTAGCCTCTGTTAGACTAAGTGTTAGAAATACAATTAGTAATAGTTTTTCTATTTTGTCGTCTTTAAATAGTTTTGGAGAAAGTCCTAGGATAAGAGCTATACCTAAACCACTAAAAGAGTTTAGACGCCATGGGAATTGTAAATTATAAAAGAAGGAAGGAAGTAAGCGCCAAGGGATTATTTTAGAACTTAATAGTAGAGATACTCCTGTAAATATTATGATACCATTCCAAAACTGTTTATCTTGATTATTCATTTCTTTTAGTAATTTTTTTCTCTCTATTAATACAAATATTAATAGTATAATAGATATTGTTGAAAAATAGGTTCTTATGTCTTGATTTCCTGTTTCATAGAAGTAATCACCAACATTCATAGCACGATTATAAATACTAGAGGCAGTTGCCATTGCACCTTCACTAAATACGACATAATTAGCACTAAATTTTTGCTCTAACATAGGGAAAGTGTAAATAGAAGTAATACTTATAATGGTAATAGAAGATATGATTAGGGTTTTAATTGCTTTTTTGTTTAATATATGTTTAATATTTACCAGTAGAAAGACAATACATAATATAGCAAAATAAACACTTACAATTAGATGAGAAAATATTAGACCAGTGAAACCTATGATAAAATATATACTAAATTTACGATGATTATTTTGTAATAATTCATACATTGCTCTTATAACTAAAGGAATGAATACAAAGACATATACTTCTGCTAGGGATGCTCTATGAAATATATCTGTTAGAAAATAGGGTAAACACATATAAGTGATAGTTGCTATTATAGAACCAGTGTTATCTTTAATAATTCTTCTTGCTGTTTGATAAAAGAATATACCTGCTAGTAAGTATGCTAATAAGAGAGTAGCTTTAAAACAAGTATTTAAACTAAATCCTATGGAACCTAGAATTAAATAAAAGAAAGCACCTATATGATGGGATAATGGGGGATAAAATAAAGCAGAACCATATCCAAGATTTCTAGCCATTAAAGGTAATATTCTAGGGTATAAAATACCATTTTTAAAGGATTTTGTTATTGCTTCTATATTAGCTAAATGATATAAATAATCGTCTCCTCTAGCTAAAACACTAGAAATATAAGGAGCAAATATAAATATTGCTATTCCTAATATAATTAAATAATTTTTATCTATACTTTTTAACTTTTTCATATATACCTCACTTACAATGGCTTTATTATAGCACTTATGTTTTGATAAGTAAATTAAATATTTTTTAGACTTGACTATATACTTAGATACTTGTAAAATAAGACTTGTATAGGAGTTATGTTATGAAGAAGATATCTATTATTGTTCCTTGTTATAATGAAGAAGAATCTATTCCATATTTTTATGAAGAGATTAAGAAACAAGAAATAAAGATGAAGAAGGATGTTACTTTTGAATTATTATTTATTAATGATGGTTCTAAAGATAAAACATTAGAAGTACTAAGAGAGTATTCTAAAAAATATAAAGAAATAAATTATATTTCTTTTTCGAGAAATTTTGGGAAAGAAGCGGCAATATATGCTGGACTTAAAGAATGTACAGGAGATTATGTTGCTACTATGGATGCTGATTTACAAGATCCACCTAGTTTATTGCCAGAAATGTATCAAATACTTGAAGAAGGGGAATATGATTGTGTAGGTACTAGAAGAAGTGATCGTAAAGGAGAAAAAAAGATTATATCATTTTTTTCGAGATTATTTTATAAGATTATGAATTATATATCGGATACTAAAGTTGTTGATGGAGCTAGAGATTTTCGCTTAATGACTAGACAAATGGTTGATTCTATTTTAGAAATGACGGAATATAATCGTTTTTCAAAGGGTATTTTTGGCTTTGTTGGTTTTCAAACTAAATGGTTAGAATATCAAAATATTGAGAGAGTAGCTGGACAAACTTCTTGGTCTTTTTGGAAATTATTTTTATATTCTTTAGAAGGCTTTACTGCTTTTTCTACTAAACCTTTAATTTTATCTAATATAATGGGGTTATTATTCTGTTTTATATCATTTATTGCTGTTATAGTAATTTTTATTAAGACTTTAGTTTTTGGAGATCCTGTTAGTGGTTGGCCATCTCTTGCTTGTATTATTTTATTTGTTAGTGGTGTTCAATTATTCTGTATGGGAATACTTGGACAGTATTTAGCAAAGACTTATTTAGAAGTTAAAAATAGACCCATTTATATTGTTAAAGAAAGAAACAAAAAATAGTGAACGCAATGTTCACTATTTTTATCTGTTTCCTCTAAAACGAGCATTTGGGTCTAATATTTTTTTTCTTAAACGAATGCTTGTTGGAGTAACTTCTACATATTCATCGTCTTCAATAAATTCTAAAGCTTCTTCTAGAGTAAATTTTTTAGGACGAGTTAAGTTAATTGCTTCATCACTACCACTTGCTCTAGTATTGGTTAAGTTTTTATTTTTACATGGATTGACATTTAAATCATTATCACGGTTATGTATTCCTATAATCATACCAATATATACCTCTGTTGCTGGTTCAATGATTAGAGTTCCTCTTTCTTCAAGGTTCCATAAAGAATATCCTAAGGCTTTTCCATTTTCCATAGATACTAATACGCCATTTTTACGTCTTGCTATTTGGCCAACGTAGGGTTTATATGTATCAAAACTACGAACCATGATACCTTCACCTTTTGTGTTTGTAATAAATGAACTACGATAACCAATTAATCCTCTTGTTGGAGCGCTAAATTCTAGATGAACATAATTATCATCGGTATTTGTAATAACTTCTAGGGTTCCTTTTCTTTCTTGTAAATCATTGATAACAGTTCCGGAATAATCACTTGGAACATTAATGATTACTTTTTCAAATGGTTCACATTTTTTGCCATCTATTTCTTGCATTAAAACTTCTGGTTTAGATACAGATAGTTCATAGCCTTCACGACGCATATTTTCAATTAATATTGATAAATGTAATTCACCACGACCACTTACTTTGTATCCATCTGTTCCTTCTAATTCTTCTACTTGAAGTCCAACGTTTGTTTCGAGTTCTTTTTCTAATCTTTCTTTAATATGTCTTGTTGTTAAGAATTTGCCTTCACGGCCAGCGAAAGGGCTAGAGTTTACTAAGAAATTCATAGATAGAGTAGGACGTTCAATGATAATTGGAGGTAAAGGATTAACAACTCCTTTTTCACAAATAGTATCACCGATTGAAATATCAGCACACCCAGCGATTGTAACTATATCTCCATAATAAGCGATATCTTTTTCTACTTTTTTAATGCCTTCGTTTACAAATAATTTGGTAATACGGAAACTAGTTTCTTTTCCATCATTTTTAATTAAAGTAACTGTTTCACCACTTTTTATTTTGCCTTTATTAATACGGCCAATTCCTAAACGACCAATATAATCATCATATCCTAAATTAGATATTTGTAATTGTAGAGGGTCATTTTCATTTCCTTTGAATGGGTCAACTTGATTAATAATGGTTTCTAGTAATGGGGATATATCCTTTTGTTCATCTTTTAGGCTTAATGCACAAGTTCCTTTTTTAGCTATTCCATATATAATTGGGAAATCTAATTGTTCGTCAGTAGCGTTTAATTCCATAAATAAATTGAATGTCATGTCTACTACTTCTTCAGGGCGAGCATCATTTTTATCTATTTTATTGATAAAAAGAATTGGTTTTAAATTTTGCTCTAAAGCTTTATTTAAAACGAATCTTGTTTGAGGCATTGGCCCTTCTGCAGAATCTACTAATAAAATAACTGTATCAACGGTTTTCATAATACGTTCTACTTCTCCACCAAAGTCAGCATGGCCTGGAGTGTCTACAATATTTATTTTATAGTCTTTGTATCGAATAGAACAGTTTTTAGAATAGATTGTAATTCCTCTTTCTTTTTCAATGTCGTTAGAATCCATTACTCTTTCTTCAACAACTTCATGTTCATTAAATACTCCGTTTTGGTCTAATAGGGCGTCTACTAGTGTACTTTTACCAGCATCAACGTGTGCGACAACCGCAATATTTATAATTTTTTCCATATAAACATTTCACTTCTTTCTTTTAAAACTAATTTAGTTTAACACAAATAAGTTGTTTTCACAAGTTTTTTGTGTTTAATTTCTTGTTATTTCTCTTTCTTTAAAGATTATTTCATCTACATAATTTGTAAATGTTTTATATTCAGTATTTTTATAGTATTTATTATTGGTTAGATTGTTTTTAATTTGTTGTTTAATTTGTTCATTAATAGATAAGTCTAAGTATGATTTTAATAAGAGAAGATTAATTATTAATTCACTTTTATTTATATCTTGGTCTTTTTTACAAATATTTTGCATTATTTCTTTAAATATAACAGGGATGAAGATAAAATCTGTTTCTAGGAAGTCTTTTTGATTTTTTAAGAATTCAGCATGACTTAGAGTTTTTTCTTCTAAAAATTCATTTTTAAAGTCTTCTAGAGGGGAAATCATAAGTAATAGATATTTTTTATAGATTAAATCATTCTTAATTTGTTCATTTGATTCTATTTCAATGCTTTTATTTAAGAGAATTAAATAGTATTTTAGAAAATCTATTAAATCACTATTTTCCGTGTTTATATTATCATCATTATATCTTATATAATCTCTACGTATTAATAATTCATTTATTCTTTCATATTGAAGAGTTTTTAATAAGTTTTCTTTACTATTTAAGAGGATAATATACCAAGGTATATTATTTAAAGGGTTATTGTCTATTAAATACATATTATTTAAGTTAGTAACACATAACTTTATTTTTGTTATGGTTTCTTCTGGAGCTTTTTTAATAAATCTATCTAATACTTCTTCTAATTCTACTATTGTATTAATAATACCGTCTATAGGATAGTTTTTAATTTCACTTAAAGCTAGAATACCATAATAGATGACGATATTTTTATTTAATTTAAATATTGGAGTCATTTCTTCTACAGGAATATCTAATTCTAAAGCTTGATAAACCATTATATTGTGTTTTAAATCTGCGACGCTGTCATCAATACGGGTTACTTCATTATCTAATATTTCTAATATAGCATCTTCTATTTCTTCATATTGATATTCATCATTGAATGCAATTATGTCTTCTTCTATATCAAATAAGAAACCATAAATATCTATTACTTCTTCAAGGGCTTCAGCAAAACTTCTTTTTTCTTTTAAATCATACTCTTCATTTATGATTAATTGTAGCTCTATAAAAGCATTTTCTAAACAATCTAGGGAAGTTGCACTTTCTTTAGTTACTTCTTCTTTTAGTCTTAATAATTCATAAATTAATATAATATTGTGGTACATGTTACTTCTCCTTTTGGTTGCTTATTATAAGGTATAAAAAAAGATAATGCAATAGCATTTATAAGATTTTTATCAAGGAATTAAAGCGTTTATCTAGTGATAATTATAGAAGGCTGAGGTTTAAAATTCTTTTGTTTGGTGTGAAAGAGTTTTCTATTTTGCAAGAATATGTCAATCTGTGTCAAATCTTTATTATTTAATTTTTATTAGTTTACAAATTTAGATTGTCATTACTAGTACTTTTATGTTATATTTAACAAAGTTAGGAGTATGAATTATGTATAATCAAGATATTATTAAAGAAATAAGTTTAGAATTAAACATTAAAGAGTTTCAAGTAGTAAATACCTTAAAGCTTTTAGAGGAAGGAGCTACTATACCTTTTATTGCTAGATATAGAAAAGAGGCGACTGGCTCTTTAGATGAAAATCAGATAGCTAGTATTAATGATGTATATGTTTATCAAGTTAATTTATTAAAACGTAAAGAAGATGTTATTCGCTTGATTAATGAAAAAGGACTACTTACTTTAGAGTTAGAAGAAGAAATTAAGAAAGCTTCTAAGTTAGTAGATGTAGAAGATTTATATCGTCCTTTTAAAGAAAAGAAGAAAACAAAAGCGACGAATGCTATAAAGTTAGGATTAGAACCTTTAGCAAAAGAAATATTTAGAGAAAATAAGAATATAAAAGAGGAAGCTAAAAAATATTTAAAAGAGGGTATTCCTTCAATAGATTTTGCTTTAGAACAGGCTAATTATATAGTAGCAGAAGATATATCTGATAATGCTAATTATAGAAAATTTATTAGAGAGAATACTTTAAAACACGGGATATTAAAGTCTATAAAGAAGAAAAGTGCTATCGATGAAAATATGACTTATGAAAATTATTATAATTATGAAGAGCCTATTAAGAGTTTAAAATCACATAGAATATTAGCAATTAATAGGGGAGAAAAAGAGGGGGTTTTAAGTGTTTCAATTAGTTATAATTTAGAATATTTAGAAAATTATTTAGCTTCTAAGTATATTCATAAAGATAATAAAGAAACGACAGATTTATTAAAACTTGCTATTACGGATGCTTTAAAAAGATTAATTATGCCTAGTATTCAAAGAGAAATAAGAACATTACTTACAGAACAAGCAGAAGATGCAGCTATTCATAATTTTAGTGATAATTTATATCATTTATTAATGCAACCTCCAATTAAGAATAAGACTGTTTTAGGGTTTGATCCTGCTTTCCGTACAGGTTGTAAGTTGGCGGTTATTTCTCCGACCGGAGAGTTAGAACACATAGATGTTATTTATCCTCATGAGCCTAAAAATCAAATAGAAGAAGCTAAAAAGAAAATAATAGATTTAATTAATCAATATCAAATTGATATTATTGCAATTGGTAATGGTACTGCTTCTCGTGAGAGTGAAGCTTTTGTTGCTAATACTATTAAAGAAGCTTCTAGGAAAGTAAATTATATTATTGTAAATGAAGCTGGTGCTAGTGTGTATTCTGCTAGTAAGCTTGCACAAGCAGAATTTCCTACTTTACATGTAGAAGAAAGAAGTGCTGTGTCTATAGCTAGAAGAATTATAGATCCATTATCAGAGTTAGTTAAGATTGAACCTAAAAGTATTGGAGTAGGAATGTATCAACATGATGTAACACCTAAAAAATTAGATGAAGAACTTACTTTTGTATTAGGAAATGCAGTTAATCAAGTTGGTGTTAATGTTAATACTGCTTCTAGAGAAATACTTTCTTATATATCTGGCTTAAATAAAAGAATGATTGATAAATTATTTGCCTATAAAAATCAAGTTGGTTTTATTAAATCAAGACATGAATTAGAAAAAGTATTTACTGATAAAGTATATGAACAGTCTATTGGTTTTTTAAGAATACCCGAAGGAGAAAATGTTTTAGATAAAACTTCTATTCATCCAGAGAGTTATGGGATTGCTAAAGAAATATTAAATAAATATCATTTAGATGCTTCTTTAATTGGTACAGAAGAGATTAAGAAAGCTTTAAAGGATGTAAATAAAGAAGAATTAGCAGAAGAATTACACACAGATATTTATACTGTAGAAGATATTTTAGCTTCGTTTATATCTATTTATTTAGATCCAAGAGATGAACTGGATGCTCCAACTTTAAAGAGTGATGTTTTAACGATGGATGATTTACATATAGGGATGGAACTTGAAGGAGTTGTAAGAAATGTAATTGATTTTGGTGCGTTTGTAGATATTGGTTTAAAGAATGATGGATTAATTCATATTTCAGAGATGAGCGACCGATTTATTAAACACCCAAGTGAAATTTTAAGTGTAGGTGATATTATTCATTGCTATGTACTTATGGTTGACACTGATAAGAAAAGGGTTTCTCTTACACTAAAAAAAGAAATATAAAAAATTTTAGAAAAATGCTAAAAAAGTATTGCATAAACCTAAAATATCTGATATGATTTTTACAGTAAAGGAGGTTATTTCAATGGAGAAAAAGAACACAGTATTATTAACAGTTATCGCAGTTGCTACATTATTAGTTGCTGTTGTAGGTGCAACATTCGCTTACTTTACAGCTACTACTACTCCTAATGGTAATGGTGGAAATACAACAGCCACTACTACTACTGTAGGTAATGTTGATTTAACAATGGCTGCTTCAACAACTACTAACGATTTAAAATATCCAGGAGGATACTTAGTAGTTGGTGCTTCAGTTACTGCTAAAGATTCAGACACTGCTAACGATTTTAATGTAACTTATACTGTTAATGGTAAAATTACTAATAATACTACAACTGCGTTAACTTATGATTTATATGAAGTTTCTTCTACAGTTGCTACACCAGTTACTGGATGTACTGTAAAAGAAGAAGCTGGAGCAGTTTCTAAGTATTATTATGAAGGATGTGCTGTTGCTACTGAGATTACTGGTGGAACTAAAGTTTTATCTACTCAAACAGCTGCTGCAGGGGAAACTACTACTGTAACTGCAGCTAGTGAAACTTTAAAAACTTCAAATGCTGGAACAACTACTTATTACTATTTAGTAGTTAACTATCCAAATACAGAAGCTAGTCAAAATGATGACCAAGGAAAAACTGTAGTTGCAAGTATTGATAGTGTAACAGAAGCAGTTTCTGCTGTTGCACAATCATAGTAGTAATTACATAAACTATTGAAAACCTAAAATCTATCATTAAGATAGATTTTTTTTGATGTTATATTTTATGTTTTGGGGTTTTATAATATTCATTTTTTTAGTTAGAATTTTGAAATCTTTTGTGTTATTTTTTTCTTTTTGATATTGCTAAAAGGAATGGGTTATGATATACTTTTTAATAGAGGGAGTGTTCTATAATGGAAAATCAAAATTTACAAGAACAGTATGCTTTATTAGAAAAAGAAGAAAAAGAAAATAAAAGAAAGACGATTATTATTATTATTTTGTGTATATTAATCATTTTAATTACTTTATTAGGTTTATATTTTTCTTATACTACAATTAATAAAAAGCCAGATGGTGGTGTATGTATAGTTAATTGTAAGTCTATAGGTAGTGATGGAAAAGAGTATATTATTAATATTGATTATAATGGCGATGGAAAACCTAGATTTAATTTAGATACAGATGGTGATGGCATTCCTGATACTAATTTAATTAATCAAGATACAGATAATGATGGAAAATGTGATTTAAATTGTGATACAAATGGAGATGGAAAGCCAGATTGGAATATTGATTTTGATAATAGTGGTTTTTGCACTTTAAATTGTGGTGATGTTGATATTAAGGTGTGTGAATATAACTGCGATACAGATGGAGATGGAAAAGCAGATACTAATGTTGATACCGATGGAGATAAAAAGCCAGACTTCAACGTTGTAGATAAGAATGGGGTATGTATCTTAAATTGTGGTTCTGCTTTAGACAAAGTATGTAAATATAATTGTGATACCAATGGAGATGGAAAAGCAGATACTAATGTTGATACTGATGGAGATAAAAAGCCAGACTTCAACGTTGTAGATGAGAATGGTTCATGTATCTTAAATTGTGGTTCTATAACTGATAAAGTATGTAAGTATAATTGTGATACTGATAATGATGGTACATGTGATAATAATTGTTATGGTTCTTTATATATGAATGCTGATTTAAAATCTTTAAAAATTGGTAAGTATGCAATAAGTCCTAAATTTGATGCTAATACTTTAGAGTATTCTGTTAAAGTTGGTAAAGATGTAGATAAAGTGATAGTAGAAGCCAAAACATTAAATCCTAAGGCTAAGTTAATAGGTGCTGGAGAAGTAAGTTTAACAGCTGGTAATAACCGTGTTACTTTAACTGTTGTAGCAGAAGATGGAACAGTTAAAACCTATGTTGTAAATATTATTAGAGCTGGTAATCCAAGTATTGTAGATAATGGAAATGGTTCTATTGATATTGGTACTACATCTAATGGAGTATTAACTGTAACTTATACAAAAGATATTAATGTTCAAAATATTTTACCAGGATGGTCTGGTACTCAAACATTTACTATTAAAAATACTTCTAATAAAACTATTATTTATAATGTAAACTTAATTGATGTTCAAAATACATTTAAAAATAATGAATTTAAATATAATTTAGTAAAAGATGGCAATGTAATTGTTAGGACTACTGATGCTCTAGTTAGTAATGCTACTATTGCTAAACAACTTGTTATAGCTGCTGGTGAAACTGCAAACTTTGAGATTAATTATGAGTTTGTTTATATAAATAATCCTCAAGATTATAATCAGGGTGTTAACTATAAAGCTAAAGTTGAAATAGAACTTGTTTCTGTTAATTAAACTACCATATGGTAGTTTTTTTCTCGTGTAAAATGGGGATAAGTGCTTGTAATTTGTTACTGTTTGGGCTATAATATTTATAGAATAGGAGGGGCTTTATGAGTAAGAGTTGTAAAGCTTTTAAAATAATTGGAAAGGTTATTTCTTGGGCTGTTTTTGTTATTTTATTGATGGCTGCTGCTTTCTTATTATATTACTATGTTGCTACTAAGATTTATGCTGTTAAAGGTCCTGGATATGAGCCTAAATACTCTATTTATACGATTATTAGTCCTTCTATGACACCTAATATTAAAGTTTATGATTCGGTTATAAATGTGCATGTAGATAGACCTGAAGATATAGCAGTTGGGGATGTTATAACATTTGTTTCTTCAAGTATTTTAACTCCAGGTATGACTATTACTCATAGAGTTATTGCTATTACTAATGATGATGATGGACAAATATGTTATCAGACAAAAGGTGATTTTAATAATGTAGCTGACCAAGCATGTGCAAAGTACAGTAATATTATTGGTAAAGTTGTTTTTAAGATTCCTCAATTAGGAAGAGTTCAATATTTTTTAGCATCTAAAATGGGATGGTTATTATGTATCTTAATTCCGGCTTTATATATTATTGGTAGAGATATTATGCGTATAGCAAAATTATCTTCTATTAAGAGTATTGCTTCTAAAATGGAAGAAAAGAATAAAGTAGACCCTAAAAAGGCAGAAGCAGAGAGATTAAGAAAAGAAGAGTTAAAAAGAAAATTAGCTAAAGAAAGTGCCCTGGACGCGAAAGAGTATTATCGTGAACCTAAAGTAAAAGAAATAGATAAGAAAAAACCTAAAGTTGAAAATAAAAGCAAAAGTAAAAAGAAGGGTAAGAATCGAAATTAATTACCTTTCTTTTTTTGATTAAAAGTATTTGCTAAAATACCTTTTTTATTAAGTTGTTTATAGTTTTTTTCGTTTAGTATTAAATCAAATTCGCCAATAAATTCATAAACGTGGGGATTAAATCCTAATTTGAAATCATTTAATCCTTTATAAGGATTAGTATTACTAAAGTCTCCAGTTAGACCATTTAAATCGATGAATTTATAATTCTTTTTATATTCTTCAAGTATTTTATAGTGAAGAAAATAATTGGCATTATAAGAGCGATATTTTGGGTCTATGCCACTAATTACGATATTTACTCTGTTTAAATATTTAATTAGAAATGCTGCGGCAATATAAGTGGTTTTATTATCTCTTAAGCGAATAGTTGCTTCTTCTATATCTTTTTTATAAGATAAGAGAGTTTTATCGGAAGTCATTTTTTTATTTATATTTATTTCTGTTGGATTGTTTATTAGAGCATTTGCTAGTTCATTATTTTTGATTAGCTCTTTATCATAGAGATTTTTACTGTTTATTAAATATTTTTCATAGTTTATTTTAATCAAGAATAAATCACAAGAGTTATTTTTAGCAAATACATTGTAATAACTTTTATAATAAAATTCATTTACAGGTTTTTTTCTTTTAATAAATTTAAATAATATATCTAAACTATCTCTATTTGCTATTTCTAGTTCTAATCCTTTTTTATTAGCTTTTCTTATTTTATTTTTAGTATTTTTAGATAGTTTATCAAAAGAGTATTCTTCAGTATTGATTATGGCATTAAATCTAGGGTTTAATGCTTCAAAATAAAGATTATCTTTTAATTTGGTGTATCCTAAATCTAATAGAAAATCTCTTATACTGATATTTTGGTTATAATTGGTTAATTTTGAATATTTGTTTATTTCTCCAATTGCGAGTTCAGGGTTTATTTTAATAAATACTAGTTTTTTAGAATAATATTCTTTGATTGCTTTTGTAAAAGATGATAATAGTTCATAATCAAAATAATCTATTAGAAAGCCTTTTGGAGAATATCCATATTTAGTAGTTAGAGTTAGTTTTTTTATTAAAATTAGAGCAGCGGCTTTAATAACGCCTAGTTCATCAACATATCCGATTAAATCATATTCATAATTATTCTCTGTCATAAATAAAGCATAACTTGATGTTTGATAATAAGATGTTGTGGGACACGTTTTAGAAAAAGCATCAAATTCAGCGATTGTTAACTCTTTTAAATGCATGAAGTATTCCTCCTTTTTAACGGTTGCTATTATAGCATATTCCTACATTTTTGTCTAGTTTGTGTGGGAATAGTTCTTGATGTCAATTTTAAAATATAGTATAATTAATTTAGGAGGTGCTTTTATGGCAAAGAAAAGTGAAAAAACGTTTTTAGATAAGATTAAACTTGATTTTAAGTATATTCTTGGTGGTAGTATTTTACTTAATGTTTTATTTCTAATATTAGGGATTGTAATTTATTTAAATCCAGTTATAACCGCGAATACAGTAGGAGTTTTAATAGGTATTTACTTCATATTGTTAGGCTTATTTAATATTTATGAGTTTTTACTTAGAAGCTATGTACCTATCTTTACATCTAGAATTTTAGCGGGTATTTTAATAATTATATTAGGTTTCTTTATTATGTTTAATCCTTTCCATATTATTAAGATATTAACTTTTGCTTTAGGAATCTATTTAATTGTTTTAGCTTTATGTAAAGCAGTAGAAGCTTTTCAATTTAAGAAATATAATTATGATGGTTGGTTGTTAATGTTTGTCATAAGTATATTACTTTTAATCTTTGGTATATTTATTACCATTAATCCGATGGCTTCTATGGATATTATAAAAGCAGCTGGTATATTTATTATCTTATCTAGTATTTTAGAGATTTGTAATTTAATTGCAATTTATTCTAAGTCTAAAGAAATAGTTAAATTATTTAAGAAGATGTAAAAAATCTTCTTTTTTTTATAATTTTTTAGCACTCTATATTGACAAGTGCTAAAAACAGTGGTATATTATTAGTGTTGAAAGGATAGGTGGTTGTATGTTTCCAATTAGAAAAACATATATGGATGATATTATTGATAATTATTTTGATAATATGAATACTAAAATTAAATGTGATGTATACGAGAAAGATGGTGTATTTTATCTAATCATGGATATGCCTGGTTTTCGTAAAGAAGATATAAATATTTTATATGATAAAGGGGTTTTAGAAGTAACTGCAGAAAAGAGTGAAGAAGTAGAAGATACGGATTATATTTATAAAGAAAGAAATTATGGCAAGTTATCTCGTACTTTCTCTCTAGGAGATATAGTTGAAGAAGAAATAAAAGCTAATCTAACAGATGGCGTGTTAACTATAACTGTCCCTAAGAAGAAAGAGGAAACTTCTAAAAAGGTTATTAATATTGATTAAGCACTACGGTGCTTTTTTAATTTAAAAAAATAAATATTATATATAATTTTTATATAAAAATTGTTATATTTTCCTTAGAAAAGGAGATAATATTATGGCTAATTTAACCACTGCTGTAAGTGTACAGATTGATAAAGAATATAAAGAAAAAGCTACTGAAATTTTACAAAAATTAGGTGTTAGTATGAGTGGGTTAATAAATATGACTGTAAAACAAGTAGTTATGAGAAAATGTATTCCCTTTGATGTAGCATTACCAAAAGAAGAAAATGAACTATATCATTACTTTACGGAAAAAGATTTAGCAAAAGCCGCAAAAGAACTTACTTATATAAAAAATACCCTGAAGAATATAAGAGTTATAATAATATTTTGGAATTAAAAGAAGCTTTATTAAGTGATGAATAATTATAAAATTAAATATTCAAAAGAATTTAAAAGGGCTATGAAAAAAATGATAAAGCAAGGAAAAGATATTGATAAATTATTAAATGTCGTAAATATATTTTCAAAAAAATAACAATTAGATCCCAAATACAAAGACCTGCATTATATAATGATAAGAGATTTTAAGGTTGTAAGAATTGTCATATTGAACCGGATTGATAAATACCTAGAAAATGAAATAGTATTGTTATTGATAAATAATAATAAAACATTTAAATAAATGCGATAATAGTGATTAGAAAAAGAAGGCAAGTAAAAGCTTGCTTTTTAAGTTCTAAAAATTGGTATTTTCGATAGAATTTGGTAGTATTTATTATTTACAAATGGGTAAATATTTGTTATACTACTAGCGAGTAATGAATTACTCCTTGCTTTTTTGTTTGAGAAAAAGCCAATTAGACCATAAGGAGGTGTAAAACTATGTCAAACTATGAGATTATGTTCATTGTAAAGACTACTATGGAAGCTGATAAAGTGAAAAGTACTATCGAGAATATGAAAAAGATTATTACTGATGGTAATGGTAAAATAGTAGATACTAAAGAAATGGGCGAGAGAAAATTAGCTTATCCAATTAAAAAAGAATTAAATGGATTTTACTATGTACTTAAAGTAGAAGCTGATGCTAATGTTGTTAGTGAATTCGACCGTCGTGCATCTATCGATGAAACTATTTTGAGACATTTAATTATTAAATTAGATGAGGAGTAAAAAATGAATAAAGTAATTTTAATCGGAAGGTTAACTAGAGATCCAGAACTTCGTACGACACCTAATAATTTAAGTGTTGCTACTTTTTCTATAGCAGTTTCACGTCCTTTTAATTCTCAAAATGGTGCTCCAGAAGCAGATTTTATTAACTGTGTTGTTTGGAGAAAACAAGCTGAGAATTTAGCAAAATATTGCCGTAAAGGAAGTCAAATCGCTGTTGAAGGTCGTATTCAAACTAGAAATTATACGGCTCAAGATGGTAGCAGAAGATATGTAACTGAAGTTATGTGTGATAATATAACCTTTTTAGGTTCTAGAAATGAAAATGGAAATAGTGCTACTTTTGTAGATAATGGATCAGTCAGTTATGGTTCTAAAGAAAATGTTGAATTACCAATTGATAACTATAATCCTGCAAGTATGCCTACAACAGATATTTCTGAGGACCCATTCAAAGATTTTGGTGAAGAAATCACTTTAAGTGATGATGACTTACCATTTTAAGAAGGAGGAATAATTATGGCAGAATTCTATCGTAAGAAAAAGAAAATTTGTCAAATGTGCGCTGGTAAAAGTGTAGATTATAAAGATGTTGTTATTATTAATAAATATATTAATGATAAAGGAAAAATTATGCCTAGACGTATGACTGGTGCTTGTGCAAAACATCAAAGACACATTGCTAAACAAGTTAAGTATGCAAGATTTATGGCTTTAATACCATATGTAAAGTAAGAATACCTTATGGTATTTTTTTTTAGTGTTTTGTGGTAGAATAAGTGTAGGAGGAGTTTTTATGAAGAAGGTTTTAATATTTGCATTACTTATGTTTTTAATGCCAATGGTTGCTTTAGCAGATGTTGTTGTAGATGAGGATACTCCTACACAAGATAAAAATAAAGTTAATAATCCAAAAACTGGAACTAAAGAAAATTTATTAATTGCTGGTTCTGTTATTGCAATTGGTACTACTATTATTGTTTTAAAAAAGAATAAGAATGTTATTGGCAAAATTTAGAAGTGAGAAATCATTTCTTTTTTTGAATCTAGGAGAAATAGAAACATTATATATTTAAAATACAAAATTTAGTAAAAATGCAAAAAAAGTATTGTATAAAATACAAAATGACTTTTTTTTACTTGTTATATAATTTCAATGGATAAATTTGATATGTCTCAAAATGGTATAATACGCAAAAATATAATTGATTGGTTATTAGAAGATTAATTTCTTCTTTTTTGTTTACATAACTTTTCTGCGTAAAGATGGAACTTTTGACATCCTTTGTCGAACGTGTTTAAAATTATTTTTAATTGTTCTATATTAGGGTAGACAGAGGTGATAAATAAATGCTTAAAGTAGACATGGAATATGATAAAGGGATACTTTATGTTAGATTGAAAGGAGTACTAGATAGAAAGGTTTGTTATAAAATAAACAATTATATTGTTCCTGTGGTATTAAAACATAAAATTAAATATTTAGTATTTAATTTAGGAATGTTACAAGATATTGATGAAGCTGGACTTGATGCTTTATTAAATGTAAAATGTGCTATTAGAACTAATAAGGGTAAAATTTGTTTGTGTGATGTAAGCGATATTATTCGTTTAAAATTAAAAAGGATTAAAATGAGAATAGCTTCTAATGAATTAGCTGCTAATCATTTAATACAAATATAATGACTGCTCAAGAATTAATTGATAATAATATGGGACTTATTAAGAAAATAGCAAATAAATTTTACAATATGGATAAAGATGATTTAATTCAAGTTGGAGTTATTGGTTTATTGAAAGCTTATCAGAATTTTTTAGATACTAAAGAAGCTAAATTTAGTACTTATGCTTATCCTTATATTTTTGGAGAAATGTATCAATTAGCTAATTCTAATCGTAATTTTAGAGTGAGTAAAGAATTACTTAAAATATATAAAATAGTAGAAAAGACAAGATATGAACTTGCTCAAAGGTTAGAGAGAGTTCCGTCTAATCAGGAAGTAGCTCTCTTTTTGGAATTAGATCCAAGAGAAGTGGAAGAAGCGGTAATATCTGCTCAAGCAATGATGAGTTTAGATGATGAAGCAAATGAACTTAATTTACATGAAGTTATTCCTGATAAAAAGAATTATAATCAAGATTTAAAGTTGGATTTAGATGATAGTTTTAAGGTTTTAAATAGTTGTGAAAAAGAAATAATTAAATCTAGATATTATGAAGATTTAACTCAAAGTGAAGTTGCTAAAAAATTAAATATGACCCAAGTTATGGTGTCAAGATATGAAAAAAAGAGTTTGGAAAAATTACGAACACAAATGATGACTTAAACATCAAGGAATCTTGATGTTTTTTGATGTAAAAATATTTAAAATATGTTATAATTTAGTTGTCTTGCTGAAATAGCTCAGTCGGTAGAGCAACGCACTCGTAATGCGTAGGTCGCAAGTTCGATTCTTGTTTTCAGCACCATTTTTCTTATTAACAATCTGGAAAGATTGTTTTTTATAATAGGAGGTATTTGATGGAAACATTGGAAGTTGTGTTTGGGCTTTCTTTTTATACTTTACTAAAAGAAAGTATAGCAAATAGTAATATTTTAATGATTGATGCTTTATTTAATGTAGGAGACTTAAGTAATATTTCTAATTATGAAATATCTATACCCAAAAAGTTAGGCTTTAATATAGAGAGAAGTTCTTTTAAAGATGAAGTTTATGTAATTATAGATAATATTAAGAAAAATAATATTATTAGAGTTTGGGCTGGTCATGATGATATCTATTCTTCTTTACTTTTGCTTTATGTATCTAGTATTGTAAATCAATATAATGGAGATTTACATGTTTTATACAGTGATTTATATGATAAAGAATGTATATCTCCTAATACTTTGAATAAAGATGAGGTAAAGGAATTAATAAAGTTTGATTATAAACTTAATAGAGAAGAAATTGTTCATAATACTTCTATTTGGAAACAAATAGTTAAAGAAAATGCACAAATGAGAATTATAGAGAATAGGATTATTCAATCGGTAGGATATGATTATTATGATACATATATTCTTGATGGCTTAAAAAAGTTAGGAAAAGTTTCAATTGGTAGGTTAATTGGATATCTTATGCAAGAAGTATATTTAGATGATACTTTATATGTATTTTTTATTAATCGTTTAATAGATAAGCATAAAATTAGAATTTATAGGGATGAAAAGAAGAGATATTTTAAGAATTTAATAGAGGTGAATTATTAGTTTTTCTATCATTTGTTTTATAGACATGATATAATATAGAATATATTTTATGTAGGGGGATTTATATGCAAGCAATTACAAAAAGTATAGATGATTGGGTTTTATTTTTTACAGAACTTGATTTAATAAAGAAGGAAAAAGGTTCTCAAGAATTATTTTTGTTTTTAGGTGCTTTAGAAGCGATGGAACAAAGGAAACTTCCTGATATGAAGAAATATGCTGATTATTTTGATTTATTTTATCGCTTTTCAATTACAGATATTTATGCTATAAAAGCATTTATTAATGAAGTTGGTTCTTATTATCGTTATGATAAAGTTATTCTTGATATTGAGAAAATGAAATTAGAATATGGGATAGAAAAGATTGGCTTTTTATTAGAACCTGATACAGGATATTTAGTTGATACTTATAATAATATAGGAGGTTTTCAAAAAGTATATTTGCCTAATAATATTCATCCTTTTGTTACTTTAGATTTTAAAAGTAATGGGGTTGATACTTGTAGTGTATTTTCAGGAATTGATTTTATTGTTGATAAGTTAGATCAAGATTATCATTTGAAGTCTAGGAAAGAAAGAACTTTATATACGAAAAAGTTTTTATATCAAGCAACTTTTCCTTCTAAAGAGCAGATGGATTGTTATAGATTGGAAGAAGAAAGAAGAAATACTTTTTATTTTTTACTTAATAGTTTAGAGCCTTATTTTGAAGAGAATAAAGTTCATTTAATTGTTGATAATCCAAATGTTGTTTATAATCAACTTAATTCATTTGACAAATATCATGCGATTAGAACAGATGGATTAGTTTTTAGTGATGTTAATGAGCTTGTTTTGCCTTCAAAAAGAAATTATTTAAGGGGAGAAAATAAGGTATTAGTTAAGAATGCTAAAATAGTTGTTGTAAGTGAAGTTATAGAAGATAATGTAGAAAATATTTATGTTATTTGTGAACAAGATTTCTTATTAGAATATTTTAAGAATATATATAGTAATACTGGAGATATACAATATAGGAGTTCTTTAGAAAAGTTAGCAAGAACATTAAATAATAAGGAATTTAAGGGTTTTATGGTAAAATAGATTGATTTTTAGGTTTTTATATAATATAATACTTATGAAGTTTAATTCTGAGTTTTAATTTACTCCTTAAATTATTTCTTGGATTAAACCGATTACTATAAAAGGAGGAAAGATTATGGCTGTTACTAAAGAAGAAAAGGCTAAATTAGTTAGAGAGTTTGGTAAAAGTGAGAATGACTGTGGTTCTGCTGAAGTTCAAATTGCTATTTTAACTAGTGAAATCAATGATTTAACAGAACACTTAAAGGTTCATAAACATGATTATCATTCTAATCGCGGACTTTTAATGAAAGTTGGTAGAAGAAGAAAATTATTAGCTTACTTAAAAGATAATGATGTTGTTAGTTATCGTAATGTAATTAGTAAATTGAATTTAAGAAAATAAGGCACTAAAAATTTTTAGTGTCTTTTTTTAAAGAATATATGGAGGATACAATGAAGAAGACATTTAAATTAGATTTCTTAGGTAGAGAACTTGTTGTAGAAACTGGACAATTAGCGAAACAAAGTGATGGTGCAGTTTTAGTTCGTTATGGAGATACTGTTGTTTTATCTGTTTGTGTTATGGGTAAAGAAGTTATTGGTCAAGATTTCTTTCCTTTACAAGTTTTATATCAAGAAAAATTATATTCTGTTGGTAAAATTCCAGGAGGATTTATTAAAAGAGAAGGTAGACCTAGTGATGAAGCGACACTTGCAGCTCGTTTAATTGATAGACCAATACGTCCTATGTTTGATGAGAATTTAAGACAAGAGATACAAGTAGTTAATACAGTTTTATCTGTTGACCCAGATAATAGTCCTGTTATGGCGGCTTTATTTGGTACTTCTTTATGTTTAGGCATTTCTAAAATACCTTTTGATGGACCTGTATCAGGGGTTGTAGTTGGAAAAATAGGCAAAGAACTTGTTATTAATCCGACTGCAGAACAAATGGAGAAATGTTCTCTTAATTTGACTGTAGCAGGTACAAAAGATGCTATATGTATGGTTGAAGCTGGGGCTCAAGAAATAAGTGAAAAAGAGATGTTAGAAGCTTTAATGTTTGGAGAAGAAAATGTTAAAACTTTATGTGATTTTCAAAGACAAATTATTGAAGAAATTGGTATGGAGAAAATTGAACTTGCTAAAGCAGTGATAGATTCCGAAGTAAAAGATGCTGTCTTTCTTTATGCACGTGAAAAAATGTTAGAGGCTTTAAAAGTAGAGGGAAAACTTGCTAAAGCAGAGGCTGTATCACACGTAAAAGAAGATACTGTTCAAAATTTTGCGGAGATTTATGCTGAAGATGAAGATGTACAATCAAAAATGAAGATGGTTGAAAAATTGGTTGATGATTTAGAAGCTTTATTAGTAAGAGAATTAATTACTGATAAGAAGATTAGACCAGACGGACGTAAAGTAGATGAGATTAGACCTTTATCTTGTGAGATTGATTTATTACCTAGAACTCATGGCTCAGCTTTATTTACAAGAGGGGAAACTCAATCTTTAGCTACTACAACTTTAGGAGCTATTGGTGAACATCAAATACTTGATGGTTTAGGTTTAGAAGACTCTAAAAGATTTATGTTACATTATAATTTTCCGGCTTTTTCTGTAGGTGAGACTGGAAGATATGGAGCTCCTGGAAGACGTGAAATTGGTCATGGAGCTTTAGGAGAAAGAGCGCTTGCTCAAGTTATTCCAAGTGAAGAAGAATTTCCTTATACTATTCGTGTTGTAAGCGAAATATTAGAGAGTAATGGAAGTAGTAGTCAAGCGACTATATGTGCTGGATGTTTATCATTAATGGCTGCTGGTGTTCCAATTAAAGCACCTGTTGCGGGTATTGCTATGGGATTAATAGAAAATGGTAAAAAATATACTATTTTAACTGATATTCAAGGATTAGAAGACCATATGGGAGATATGGATTTTAAAGTAGCAGGTACAAGGAAAGGTATTTGTGCTTTACAGATGGATATTAAGATTAAAGGGGTTACAGAAAAAATATTAAAAGAAGCTTTAGCCCAAGCTAAAAAAGCTAGAATGGAAATATTAGATGTTATGGAAAGTTGTATTCCAGAACCTCGTAAATGTTTAAGTAAGTATGCACCTAAAATTGATACTTTTAAGATTAATCCTGAGAAGATTAAAGATGTTATTGGTCGTGGTGGAGAAATGATTACCAAGATTATTTTAGAAGCTAGTAACGTTAAAACTGTTAATGATAAAGAAGCTGTAAAAGTTGATTTAGAAGATGATGGTAGAGTAATTATTTATCATACAGATGCTGCTATTATAGCTAAAACTAGAGCGATGATTGAAGAAGTTATTCGTGAGGTTGAAGTTGATAAAATTTATGAAGGAAAAGTTGTTAAAGTAGAAGACTTTGGTTGTTTTGTAGAATTATGGCCTGGTTGTGAAGGATTAGTTCATGTATCAGAACTTGATTATAAAAGAGTTGAAAAACCAAAAGATATGGTTCATGTTGGAGATAAAATTATTGTAAAAGCTTTAGGTTATGATAATCGTGGAAGACTTAATTTATCTCGTAAGCAAGCTTTGCCAAAACCTGAATTTAAAGAAGATAAGAAAATGAAAAAAACTGATAAATAATGAAATATCAGTTTTTCTTTGACAATAAAAAAGCCCTTTATGGGCTAAATTACGAAAAAAACATTTATATTTTGCTTGAATAGTAGAATTTGATATTTAATTAAAGTAAAGGAAGTATATCAAAGAATGGAAAAGAAAATTCAAACAAACTAAATGTTCGAGTATGTACTTTAACACAAGATGCTTATTTTGTCAACTGCTTTTTGAAACTTTTTTGAAAATTTGTAATATCTAGTAAAATGGCTAAAAACATGAAGTAAACAATGATATTGGTACCCCCGTAACTAACAAATGGAAGGGGTAAACCTATAATGGGTAATAATCCTAAGTTCATTCCTATATTTTCAATTTGAGCAAATAAGAACATGAATAAGAATTCTATTAAGAACATTTTATCGCGAGTATTTTTAATTTTAAAATAATAGTAAATAAAATATATATCTAAAGATAGAAAAGATAATAATATTAAAATAAAACCAAGGATACCAAGATTATTGATTGTAAGCGCTATAATAAAATCAGTGGGATACTCTGGTACATAGATATAATTACCTGTAGGTAGAAAGCCAGAGGTAGCTATAGCAATTAAAGAACGGTCTAGTTGAAAAGAGTTTTTATTTACAAAGGTTAAAATACGATCTACACGATAAAAGAAACTTGTTCCGATTAGTTTTATTAAAGCTTCTTTATTAAAATAATAGAAATAGATAAAGGTACCTAAAAAGATAGTTATTAATAAACTAAATAAAGTATACCATTTCCAATTAATTTTATAGGCTATAATCGTTCCTAAAAAGATAAGTATATATATAATAATAGCACCCGTATCAGGTTCTAAAAAAACAAATAAAGATGGTATTAGAGTATAAAAACTAGATTTTAAAATAAATTTTAATTCTTTTTGCCAAGTACCTTTAGGCATTTTAGACATAATTTCTGCTAGAGTTAAAGCTAGAGTAAATTTCATGAGTTCACTGGGTTGAAATGAAAAGAAACCAAAGGAAAACCAAGCACGAGAGCCGTTGATAGTTTTACCGAAAAATAAGACTAATATTAGGAGGATATTATTAAGCCAATAAAGATATTTACTATATTTAAATAATATTTTGGGCTTTATTAAGTGAATAATGATTAAGATAAAAAAACCCATGATAAACCAGAGAGTTTGTTTAAAAAAATAATTTTTATATAAACTCATTTTATTTCCTATTTTTAACATATTTAATAAAGATATACTTATTAAAATAAAAAGAGGAAGCCATAAACAAAGATTTTGAAATATTTTTTTCTTTTTCATATTATTAATATGGGCTAAAATCAAATATTTATCATAAAATATTTTAGAGGTGTAGATATGTTTAAGAAAAATGATTTACCAAAAGTGTTTGCTAATCCCATTAATAAAGAACTTAATAATAATGAAGAAGTGTTTACAACAATAGGAAAAGAAACTAGAGATTATAAACAAATAGATGTTCCTAGAAGGATTAATGAGATATTTGCTTCTTTAAATCATGTTTATAAGAGTAAAGTACATATTGTGACTGCAAATGATGAATTTGATGCAGTTATTGTGGGAAAGACTGACCATGATTTATTAACTTTAAATGGAGAAAAAATTAATATTCATAGTATTTTATATATTGAAAAGATATAAACGTATGTTCTGGTGTGTTTGACAAATGAAAAATATTATGCTAAAATTGGATTACTTCGCTAAAAGGAGGAAGTATGAAAAATCATTGTATTAAAATAGCTTGGGTTATTTTAATCGTTAGTAGTAGTATTTTTGTTTTTAAAGGGAAAGAAAAACCAAAGACTATTATTACTGAAAATGTTGTTGCAAATAATTTTGTGTTTAAAAGTGCACATTCTTATAATCGCTATCAAGAAGAAGTTGTTTATGAGGGACTTACTTTAACAGAGTTAGGTACTAAAATAGATGCAGTTTTAAATTCTAGTATAGCTGGTTATGGTAAAACAATAGCAAGTTTAGCTTTAGAAAAGGGTGTTGACCCCTATGTAGCAACTTCTATTATTTTAGTAGAAACAGGTTGCAAGTGGACTTGTAGTAGTTTAGTGCGTAATAATAACAATGTTGGTGGTATGAGAGGCTCTAGAGGATATTTAAAATATTCAAGTTTAGAAGTGGGTATTGAAGCTTTTATTAATAATTTAGCAAATAATTATTATGCGAAGGGGCTTAATACTCCAGAACTTATTAATCAAAAATATGCCCAAAATCCTAATTGGTATCAAAAAGTTTATTATTATGTGAATATGATAAAAGCAAGTTAATTGCTTTTTCTTTTGGAGGTGTTTGGTATGAATAAGTTTTTGTTTTATATTTTCTTTCATCAAAAAAAATTTGCTTTATATTTAAGAGAGAATGATGAAGTTTGCTTTTTAGAAGTTAATTCTAAAGGAGAATACGTTATTCCTAGTAAAGAAGATTTAAAAGTTTTAAATAATATATATAATAAGAAAAGTCATTTTATTTGTTATGAGATTAATCATAATCAATCTATTAAAAATTCTGCTCTATATTGGTTTCTTTTATCTTCTTTGATTTTAAGTTTAAATTCTAATATTCAATTAGAAGAAAGAGCAGAAGTTAAAGAATATATTCCTATAACTTATTTAACAAATGAAAAAGCTTTAAAAGAAAATTTGGGAGAGAGAGTTACGGTTCTTGATTTAATATGGGCAGTTTCTAATAATGAAAACTTAACGAATCAAGATAGAGAACGTATTATGAGAGTAGTAAATGTTTTATATAAAAAATATCCAGATTGGGATTTTCGAATTTTTGCAGAAAATATTAAGCACTTACAAATTCGTTATTTAAATGAAGAACAAACAGAAGAAGTATTAAAGCCGACTCTTACAGGTAATTTTATTTTTGCAAAGCAATTAATTAATATAAGTGCAGATGCATCAGAAGAAACTATCTATCATGAAATATGTCATCTATTAAGTTCTTTTTATGAAATTAAAGATAATAAAAAATTATGTAGAACAGAAATTATTGGATATGCTTTAGATGAAGCGATGACTTCTAAAATTACATCTTTCATTATCCCATGTAGCAGTTATGCTAGAGAAAATGCTGTTTTAACTTATTTAATGGCTTTTACAGATTATAGTATAATGGATTATAATCAAACGGGTATTTCCATTCTTATAAAAGAATTAAAAGAAAAATATCCAGATGTTGATATTCAATATATTATAAAGACTTTAGATTTAATGCATGATTCGGAAATAGAGTTTTCTATTAATTTTACGCTTGATAAGTCTTTAAAACTTATGGATGAACTTTTTTTGATATGTAAAGATAATATTGATATTAGTAAAGATAATGTATATCAACCTTTTGAAGAGTTTGCATCTTTATTTTCGTATGTAAAAGATACATCTCTTCTTCGAGATTATTATAAAAAATATAATGAGGCTTTATTAAATAAAGGCTATTCATCAATTATTTCTAGTGATAAAGTAGATGAAAAAATAAAAGGATTAAATAGTTATATAAAATTTTATTATGATGAGAGTGGAATTTATGTTTATCAAGAACCATATCTTATTGATAAAAGAGGGAACACTATTTGTTATAATAAAGATTATCATCAGGGAATGGTGGCTTCGGTACGAATGGATTTTTATCTTGCTAGTATTTATCATTATGTTCATGAGATAGAAGAACCTAGTTTCTTAATTGATGTAATAGAGGATGCTGGTATTCTTAATTTGAGAGATTATCAGAAAATACCATATTATGATAAAGATAAATTTATAGGTAGTTATAGTTTATTAGACAATCTAAGTTTCTCTATAGGTGTAACTACAGAAGGGAATCTTAGTTATAAAATAATGGATTTAAAGGAAAATAAAGTGATTTATGAACCTATTCATTTGGTTCAGACTTCTAGTTATAAACGTTTTAATACTCCAGAAGTAAAAAAACTATTTTTTGAAGAGAATACTACTAAGTTAGATTTATCTCTTCTGTTTACAGAATTTAATATGAAGTATTTAATTAATAATAAAATAGTAGATGATATATATATTAATAAGGATAAGATTTATTTTTCGCCAATTATTACTTTAAAGTTTGCTAATAAAAGTTTTGGAGCTTCTTT
This sequence comes from uncultured Bacilli bacterium, assembly GCA_934099115.1. Taxonomy (GTDB): domain Bacteria; phylum Bacillota_I; class Bacilli_A; order RF39; family UBA660; genus Caccenecus. Next base: position 29,104 of record CAKOPK010000008.1, read on the forward strand.
AGATAAAATAGGATTTATTTATAATTCTGGGAAACTTCTTATTTATCCATTTAATGTTACTATTCCTTTAGAGTTAAATTTACAAGAAGATACTTTTATTTCTTTAAAAAAGATTTTAGAACAATTAGATTTATTTTATTATGAAGATAAACAATATACTTTTACAGAAGAAGAATTAAGTGAAATGTTGGAAGAATATGTACTTAATAGTGTAAAGCAGACGAGATAGTTTGCTTTTTTTAGATTTTTAGAATATAATATTTCTAGGTGATAGAAATGTATGAAAATAAGAAGATTTTTATTTTAGGAATGGCTAGAAGTGGTTATGAAGTAGCTAAGCTTTTATATTCTAATAATGAAATTTTAATATGTGATAGTAAAGAACAAGATGCCGATAAAGTGCGTGAATTAGAGAGTTTAGGGGTTACTTTTGTTAAGACTTGTGAACCAGAGAATTTATTGGATGAGAGTTATGATGTTTTTATAAAGAATCCTGCTGTTTTTCCTTTTCATCCTTGTGTAGAGAAAGCTAGAAAGTTAAATATTCCTGTTGTTAATGAAATGGAAGTAGCTTATCATTATATTGATAAATCAGTTAAAATAGTTGGGGTAACAGGTTCTAATGGAAAAACGACTACTGTAACATTAATTTATGAAGTATTGAAGAAAGCAGGTATTCCTGTTAAATTAGGTGGTAATATAGGGACTCCTTTATCACAAATTGTTCATACTTTAGAAGATAATGACATTTTATTATTAGAAATATCTGACCATCAATTAAATGATATGTATGATTTTAAAACTGATATAAGTGTCTTAACTAATTTATGTCCAACTCATTTAGATTATCATGGCTCTTATGAAGTTTATAAGAGTGTTAAAAAGAAAATATTTAATCATCATACTAATAGTGATATAGCAATATTAAATGCTAAGAATTATGATTCTTTAGAATTAACGAAAGATATTTTATCTACTAAGTATTATTTTAATAATGAAGATAATTATGTGGATTCTAAGGGTATTTATATTAACCAAGAGAAAGTTATTGATCTAGAAGATATTGTATTAAAGGGTACTCATAATTATGAAAATATTTTAGCTATGCTTATGGTTATGGAATTGTTACATGTTGATTTTAAGTATGCGATTAGTGTTTTAAAAGAATTTAAAGGTGTTGAACACCGTATTGAATTTGTTAGAGATTATAAGGGAGTATCTTATTATAATGATTCTAAATCTACTAATCCAACTGCTACTATTACAGCTTTAAAAAGCTTTTCTGGGAATATTCATTTAATACTTGGAGGTATGGATCGTAGTCAAGATTTTAATGATTTAAAACCATACTTATCTAAGATTAAAAAGATATATGCGATTGGAGAGGTTAGAGGTCGTATTGAAGATTTTTGTAAAGAAAATAATGTTTCTTATGTAACAAGAGAGACTTTGAGTGAAGCGATGGAAGAAGTAAATAAAAATACTATAGAAGGGGATGTAGTAGTATTAAGTCCTGGCTCTGCTTCTTGGGATCAATATGCTAAATTTGAAGATCGTGGAGATGAATTTAAGGAATTAGTTAGCAAGCTTTAATGCTTGCTTTACTTTTGGGTTTCTTTTTGGTATACTACTTTCAGGTGAAGAAAAGTGCTAGCATATGGAAGAAATGTCTTAAAAGAGACTCCAAAAGAAAAGATACATAAAGTTTATATTAAAGAAAATTTAAAAGATAAAGAGATATTAGATTATTTGAAAAATAATAAAATTCGCTTTCAGGTAGTTCCAGAATTTCGTTTAAATAAAATGACAAAGATGAACCATCAAGGTATTGTATTAGAAGTAGATGATTATGATTATTATTCATTAGAAGATGCACTAGAGGATGATTTTATAGTAGTATTAGACCATTTAGAAGATCCACATAATTTAGGGGCAATTATTCGTACTTGTGAGTGTGCAGGAATTAAGTCTATTATTATTCCTAAAGATCGTAGTATACGTGTTAATGATACAGTTATTAAGATTAGTGCGGGAGCTATAAGTTATGTTAAAGTAATTCTTGTTAATAATTTGAATGAAGCTATTAAAAAATTAAAAAAAGAATGTTATTTTGTTTATACTGCGGATATGAATGGAGAAGATTATCGTACTGTTAGTTATGCTTCTAAAAAAGTTTTAGTTATTGGGGCAGAAGGTAATGGAGTTAGTCGTTTAATTAGAGAAAACTCAGATGTTATTGTAAGTATTCCTATGAAAGGGAAGATTAATTCTTTAAATGCTTCTGTTTCTGCTGGTATATTAATTTATGGTATGATGGAGAATAAATGAAGAGTTTAGAAGAATTGATTAAAGATGCTAAGAATAATCAAGAAGATGCACTTAATATTTTATATGATAAATATAAATATATCGTAGATATTTTAATTCATAAATATTATTCTATTATTGTTAGTTTAAATATCGATATAGCAGAAATAGAACAAGAATCTTTTATTGCTTTTAGTGATGCAATAAAAGCTTATAAAGAAGATAAAAATACTAAATTATCTACTTTTTTGTCTTTATGTATTGATAGAAGAATAAAAAAAATTATTAAAAAATATAATAGTGAGAATGCAAAACTATTTAATAATGCTTATTCTTTAGATTATGACTATAATAATGAAGGGGTAACTTTAAAAGATATCATTAGCGATGATAGTCAAACAGACCCTTTATATAATTTAACTTTAAAAGAAAATTATTTAGAGTTATTAGAAAAAATAAAAGAAGCACTTAGTGAGAGTGAATATGAAGTATTTGTTTACTTACTTAGTGGGTTTGATTATTTAACAATAGCTTTACTTTTAAATAAGAATTCTAAACAAATTGATAATACTATTCAAAGATTAAAACATAAAATAAGAGAGATTATTTAGGAATTTTATCTCCTTGCATAATCTCTCTTTTTTTCATTTCTTTATCAATATCATTTAAAACGCAAAACTTTTTTAATAGCCAATTTGGTTCTATTAGTTCTTCTTTTATGGGGTCGCCAGTTATGCGCATAACTACTATCTTAGGGTCTAGATATTCTAGTTGTTCACATACAATGTCTATATATTCTTCTTTTGTAAGTATTGTAAAAGGTTTTTCTTGATATAGTTTTTCTAAGTCAGTACATTTTACTACATATAACATATGTATTTTAATACCATCTATTCCTAATTTATTTAAGTATTTTACTGTTTCAATCATCATTTCTTTGGTTTCGTTGGGAAGCCCATTTATAATATGAACTACTGTAAAAATATTTCTTTCTTTTAATTTTTTAATAGCGTTTTCAAAATTTTCTAGAGTGTGTCCTCTTCTAATTAGTTCTAGGGTTTCTTTATGCATGGATTGTAAACCTATTTCTACCATTAAGAAAGTTTTTTTATTTAGTTCTGTTAGATAATCTAATATTTCATCACTTAAACAGTCACTTCTAGTAGCGATATCTAAACCAATAACATTATCTATACTTAAAGCTTCTTCATATTTTTCTTTTAAGATATTTAATGGGGCATAAGTATTTGTGTCGGCTTGAAAATAAGCAATATATTTAGAGTTAGGCCATTTTTTATCTAAGGGTATTTTTACTAGGTTAAATTGCTCTTTTAAAGATTTTTCGACATATTTATTGCCAGAACCATTACTACAAAAGATACAGCCTTTGCCATTTATATAATTGGGGCAACCAAAATGGGCATTAAGTCCTACTTTAAAGACTTTACATTGAAATTTGTTTTTAAAAAAATAGTTTAGAGTATGATATCTTTTATTATCTAAAGAATAGGGAAACATATAATCACCAAGTTTATTTTAAAGAATGTTTTTCGGTTTGTAAAGTATTATATGTAAATAAACTATTATTAGCATAACGTTTGATAGCAATTTGCAATATTATTTCATATCTTGGTAGATTTAGACTATCTAGATAATTAATAATTTCAATTAGTTCTTTTTTTGCTATTTTTATACCAGTATTTGGAATTGGATTTCCGTTTTGGTCTCGTACAGTATTAAAGTAATAGACTTGTTTGGTGGCATTTTCAGGATAATATTTTTTTAAAACAGTTCCTCTTTTTAGTAATTTTTGATACGTTAAACTGTTATCACTATCAATAAATTCTAACATTCTTTTTATTGGATAATTTAAATCATTAAAATATAAGAAGTAATCTAATAAGTCTAAAGGTTTGCCATTTATACCGTTTCTTAAGGCATCATTTAGGGCAATAATTCTTTCTTCTGGGATAGCAATATATTTTTTGCTAGATTTTTGATTTTTTTCTCTTTCTATTCTAGTTTTTACTTGGTCTAAAATTATCGGATTTTTGATATTGACAATATATTTGTGAAATTCATAAAAAATAATTTTGTTTTGTTTACAGAATTCTACATAGTCTAATTCACCATTTAAATAATTTACATAGAAGGCATCATTATAATTAGCTTGTTTTGCTAGTTCTTTTTTTACTTTTTGTCTTTCTAAATAAGAAATTAATTTATTTAATAATTTTGTTTCTAATTCTTTTCTTTCACTATTTGTCATATCACGATTTTTGGCATAACAATAACTTGTAATTTTTATCTTAGTAATGTTATATTCGTTAATTATTTTATCAATTTCTTCCGGGATATTAGCATCTATTAATAAGTCTATTCCTTTAGAATGAAAATCTATTTTAAATGGTTGAAGTTTTCCTCTATATTCTAGTATTGCTTTATCGATATCATAGATTTTAAAGATAATAGAGGCGTATGTTTTAGCCATTTTGAATATTTCATCTTGACTATATTCTGAATCTTTAAGATCTTTTTTATTCCACATTGCATCATGACATAATTCATAATATTTTTTTAAGCGTAGTAAAATACTTTCTTTATTCCTCTTATTTACTAAGTCTAGTATTTCACAAGCTTCTATATCTCTTAATTGTTCATGATTTGTGTTTAAATAAGTGATAAATGCTTCTTTTTCTGTATCTAGGGCAAAGTTACGATAATAGATGAGTGCATTTTTCAAAGAATTGTGATTACCCTGGATATATTTCTTAAATTCTAGATATGTTCTTTTATACTTTGCTAGAACTATTTTTCTTTTATAAATTAGACTGAGTGCTAAGGTTTCAAAATTTACTATGTTTGTAATAGTTGTTTCGTAGTTTTTAGCTAAATTTTTATAAGCTTCTTTTGTAAAATTTCTATTTTTTAGTTCTTCTAAAATAGATAGGGCTAGAATTTCTGTTTTTATTTTTTTATATCTTCTATCTTCATCTTTATTTTCTATTCTATAAAGATGAAAGAATATATCAAAGTAATGATCATTTAACCCATAGTTACTATAGATTGGTTTAATAGTATCTTTATTAAGTGATTTTGTTTCTTCCATTTTATTCAAACAGCTTTTAATTACGATAAATACTGCTTCTTTAAAAGTATTAAAGTTTCCTGTTTTTAAACTATTTTGATAAGATGTTTTAAAACCATTTTCTGTTGCACCATATAATTCTAAAAATAGTGTATAATAATTTTTATTTGCCATAAAATACCTCCCCTAAAAATTTAGTGTTTATATTAGCATACTTTTTTATAAATGTCAAAGTTCTAAATGGAAATATTTAGGCATATAGTTTGATGGGAGGACAAGCTATATGGGAGGATTAACAAGAGAAGAAGTAGAACAAAATCGTAAAAAATATGGGACTAATAATATTCGCAATGTCAAGACTAGTAGTTTTTTTAAGTTATTAATGGAGTCTTTGGGAGATCCAATTATTAAAATACTTTTAGTAGCACTAGCTATAAAAGTTGTCTTTCTATTTAAAGATTTTGATTATTTTGAGACTTTGGGAATATTAATTGCTATTTTTTTAGCTTCTTTTATTTCGACAATATCAGAATATGGGAGTGAGGCTGCTTTTAGAAGATTACAAGAAGAATCTTCTAAAATTAAAGTTAAAGTAAAAAGAGATAATAAGATTATTGAAATTCCTATAGATGAAGTAGTTGTTGATGATTTAGTAGTATTACAAAGTGGAGATAAAGTTCCTGCGGATGGATATTTAATATCAGGTTTTTTAAGTGTTGATGAGTCTAGTTTAAATGGGGAAACTAAAGAAGCTAAAAAAACACCTAGTATTACTGGTAAGATTATGGAACAAAGTAAATTATTTAGAGGTTCTGTTATTTATAATGGAACAGGAATTATGAAAGTTACTTTGGTTGGAGATAAAACTATCTATGGGGCGCTTGCTATAGAAGTGGCAGAGAGTGCTCCTACAAGTCCTTTAAAAGAAAGGCTTGGAGGTCTTGCTAAATTAATTAGTAAGATTGGTTATGTAGGTGCAGGTTTAGTTTGTTTTTCTTATCTTTTTTCAGTAATTGTAATTGATAATCATTTTGATATGGATTTAATATTAAAGACAATTACTAATTTTAGAGTATTATTTGATCATTTAATTTATGCCTTAACTCTTAGTGTAACTATTATTGTAGTAGCAGTCCCAGAGGGATTACCTATGATGATTACTTTAGTACTTAGTAGTAATATGAAGAGAATGCTTAAAAATAATGTATTAGTAAGACGTTTAGTAGGAATTGAGACTGCTGGTAGTATAAATGTATTACTTACTGATAAGACTGGTACTTTAACTAAAGGTAAGTTAGAGATTAGTGAAGTTATAACGGGGGATCAAACACGTTTTTATTCTTTAAAACAGATTAAAATGTGTCCATATTTTTATAAGCATTTTTATCATAATTTAGAATTTAATAACGAAAGTGTTTGGAATGATAAAAATGAAGTTATTGGGGGAAATCAGACAGATAAAGCTTGTTTACAATTTGTGGGATTTGATAAGCTTATAACTTCTAAAGTTATATCAAAAACGCCTTTTAATAGTACAGATAAATATAGTAAAGTTACTTTAAATAATAATCTTACTTATTTAAAAGGGGCGCCTGAGGTTATTCTTCCTCTTACCAATTATTATTTAACAAAAACTGGAGAAATAAAACTATTTTATCATAAATCTAGTACTCTGAATATTGTAAAATCTTTAACTAATAGGGGAGTTCGTGTTCTTGCTTTAGCTTATCAAGAAAATACTAAAGTAATTTTTATGGGACTTATTGCTATAAAAGATGAACTTAGAGAGGAAGCTTATAAAGGAGTAGAACTTATTAGAAGTGCTGGTATTCAAATGATTATGATAACTGGGGATGCTAAAGATACCGCTTGTGCTATTGCTAAAGATGTTGGTTTATTAGATCCTGATGATTTAGTACTTACTAGTCGGGAACTTGCTAATTTAAGTGATGAAGAATTAAAGCAAAGAGTGGGAAGATTAAGAGTAGTTGCGAGAGCTTTGCCTCAAGATAAGTCCCGTTTAGTTCGTGTTTTAGAAGAAATGGATTATGTCGTAGGAATGACTGGTGATGGAGTAAATGATGCTCCGGCATTAAAAAAAGCAAATGTAGGATTTGCTATGGGTAGTGGTACAGAAGTAGCTAAAGAGGCTAGTGATATAGTTATTTTAGATAATAATATATTATCTATTAGTAAAGCAATATTATATGGTAGAACTATCTTTAAGAGCATTCGTAAGTTTATTATTTATCAATTAACTGTTAATATGTGCGCACTTATATTATCTATTATGGGACCTTTTATAGGAATTAATACTCCAATTACTATTATTCAGATGTTATGGCTTAATATGATTATGGATACTTTTGCAGGAGTTGCTTTCTCTTTTGAACCGGCACTTGATAGTTATATGCATGAGCCTCCTAAGCCTAAGAATGAGCCAATTGTTAATTCTTATATGATTGGAGAAGTTTTATTTACGGGAATTTATTCTGCAATATTATGTATTTTGTTTCTAAAAGCTCCAATTGTTAGAAGTTTTATTCGAATAGGGGAGAATTATAAATATTTAATGACTGCTTATTTTGCTTTATTTATCTTTATTGGAGTCTTTAATTCTTTTAATGCTAGAAGTGAGAGGATTAATATATTTGCTAATTTAAATAAAAATAAAGTATTTTTGTTTATTATATTGTTTATATTAGTTGTTCAGGTTTATTTAATTTATCATGGGGGAGATTTATTTCGGACATATGGCTTAACTGCTAAAGAATTCTTTATTGTTTTATTACTTGCGATGAGTGTATTTCCGGTAGATTTTATACGTAAAGTTTATCTACGTAAACATCATTTAAAAACTGGAGTATAACTCCATAGTTCGACAAATTACGACTTAGAGATATGTTAAGATAGGTTTAGGTGATTATATATGCGTACATTTTATATATTTAATATTAATAAGAGTTTTTATAATTTAATGAAGAATAATCCATATCATTTATTTAGAGCGATGGAAGATATTCATAGTTTTGATTCTAATGATGCTGATATTGCTTATGATTTATTTATGCAAATTGCTAGTCCTTTTGATAAGAGTAAAATTAATAATAAAATATTTAATGAGTCTAAAGATAATGATTTTTATTCTAAGTTTCGTAATGTTCATCGTATTCAGAATAAATATATTCCAGAAGATTCTATGTTGGTTGTAAATAAAGCTTTTCTTTTATTAGAAAGTAATATTTTAAAACCTAGTTTTTTAAAAGATTTAAAAGAATATTCTAATTTGTTTGTATGTGATTTTAAAAATAAAGATTATTTTTGGTTAAATGAGCTTGTTTGCTTGTAATATTCTTTATTTTATAGTAATATTAAATACAAGGAGAGATATTATGGGAGCACAAATATTTTGGTTTGTTATTGGCTTACTTATTGGACTTGTACTTGGTTTTTTCTTAGCAAGATATTTTATGCAAAAATATTTAAAGAAAAATCCTCCTATTAATGAAAAGATGATTGAAGTTATGATGACTAGTATGGGAAGAAAACCTAGTAAAAAACAAGTCAATCAAGTTATGCAACAAATGAATAAAATGATGTAGAAATATAAAACAATTTCAAGGTTTAAAATGTACTTTGAAATTGTTTTTTTCATTAAAAATGCTTAAAGAAAAAGAGCCAACCAAATAATTAAAAGCAAAGACTTGGGAGATTGCAATTGGTTTATAGGATGTTGATGGTAAAAAAGTTTTAAAAATATTTAATAGAAAATGCGAAAGAACATATTGAAGGCAATATTGATTTAAAAGAAGTAGGGAATAGAATTCATAGTTATTATGAAGCAGTAATAGGTAGAGAAAGAAAAGAAAGTACAGATAGTTTAGAAGCAGATATACTAAATGATAAAGCAATTCATTTTAATCCGACAGAATTAATTTATATTCATGAGAAACTTTTTACTGGTATTTATGAAAAAACAGGAAAAATACGAGATTATAATTTTACAAAGAAAGAATGGATTTTAAATAATGATACTTACGCTACTTATCAATCTATTATGAGTTCTTTACAATATGATTTTTCACAAGAAAAAGAGTTTTCTTATAAAGATTTATCTTTAGAACAGATAATAGAGCATCTATCTCGTTTTACTGCCAATATTTGGCAGGTTCATCCTTTTTGTGAAGGGAATGAATACTTAAGACAGAAAATGGCATACTTTCAAAATTCATATATAAATAGTTGAAAATTTTGATATAATATATTTATTAATGTAGTTAAATCAGGAGGTAAAGAATTATGCAAACATTACAAATAAGAAATTCAACAGCAGAATTTTTGATATTCACAAAACAAAATAAAGAAAAGACAATAGAAGTGATTGTTGATGAAGAATCAGTCTGGCTTAGTCAAAAATTGATGGCCGAACTTTTTGGAACAACAAGAAATAATATAACAATACATCTTTCTAATATTTTTGAAAAAGAATTAAGTGAGAATTCAGTATGTAAAGAATTTTTACATACTGCTAGAGATGGAAAAATTCACCTAATGGCAAAATAATTGCATCTGATGTTATAGTTGCTAAAAATTATTTAACTAAAGAAGAATTAAAATCTTTAGAAAGAATTGTTACAATGTATTTAGATTACGCGGAGGATCAAGCTGAAAGACATATTCCTATGACAATGGAAGACTGGAAAAGTAAGCTAGATGTATTTTTACAATTTAACGAAAGAGATGTACTTGATAATCCTGGTAAAGTATCGCATAAGGTAGCAAAGAGTTTTGCACTTTCTGAATTTGAAAAGTATAGAATTATTCAAGATAAATTATTTGAATCTGACTTTGATAAATTTATGATTGAAATGGAAAATGAGGATATCGGTTGTTAAAAACATTCTGTTCTTAGGAATTCTTTAGTAAGAGCAAATTATAGAAGTTTTAATCTTAATGTTTATGAAGATTATTCTTTTTTAGAAAAATTTTTTTCTAATTTAATCGCTGGCACTAATTATGAGTTAAAAATAGGTATACTTATAAAGATTATAAAGATATTTAGTGGGAAGTTTTTTAATTTAATTTGAAAGCTTGTTATTTTTATGATATATTATTTAGAAGGAGATGACGTTTATGCGTGAATTTACAGAACAAGAGTTAGTTCGTAGAGAAAAACTTAATAAAATTAGGGAATATGGAATAGACCCTTTTGGTCATAAATATGATGTTAGTGATTTTTCTTTAAATATTAAAGAAAAATATCAAGATAAAACTCATGAAGAATTAGAAATTATGAATGAAGTAGTATCTGTTGCTGGTCGTATTATGTTTATCCGTAAGATGGGAAAAGCTAGTTTCTTTTCTATTAAAGATAAGTTAGGTAATATTCAAGTTTATATTTCTATTAATGATGTTGGAGAAGATGTTTATTCTTTATTTAAAACTGCTGATTTAGGAGATATTGTTGGAGTTAAAGGTAAAGTTATGAAGACTGGTACGGGAGAAGTTACTATTAAATGTATGGAATATACTCATTTAGTAAAAGCTTTAAAACCATTACCAGAGAAGTATCATGGTCTTAGTGATGTTGAAGAAAGATTTCGTAGAAGATATGTTGATTTAATTATGAATGATGATGCTAGAAGAATTGCTTTTGCTAGACCAAGGATTATTCGTTCTATTCAAAAGTATCTAGATGATTTAGGATATACAGAAGTAGAAACACCAATATTAGGTACTATTTTAGGTGGGGCTGCTGCTCGTCCTTTTGTTACTCATCATAATGCTCAAAATATTGATATGTATTTAAGAATTGCAACAGAATTAAATTTAAAACGTTTACTTGTTGGAGGTATGGATGCTGTTTATGAGATTGGACGTATTTTTCGTAATGAAGGTATGGATCGTAAACATAATCCAGAATTTACTACTATTGAACTTTATAAGGCTTATTCTGATTTAGAAGGTATGATGAATATTACAGAAGGTATTGTTAGTACTTGTGCTTATCAGTTAAATGGTACTTATGATATTGATTATTTAGGTCATCATATTAGTTTAGCTCCTGGATTTAAGAGAGCTCATATGGTTGATTTAATTAAAGATAGAACTGGTGTTGATTTCTTTCAAGTTAAGACTTTTGTAGAAGCTAAGAAAATAGCAGAAGAACACAATATTCCTGTAGAAGAACATTTTAGTTTTGGACATATCGTTAATGCTTTTTTTGAAGAGTATGTAGAATCTACTATCGTAGAACCAACTTTTGTATATGGACATCCAATTGAGATTAGTCCTCTTGCTAAAAAGAATGCTAAAGACCCAAGATTTACTGAAAGATTTGAATTATTTATCTTAGGTTGTGAATATGCGAATGCTTTTACAGAGTTAAATGACCCAATAGACCAATATGAAAGATTTTTAAATCAATTAAAAGAAAAAGAATTAGGTAATGATGAAGCTAATGATATGGATATAGACTTTGTTGAGGCTTTAGAGTATGGTATGCCACCTGCTGGTGGTATGGGTATGGGAATTGACCGTTTAGTTATGCTTTTAACTGGTAGTGAAACGATTCGAGAAGTTATTTTATTCCCAACTATGAAACCTTTAAATGATAATAATAAAAATATAGAAGTAAAAGCTAAAAAAATTGATTTTTCTAAAGTAGAGATTGAACCTTTATTTCAAGATTTTGTAGATTTTGAAACATTTAGTAAGTCTGATTTTAGAGCAGTTAAAGTTTTAGAGTGTGAAGCAGTTCCTAAGTCTAAGAAATTATTAAAGTTTACTCTTAACGATGGAACAGATACTCCTAGAATTATTTTAAGTGGTATTCATGAGTATTATGAACCAGAAGAATTAGTAGGAAAGACTTGTATTGCTATTACTAATTTACCACCTAGAAAGATGATGGGAATCGATTCTTGTGGTATGCTTATAAGTGCAGTTCATCAGGAAGAAGAAGTAGAAAAGTTACATTTATTAATGGTTGATGATGCTATTCCTGCAGGAGCTAAGCTTTATTAAAGATTAATTTTCACAAAAAATTCATAAAAATTGAGGTTTTACCTCTTTTTTTATGACGTTTTTGTGATATAATTCCTATAGGAGGGAAAATTGATGAAGAAACAAGAGAAGAAATATGGTTTATTTAAAGGAATACTTTTACTTATTGTAGTAGCTATTCTTTTATCTTGGTTAATACCAAATGGTGCTTTTGGAAGTACTGGATTTCAAGAAAGTAGTTTACAAAGAATTGGACTTAATGATTGGTCTTGGTTAATTTATTATGGTATTTATTTTGCTATTGATAAAATAATCTTCTTACTTATTGTTGGAGGTATATATGGGATTTTAACTAAAATACCTGCTTATGATAAGTTAGTAAATGGTATTGCTAAAAAATTAAGTAAACATAAAAGTGCTAGTGTAGTTATCTTATCAACTATTATAGCAGTTTTAACTAGTTTACTTACTCAGACTTTTGTAGTTATCTTATTTATTCCATTTATAATTTCTATTTTAAATAGAATGAAATTAGATAAGATGAGTGTTTTAGCTACTACTTTTGGTTCTATGTTAGTTGGTATTTTAGGTGCTACTTATGGAACTGAGGGATTAGTTTACTTTAATAAGTATGTAACTACTGATACTATGAATATTAATAGTACTATTCTTATTCGCTTTGGTATTTTAGTAGTGGGACTTGTATTATTTAATTTCTTTACTTTATCTCATATGAAAAAGAAAGATAAAAGTAGTGAGACTATTGATATGTTCCCAGTAGAATTAGAGGAAGGAAATAATAAGAAAACAAATATTATTCCAATTGTAGTTATTGGTGTATTAACTGTTTTATTAACTATTTTTGGATATATTAATTGGGAAACCAATTGGAATATAAGTGTTTTTAATGATTTCCATACTTATTTAACAGAGAAGATAGTTCTTGGTGATGACTTTGCTATATTTAAGAGTTTATTAGGTTCTAATATGGGTGCTTTTGGTGCTTGGGACTTATTTGCAATGTCTGCGATATGTATATTATTTGTTATTATTTTAGGATTATGTTATCGTGTTAAATTAGATGAATTCTTTAATAATTTTGCTAATGGTGCTAAAAAGATGTTAAAACCTATAATATGTGTAGTTGCTGCTTATACTTTAATGGTAGTAGTATATATGTCTCCATATGTTGCAACTATTATTAATTCTTTATTAGGTTTAACTGAAACATTTAATTTAGCTACTATGTTAATGTCTTCTTTAATAACTAATATTTTCCATACAGATTTAGGTTATACTGCTTATATCTTATCTTCTTATTTAACTACTGAATATCCAGATTATTTAAATGTAATTTATGTTATGTTTATATCTGTATATGGTTTAGTTCAATTCTTTGTTCCAACAAGTATTGTTTTAGGTATTGGACTTACTAGTTTAGATGTTAAATATAAAGATTGGTTAAAGTATATTTGGAAATTTATTGTAGGTATATTTGTTTGCTTACTTGTGTTATTTATATTAATGGCATTACTTTAATAGAAAATGGCTCTTATTTAAGAGCTTTTTTTATTGATATAAATTTGGTAATTAACATAAAAAATACGTGAATAGTAACAAAAATCTTGAAAAATACTTAATATTATTGTATATTAGAAATATACAATAGAAAAACATAGTAAAGGGAAGTTTTGACATGTTTTGTCGAACGTAATGAAAATATATTCTATATGTATTATAATGGGCAAGAAAGTAGGCTAGAGTATGAAATTAGAAAGATTAAAAACAAATAAGTTAAAGAAGTATGCAGGAATTGTATTAGTGTTTATAGCAGTAATTGTAACAGTAGTACAATTAACTTCTAGAGCTAAGTATAGAACAACCCAGAGTATAAAATTAGCAGAAGGAACTATTAATTATCAAATACCAGACTTTAATCTTATGGCTGTATATTTAGAAAAAGATGGAGGATATCAAATAGCTGATAATATACCTACCAATGGTTATACCTTAAATAAAGAACGAACTTATTGCAAAGTTAATGAAAATTACAATTTACCAATTACTATAGAATATAATAATGGAAGTATTAATATATTTAATTTAACCCAAAAAGGAACGAAGTGTTATTTATATTTTGATGTTAAACAATATACATGTAAAGGAATAGCATGTGAAGCTATAATGGCAAACATGAACACATGGAAAACTAGGTCTAATTTTAGCACAAAAGTTACTGATACGACAACAGGAGTGATTTATAAATCATTAGATGCAAATCAATATGACGATAATGGAGAAGTATATTATTTTGCAGGAAATCCAACAGATAACTGGGTTAAGTTTGCAGGCTTCTATTGGAGAATAATTCGTATAAATGGCGATGGTACCATCAGAATGATATACCAAGGTGATTCTACAAATACAACGGGTACAGGAACACAGATAACAAAAAGTGCCTTCAATAGTAGTTATAAAGATAACATGTATGTAGGATATATGTATACAAGTGGACAAGTCCATGGAAATGGAACTAATAGTACAATCAAAGGAGTATTAGATAGTTGGTATAGTAGTAATCTAAGTAGTTATGCAAGTAAAATAGCGACTGGAGAAGGAGCCTCATTCTGTAATGATAGAACACCATCTAGTGGAAGTGGTATAGGTGCTACTGCAACTGATTATGCAGCCTATAATAGATTGTATACAAATAAAGCACCTACGCTTAAGTGTACAGATACAAAAGATAGATTCGCAACAACAATAGGCTTAATAACCGCGGATGAAGTAAACTATGCAGGAGCCGTATTTGGTACCTCTAACAGAAGCTATTACTTATATTCTGAAAATTATTACTGGACCATGTCTCCGTGTTACCTTGATGGTGTGAAAAAAAATGCGAACGTGTTCGGTGTGAATTCGGATGGCAGCCTCGGCTGGGCCACCGTGGGCAACGACTATGGTGTGCGCCCAGTAATCAATCTGAAAGCTGATACAATATTTGCAGAAGGGGGAAAGGGTACAAGCAGTAACCCATACGTAGTTTCATAAACTGCGTATGGGCAGTGAACACTTTTCAAGGAGTGCAGGTGGTGGTTCAAGGGTTTGGAAAAATGCCAATAGCAAGGACATTGATTGGACTTGGTATTGGATGCATTTTGAAGTCAATACACTCTAAGTAAACATGTTTTAATTGTAATTTCATAATTAATTTTAGAAATAAAGTGTAAAAGCTTTATTTTTTTTGAAATATTTATTAGAATATTGCTTGCCTACGGACAGTTTGTGATAAGCCCAGTATTTATGCGGGATTATTAAATAAAAAATACGTCCAATAACATATTAAAATGGGTCTAAATTTACTACCTTATTCATAAATTTAAAAACAAATGCCAAAAACGAGAAAATTACTACACGTAAAAAAATTTTCTCGTTTTTTTCATATTTATAGAGTTAAGTTTCCGAACTCATACATCATAAGGTTTAAAAGAGACGGGAATTCTAATGTATATATTGGAATTAAAAGCTCTCTTGAATAGAGTTAAGCCAATATTAAATAAAGGCATGATTCTTATTTTTACTTTCTTGCCATCTATGTTATAAGTTTTATGGGTTTCAATTTTGACATCTTTATAACAACTAGTATTTTTAGAGTAATCTATTCCTAGTATAGTTAAATAAAGAACACAAGTGCATACACAAGTATACATCGTTTCAAAAGATTTTAAACTGGAATTAGATATATTTTCTAAATTAAACCCATTACTTTTTTGAGCTTTAAACATAGTCTCAATAGAAGCAAAGCGATAAGCATAACTTTTAATAGCTTTAGAAGTATTACCATTTGTAGCAATAATCCAAGGATCTTTGGTATTACAAGTGCTAGAATAAACAATATTCGTTTTGAATCTATTATCCGTAATAAAAACATTTTCATGAATAACAGAATGATATTTACGATGTTTTAATTTTTTTGCTTTTATTTTTTTATCATCTTTATAAACAATAATGTTTCCTTTTAATCGAATAAATAAGTATGCTTAAGATGATCGATAATATTTAATATTTTAGAAGAACCAAACCATCTATCAGCCAAAAATACTAATTTAAAATCCGTATTTTTAAATAAATTAGAAACAGAAATAATACCATCTTCCATATTCTTTAATTTAAAAGCGTTATTATTAGAATAATCTTTGAGACATAAACAATTAATTTTTGATAGAAAAGGAACACAAGATTCACTAATAATCATATTTAATTGTGTTTTTCTAATATCGAGGATTGCTTTTTTTAAAAAGTTTTTAAAATTACCTCAAACTGATTTTTTGAATGTATCCTAAAAATCTCAAAAATATGTAAAAAAAGTAGTGATAAATTTATTACACAAAAAATCACTACTTTTCCTTTTATTTATACGGGGTTGCTAAAAAATTACTTCACACTATTTTTTATAGGACCTTAATAGAAAATGGCTCTTATTTAAGAGCTTTTTTTGTTGATATAAATTTGGCAATTAACATAAAAAGTACACATAGTAATAAAAATCTTGAAAAAAACTTAATATTATTGTATATTAGAAATATACAATAGAAAAACATAGTAAAGGAAGTTTATGTTTTGTCGAATGTAATGAAAATATATTTTATATTTATTATAATGGGCAAGAAAGTAGGCTAGAGTATGAAATTAGAGAGATTAAAAAGAAATAAGTTAAAAAAGTATGCAGGAATTGTATTAGTGTTTATAGCAGTAATTGTTACTGTATTACAATTAACATCAAGAGCTAAGTATAG
>CAKOPK010000009.1 GCA_934099115.1 uncultured Bacilli bacterium
AATATATCTCCAAAATTAATGATATATGTGGTTTTATTTATGTCAATAGTTCTTATAATTTCTTTACTAATATCTTCATCAAGCAATTTAAAGAAAAGTCCAAAAGAATTATTAATTGATACAAAATAGTAATAAATATATAATTTATCTAAGTAAATCAGAAATGGTTTACTTTTTAAATAGTTAAAATTTAATTTTTGTAAAATGTAATAGTTTTTTTACTGATTTCGGTAAAAGTATGATAGAATTTAAATATTAGGAGGAGAAAGAAATGAAAAAACAAAATATTTTTATAATAGGTTTGATATTATTAGCAGTTATCTCATTTGTAATATTCATACTAGTATCAGGTAGTGGTAATAAAGGTGGTTTTAATACACCAAAAGACATTAATGACATTATTAATACTATAAATAAAAATAACAAAAATATTTTACCCGAAGTTGAAACTATGAAAGTAGATATAAAGAATATTGATGAAGTTACTAGTTATACTGGTTTAAAAACAAATGATGATATCGAATCAATTGTTGTATCGGTACCATTGATAACAGCACAAGCTTATTCAGTTGCTATTGTTAAGGTTAAAGACAATGTTGATGTAGAAAAAATTAAACAAGAGATGTTAGATAATATGGACATGAGACGTTGGATTTGTGTCTCTGCAGAACAATTATATATTACTAATAGTGGTAATGTAATATTCTCTGTAATGGCTGATAAGGATATTGCTGAAACTGTATATAATGATTTTAAGAAATATGTAAATAATAATATTGGAAAAGAGTTGGAAAAATCAAATAACGAAGAAAATATAGAACTTCCACCAGAAATGCCAGCAGAAGAATAATAAAGCTCCATTTAAGGTGCCTTTTTAAAGGAGGATAAAATGTTATTTACTAGTATTAGTTTTTTATATTATTTTTTACCATTATTAATAATTATATATTTTATAACACCTAAAAAATATAAAAATATTATTTTATTAATTGCATCTTTATTTTTTTATCTTTACGGAGAACCTAAATATGTTTTTTTAATGATTGCAGAAATTATTATTGCTTATATAGGAGCTATTTTAATTGATAAGTATAAAAATCAAAGCAAAAATATATTAATAACAACTTTATTTATACATATATTTTTATTAATAATATTTAAATATACTGATTTTATTATACAATCAATTAATGATATATCTAATGCTAATATTAAATTATTAAATATTGCATTACCAATAGGAATATCATTTTATACATTTCAAATTATAAGTTATGTTATTGATGTATATAATGGAAAAGTTAAAGTTCAAAAAAACATTATAAATTTAGCCACTTATGTATCTTTATTTCCACAGTTAGTTGCAGGACCTATTGTTAGATATCAGACAGTAGAAAAAGAATTAGATGATAGAGTACATAGTTTTAATAATTTTGCATATGGTATTAGAAGATTTTCTATTGGACTTGCTAAAAAAGTATTAATAGCAAATGCTTTGGGAGAACTTTGCGCTAAAGCTTTTGCTCTAAATGAAACCACCGTAATATTTTATTGGATGTTTGGTATAAGTTATATGCTACAGTTATATTTTGATTTTTCTGCTTATAGTGATATGGCTATTGGTCTTGGAAGAATGTTTGGATTTAATTTTCCTGAAAACTTTAATTACCCATATATATCAAAAAGTATAACTGAGTTTTGGCGTAGATGGCATATCTCTCTTAGTACATGGTTCAAAGATTATGTTTATATTCCACTTGGAGGTAATAGAGACGGTAAATATAAACAAATAAGAAATATTTTAATAGTATGGTTATTAACTGGAATATGGCATGGTGCTAATTGGACTTTTTTAATATGGGGATTATTGTTTGGAATTATTCTTATAATAGAAAAAATATTCCTTAATAAATTTATGGAAAAATTACCTTCTTTTATAAGAAGAATATATGTATTATTTATTGTTATGATATTATTTATTATATTTAATTCTGATAATATGTCAGTGGCTTTGACTAATATTAAAGGGTTATTTGGTATGAATGGAGAAGTTTTTATTAATGATTATACACTTCATTATTTAAAGAGTTATTTACCAATATTAATTATTGCTTTATTTGGGGCTACTCCTTTTATTAAAACATTAATAGATAAATTAAGAAAAAATAAATATGTAAATCATATAATTAATATTTTAGAACCAATTTTAATAGTTATGATATTATTTATTGTTACTTCTTATTTGATAGATAATTCATATAATCCATTTTTATATTTTAGGTTTTAAGGAGGTTATACATGAACGATAAAATTAAAGATATAGTTGTAACTTTAGTATTTCTTATTACTATAATTTCATTATTTTTGATTAATGTTATAAAAAAAGATACTGATATTTCCATAGCAGAGAGAAGAAAACTTGCTACTATGCCAGAATTAACTAGTAAAAGTTTGTTTGATGGTATTTATTTTAAGAAATTTGATTCCTATGTTACGGATCAATTTGTGGGAAGAGATACTTTTAGAAAAATTAAAATAGATATAGAATTATCTACTAAAGGTGAATATAACAATTTATATATGTTTAATGATTATATTGTTGAAGAAATATTTCCTTTAAATACTAATTCTATTAATAATTTGACAAATAAGAGGTAGATTATGATAAAATATAAAAAATCAAAAATTAGATTAACAAAAATTGGAAAGATAATTTTTAGCACTAGTTTTATTTTATTAACAGGTACGATATTTATGGTATCCAAATTATTCTATAGTAAATATTATATTAAAGAGGAAAAATCAGATTATATAGTTGAAATTAATTTTCCTAAATTAAATAATAAGAATTTAATATCTTATTCTAATAATTATATAAATACTAAGAAAAAAGAATTTAAACAAAATATTAGTCATTTAAATAATAGTGATATAGATAAATATCAATTTAGAGCTAATTATCAATTAAAAGATACAAATGAATTAATTGGACTACATTTAACTATTTATGAATATACAGGAGGTTCTCATCAAACTAGATATGATAAATCCTACTATTATTCTAAAAAAGAAAATAAAATAGTTTCATTAGAAGATTTTCTTGAAAATGAAGAAAGCTTAGAAAAGTTATCTAATCTTGCTTATTATTATATAATGAAATATAGTAAAATAAATAATCTTAATATAGATGAAGATATGCCTAAAGAGGGGTTAAAATCGGAAATATTTAATTTTGAAAATTTTGAATTTTTAGATGATGGATTATCTCTTATATTTCCACCATTACAAGTAGCATATTATGCAGCAGGAGAAATAAAAATTACTATACCATATTCTGATTTAAATGGAATAATTAAAAGAGAATATTTAAAATATAGTAATAAACAAGAAGTTAGCAATAATAATCGTAATATTGAAGAATTTAAAAATAAAAAATTAATCGCTTTTACATTTGATGATGGACCGAGTTATATAGGAACTAATAAATTATTAGATAATTTAGATAAATATAATGCAAGAGTAACATTCTTTGTATTAGGAAGTAGAGTAAATGAACATAAAACAACATTAAAAAGAGCACATGAAATGGGAAATCTAATTGGAAGTCACACATATAATCATTTAAATTTATTAAATTTAGATAATTATTCTATAACAAATGAAATAAAAAATACTAATGAAGTAATTAAAGAAGTAATAAATGAAGAACCTGTTTTTTTAAGGCCACCATATGGAAATACAAATCAAAATATAAAGAATATATCTAATATGTATACAATTTTATGGAATTTGGACACTGAAGATTGGAAATATAAAAATGCTGAAAAAATTTCTAATTATATTGTAGACAACGCTAAAGATGGATCTATTGTACTACTGCATGATCTTTATGAAACATCAGTTGATGGAGCCTTACTTGCTATGGAAAAATTAGAAAAAGAAGGATATGCATTTGTAACAATTGATGAACTTGCTAAATTAAAAAATATAGAATTAAAAAAAGAAAAAAGTTATTATCAAATTAATAATTAATAATATTTAAAAGGAGACACATGAATAGATGTAATTGGTGTAATTTAAAAAATCCTTTATATATAAAATATCATGATGAAGAGTGGGGAGTTCTTAATATAAATGATAAATATCTTTATGAAATGTTAATTCTTGAATCATTTCAAGCCGGCTTATCATGGGAGTGTATATTAAATAAAAGAGATTTTTTTAGGAAAGCATATGATAATTTTGATATAATAATATGCAAGTGGCTTTCACTAATATTAAAGGGTTATTTGGTATGAATGGAGAAGTTTTTATTAATGATTATACACTTCATTACTTAAAGAGTTATCTGCCATTACTAATTATTGCTTTTTTGGGGGCTACTCCTTTTATTAAAACATTAATAGATAAATTAAGAAAAGATAAATATGTAAATAACATAATTAATATTTTAGAACCAATTTTAATAGTAATCATATTAGTAGTTGTTACTTCTTATTTGATAGACAATTCATATAATCCATTTTTATATTTTAGATTTTAAGGAGGTTATACATGAACGATAAAATTAAAGATATAGTTGTAACTTTAGTATTTCTTATTACTATAATTTCATTATTTTTGATTAATGTTATAAAAAAAGATACTGATATTTCCATAGCAGAGAGAAGAAAACTTGCTACTATGCCAGAATTAACTAGTAAAAGTTTGTTTGATGGTATTTATTTTAAGAAATTTGATTCCTATGTTACGGATCAATTTGTGGGAAGAGATACTTTTAGAAAAATTAAAATAGATATAGAATTATCTACTAAAGGTGAATATAACAATTTATATATGTTTAATGATTATATTGTTGAAGAAATATTTCCTTTAAATACTAATTCTATTAATAATTTAACAAATAAGATTAATTATATAAAAAATACATATTTGAATAATAATAGTAATATATATTATACTATTATTCCTGATAAAAATTACTTTGTTAATAAAGGCAATTTAAAACTTGATTATAATAAATTACAAGATATAATGAAAAGTAATTTAACAAATCTTAGTTATATAAATATATTTGATAAATTAACACTTAATAATTATTATAAAACTGATACTCATTGGAAACAAGAAGATTTATTTAATGTCGCAAATACTATTGCTAATCAAATGAATTTTGATATAACTAATAACAATGTTATAAATACAGTTACTACTTTTAAGGGTAGTTATGCTGGTAGACTATCAGTAACTAAAGATATTGATACTATAAAAACCATATCTAATCCATCTACTCTTAATAGTAGTGTGTATAATTATGAAACTAAAAAATATACACAAATATATAATTATGATAAAATAAAATCATTAGATAAATATGATATATATTTATCAGGAGCATCTTCTATTATAGATATTGTTAATCCTACTTCAAATAGTAATAAAGAATTAATTGTTTTTCGTGATTCTTATGGCAGTAGTTTAATTCCTTTATTAATAGAGGGGTATAAGAAGATTACTGTTATTGATATTAGATATGTTTCTTCAAGAATTTTGAATAATTATATAAAATTTGATAATCAAGATGTTCTTTTTATGTATAGTATATTAACTATAAATAATAGTTTTTCTATGAGATAAGGAATCTAGTTAATTAGATTTCTTTTTTGTATGAAGAAAACACCAGATAGTCTGGGGGCAGTGGAGCTTTAGCGTTGAGCTGAAAAATAAAACTCCTTCTAATATAATATTGATTGCGATTGCGACTGAATTAAATTCAAAGTTCCCGTAAATACAGAATATTTTATTGGAAAAATTCTTCTGATGTATTTGTGATTGACTTCAATACCGTGTTTTTCACTAGAAGAATAAGGATGACAATAAAAGAGATTAGACAGTTTTAAATCTTCATATTTTCTGTCTTTTAATAAAGATATTTCGCGTTTATTTTCTTTGTTTTTCGTGCTTTTTCTTTTTTTGAATCTGATTTTTGGGGTAAATCAGAATTGGTTATTGAAAGAACGCCTATATCAACATATTTATAGAATGTTATTTTAGAAAAAAATAATATATCGGGATGATTAATAAAAACTTGATTAACGCTTTGCTTATTGTTTTTGATTAAGGGTACAATTTGCTTTTCAATTTCCTCCAATTCATTAGGTTTAATATCAACACCAGTTCTAGAATTAATAAGTTGTTCTTCATAATGCTTTTGAGCTAGCCTAAAATCATAAAATAAATGATGTTTATTACATGTGTTTAAACAAGTATTACAAACATAGTTAGCTTTTAATCTAGTACATATTTATACCATTTTTATCAAAAGCATCATAAAAGTTACTCTTAATATATCTGTTTCTTTTTATTTCTTTAGAAATAGGACCAATATCAGTAAAACTTTTGCCTTTGGTAAATAAAATTTGAATTGTCTCTCTTTGAGATATATTTAATTGATTATAATTTGTCATAAAAAGTTGCTCCTTAAAAATGATAAATAAACCAACGTTTAATATATTAATACTAGTTATTATAAGAAGCAAATTTAAAATATAAAATACTATGGATAAAAAAGAAAGTAAATTAAACAACTGATATTTATTTTAACACTATAGTTAATGATAAAAAACTTTTTAATTTTTAGTACTAAATTCCCGTTTATATAAATATGGGAACTTTGAATTTAATTTAATGTTTTGTTAAATTTAGGCTTGATTTTCATAGAATATATGGTATAATCAAATTCGTATGAGTGCTTAGATGTGCGAGGTTGCTGATACACTAGGCGAGGTTGTTCCATATTCCTCAAGTATCAGGTAATTCGTTGCGGAGCAAGCCTATACTAGATATAGACGAAAGGAGAGACATTATGTCAAATACAAAAGTAAGAATTAATCTTAAAGCCTATGATCATAGATTACTTGATACTGCAGCTTTAAAGATTGTTGAAACAGTTAAGAGAACTGGCGGGGAAGTTTCTGGACCAGTACCACTTCCAACTGAAATTCAAAAATATACAGTTTTAAGAGCGGTACATAAGTATAAAGATGCGCGTGAACAATTTGAAATGCGTACTCATAAGAGACTAATTGATATTAAAAACCCAAGCAAAGAGACTATTGATGCTTTAACACATTTAGATTTACCTAGTGGTGTTGACATTGATATAAAATTATAATTAGAAAAGAGGAGAAAAGATGAAAGGAATCTTAGGACGCAAAGTTGGAATGACTCAAGTTTTCTCTAAAGACGGGAAATTAATTCCAGTTACAGTTGTTGAGGTTGCACCAAATACTGTAATGCAAGTTAAGACAGTTGAGTCTGATGGCTATAATGCTATTCAATTAGGCGTGTTTGAAAAGAAAGAAAAAAATGCAACAAAACCAGAAATGGGAAATGCTAAAAAAGCAAATACAACTCCTAAGCGCTTCTTAAAAGAGATTAGAGATTATGAGGGAACTTATAATATCGGTGATGTTATTACAGCTAGCGCTTTTGAAGTTGGAGATGTAATTGATGTTACTGGAACTAGTAAAGGAAAAGGATTTGCTGGTGTTATTAAACGTCATAATCAATCTCGTGGACCTGAAACTCATGGTTCTAGATATCATAGAAGACCAGGTTCAATGGGAACAATGCTTCCAAAGAGAGTTTTAAAAGGTAAAAAACTTTCTGGACATATGGGAGTAGAAACAGTTACTATTCAAAATCTTGAAGTAATTGAAGTAAACGAAAACGAAAACTATATTTTAGTAAGTGGAAATATTCCTGGAGCTAAAAATTCATTAGTACTTATCAAATCTGCTGTTAAAAATTCTAGAAAGAAAAATCCGAAAGAGATTATTTCTTATGAAGAGGCAGTAGTTGATACAGTAGTAGAGGAAACTCCAGCTCAAGTTTCAACTAACGAAGTAGAAAGTTCTGGAGAAAACAATTAGTTTTCTAGAAAGGAATAAAATATGAAGATAAGTGTTAAAAATCTTGCTAACGAAAAAGTTAAAGATTTAACTTTAGTAGATAGCGTTTGGAATATTGAAACTAATGATTTAGTTTTAAAGAAAATGATTCGTTTACAACTTGACTCAATGAGACAAGGAACTGCTAAGACTAAGACACGTAGTGAAGTTTCTGGTGGCGGAAGAAAGCCTTGGAAACAAAAAGGAACTGGACGCGCTCGTCAAGGTAGTACTCGTGCTCCACAATGGAGAGGTGGAGGAATTGCTTTAGGAGTTACTCCTAGAGATTATACTTTTGATATTAATAAGAAAGAAAGAACTCTTGCTTTAAAAAGTGCTTTAACTCATAAAGCTCAAGATAAAGAATTAGTAGTTTTAGATTCTATTCAATTAGAAAGCTTAAAGACTAAAGAAATTAAGAAAATTGTTGATAGTTTACAACTTGATGGTAAAGTATTATTTGTAACTGGTGAAGATAATGAAAATTTATACATGGCTACAAGAAATCTAGGTTATGCTTATTATTTAACAAGTGGTGAGATTAATTGCTTAGATTTAGTTAATGCTGATATTCTTGTTTGTGATGAGGCAG
Organism: uncultured Bacilli bacterium; assembly: GCA_934099115.1. Lineage (GTDB taxonomy): Bacteria > Bacillota_I > Bacilli_A > RF39 > UBA660 > Caccenecus. Next base: position 8,545 of record CAKOPK010000009.1, read on the forward strand.
CAATTAAAAATATCGAGGAGGTGCTTAAGTAATGAAAGATTATGCAGATATTATTATCGCTCCAGTAATTACTGAAAAAAGTGCACTTAAAATGCAAAATGATAATGTATATACTTTTAAAGTAGTTAAGACTGCTACTAAACCTCAAATTAAGACTGCTGTTGAAAGAGCATTCGGAGTTAAGGTTAAGAGTGTTAATACATTAAATACAAAAGCGAAAGATCGTAGAGTTGGAAAATATACAGGTAAGACAAAGACTTATAAAAAGGCTATTGTTACACTTGATGAAAACTCTAAAATCGAATTATAAGGAGGAGTAAGTTATGGCAATTAAGAAATATAAACCAACAACAAATGGTCGTCGTGGCATGACTACTTTAGCTAATGAAGAATTAACAAATAGTACTCCTACTAAGAGTTTATTACAATCTAAATCAAAAACTGGTGGTAGAAATAATCAAGGAAGAATGACTGTTCGCCATATTGGTGGAGGAGCTAAGAGAAAATATCGTGTTATTGATTTTAAACGTAATAAAGTTGGAGTTACTGCTCGTGTTGCAACAATTGAGTATGATCCAAATAGAAATGCAAATATTGCTTTATTAAATTACCGTGATGGAGAAAAACGATATATTATCGCTCCTAAAGGTTTAAAAGTTGGAGCTATTATTGAAAATGGTAGAGATGCTGATATTAAAGTTGGTAATGCTTTACCACTTGAAGTTATTCCGGTAGGTACTGTTGTACACTGTATTGAGTTAAAACCAGGTAAAGGTGCGGAAATTGCTCGTAGTGCTGGAGCTAGTGCTCAAATTTTAGGCCGTGATGGTAAATATGTAATTTTAAGATTACAATCTGGCGAAACTAGAAAAGTTTTAGGAGCTTGTATGGCTACAATTGGTGTTGTAGGTAATGAAGATTATGAACTTGTAAATTTAGGAAAAGCTGGACGTAAACGTCATATGGGAATTAGACCTACTAACCGTGGTAGTGTTATGAACCCTAATGACCATCCACATGGTGGTGGTGAAGGTCGTACACCAGTTGGACGTAAGAGCCCAATGACACCTTGGGGTAAACCTGCTCTTGGTTATAAGACAAGAAAGAGTAAAAAAGCTTCTAGCAAGTTAATTGTTAGTAGAAAGAACAAATAGGAGGATATATGGCAAGAAGTTTAAAGAAAGGACCTTATGTATTCGATCGTTTACTTAAGAAGGTTCAAGAATTAAATAAAAGTAATAAAAAAGAAGTTATTAAAACTTGGTCTCGTCGTTCCACTATTTTCCCTGATTTTGTAGGACACACTATTGCTGTTCATAACGGCAAAGAATTTATTCCTGTATATATTACAGAAGATATGGTTGGCCATAAACTTGGTGAGTTTGCATTAACTCGTAAGTTTGGTGGACACGCAGGACAAAAGTAGGAGGGTATATAAATGGAGACTTATGCAATACATAAAGGTGCATTAATTGCCCCTAGAAAAGCTAGAATGACTCTTGATTTAGTTCGTGGAAAAGATGTTGTTACAGCACAAGCTATTTTAGAAAATACAAATACTAAAGCTGCTAGACTTTGTTTAAAAGTTTTAAATAGTGCTGTTGCTAACGCTGTTAATAATTTCGGTGCTAAAGAGAGTGAGCTTAAAATTAGTGAATGTTATATCAACCCAGGACAAGTTTATAAGAGAATTAAATTTGCTAGCCGTGGAAATGTTGATAGAAGAGATAAAAGAACAAGTCATATTACTATTAAAGTAAGTGACGGTAAAGTTAAGGAGGAAGCATAATGGGTCAAAAAGTTAATCCAATAGGTTTTAGACTTGGAGTTAATAAAGATTGGGAGTCTAAGTGGTATGCTGGTAAAGACTATGCTAAAGTTCTTAATCGTGATATTAAGATTAGAGAATATTTAGAAAAGAAATTAAAAGATGCTGCTGTTGCTTCTATCCTTATTGAAAGAAAGAAAAACAGAATTGATGTTACTATTGCAACTGCTAAACCAGGTGTTATCATCGGTAAAGGTGGAGAGGACATCGAAAAATTAAGAAAAGAAATTAAGAAATTAGTTGGAGAAGACGTATATGTAAATATCGTTGAAGTTAAAAATCCAGATTTAAATGCTAAATTAGTAGCTCAAAATATTGCTTCTCAAATCGAAGCTAGAGCACCATTTAGAAGTGCTCAAAAAAGAGCTATTCGTAATACTATGAAGGCTGGAGCTAAAGGTATTAAGACTAGTGTTTCTGGTAGACTTGGTGGAGCTGAAATGGCTCGTACTGAAGGATATACAGAAGGTACTGTTCCACTTCATACTATTCGTGCTGATGTAGATTATGCTATTGCTGAAGCTGATACTACTTATGGTAAGATTGGTGTAAAAGTATGGATTTACAAAGATGAAATTCTTCCTGCTAAGAAAATGACGAGAGGAGATGGAAATCATGTTAATGCCAAAAAAGACTAAATATAGAAAGCCTCATAGATTAACATATGATGGACATGCTAGAGGAAATACTGAACTTCATTTTGGAGAATATGGTCTTCAAGCTAAAGAAGGTAACTGGATTTCTGCTCGTCAAATTGAAGCAGCTCGTATTGCTATGACACGTTATATGAAACGTGGTGGAAAAGTATGGATTAATATTTTCCCACATTTAGCTTTAACTCGTAAACCTCTTGAAACTCGTCAAGGTAAAGGTAAAGGTAACGTTGAAGAATGGGTTGCTGTTGTTAAAGAGGGTAAAATTTTATTTGAAATTGGTGGTGTTGATGAAGCTACTGCTCGTGAAGCTTTAAGACTTGCTAGTCATAAATTACCAATTAAAACTAAATTCGTTAAAAAAGAAGATATGAAAGTTGGTGAGTCTCTTGAAAATTAAGGAATTAAGAGAATTATCTAATCGAGAATTAGAAGGAAAAATCAGAGAAGCTAAAAAAGAATTATTTAGTCTTCGTATGAAACAATCTACTGGTACTTTAGAGCATCCTTCTAAAATCAGAGAACTTAGAAAAGACGTTGCTAGAATGAAAACAATTATGCGTGAAAGAGAATTAAATGAGGAGGTTAGCGATGGAGAATAGAAAGCAAGAATTAATAGGAAAAGTTGTTAGTAATACAAATGATAAAACTATTACTGTCCTAGTAGAAACTTATAAAAACCATCCACTTTATGGAAAACGTGTTAAATATTCAAAAAAATATACTGCTCATGATGAAAATAATCAAGCAGGCTTAGGAGATACAGTCAGAATTAGAGCGACAAGACCATTATCTAAGACTAAGAGATATGAACTTGTAGAAATCACTCAAAAGGCTGTTATTCTATAGGAGGTAGACTATGGTTCAACAAGAAAGTAGATTAAAAGTTGCCGATAATACTGGAGCACGTGAGTTATTAGTTATTCGTGTTTTAGGTGGTTCTAAAGTTAAATATGCTAATATCGGTGATGTAGTAGTTGGTACAGTTAAAAAGGCTATTCCTAATTCAAACATGAAAAAGGGAAAAGTTGTTAAAGCTGTTATTGTAAGAACTACTGAAGGTGTTAGAAGAAAAGATGGAAGCTATATTAAATTTGATGATAACGCTTGTGTAATTATTAAAGATGATAAATCTCCAATTGGTACAAGAGTACTTGGCCCAGTTGCTAGAGAGCTTCGTGAAAGAGATTATATGAAGATTGTATCTCTTGCTAAGGAAGTTATATAGGAGGCACACATGATGAAAATTAAAGTTGGCGATGAAGTATTAGTTATTGCTGGTAAAGATAAAGGAAAAAACGGTAAAGTAATTAAGACTTTAAGAAATGAAGATAAAGTTGTTGTTGAAGGAATTAATATAGTTAAAAAACACGTTAAACCAAATAATCAAAATAATAATGGAGGTATCTTCGATATAGAAGCTCCAATTCACGTATCTAATGTTAAGAAAATAGAAGCAACAAAAAAAGATAAGAAAGAAAAAAATAAGTAGGTGAATATTTATGAGTAATTATAGAAAATTATATGATGAAAAAATCATTAAAAGTTTAATGGATGAATTTAAATATTCAAGCGTTATGCAAGTACCAAAATTAGATAAAATAGTTATTAATATGGGTTGTGGCGATGGTGCTCATGACCGTAAGTATATTGATGCAGCTGCAAAAGACCTAGAAATTATTACTGGTCAAAAATCAGTTGTTACTCATGCTAAAAAGTCAATTGCCGGATTTAAACTTCGTGAAGGTCAAGCTATTGGTGTTAAAGTTACATTACGTGGTGAGAAAATGTATGAATTTATGGAAAGATTAATTCGTGTATCTTTACCTCGTGTTCGTGATTTTAGAGGAGTTTCTAAGACTGCTTTTGATGGACATGGAAATTATACTTTAGGTATTAAGGAACAACTTATATTCCCAGAAATTGAATATGATAATGTTGTTAAAGTTCGTGGTATGGATATCGTATTCGTTACTACAGCTAATACAAATGAAGAAGCATTTGCTTTATTAAAGGCATTTGGAATGCCTTTTAAGAATTAGGAGGTTAAACATGGCTAAGAAAAGTATGGTAATTAAAAGTAAGAGAACACCTAAATTTAAGGTACGTGCTTATACTAGATGTGAAAGATGTGGAAGACCTCACGGTGTAATGCGCAAGTTTGGTATTTGCCGAATCTGTTTTAGAGAACTAGCAAACGAAGGTAAAATACCTGGCGTTAAGAAGTCAAGTTGGTAAGGAAGGAGGAATTTTAGATGGTTCAAGATAAAATAGCAGATATGCTTACTAGAATACGTAATGCAAATCAAATGAAATATGAGACAGTTGAAGTAATTGGTACTAAAATGACTGTTGGAATCGCAGAAATTCTTAAAAGAGAAGGTTATATTGTTGATTATGTTAATGAACACAATGTTACTGGTGATAAGTTAACTTTAACTTTAAAATATGGTGAAAGAAAAGAAAGAGTTATTACTGGTCTTAAAAGAATTAGTAAATCTGGATTAAGAGTTTATGCTAAAGCAGAAGAAATTCCTCGTGTACTTAATGGACTTGGAATTGCAATTATATCTACTTCTAAAGGTTTAATGACTGATAAAGAAGCTAGACAAGCTGGATTAGGAGGCGAAGTACTTGCCTATGTTTGGTAAGGAAAATCTATGAGTAGAATTGGTAATAGAAAAATCGTTGTTCCTAGTGGAGTAACAGCTAGTATGGAAAATAATGTCTTAACTGTTAAAGGTGCTAAAGGTTCTTTAACTTTAGATGTTAATAAGTTAGTAGATGTTAACATTACAGAAACTGAAATTGCAACTATTGCAAAGAATGATTCTAGAGAAGCTAATGTTAATGTTGGTACTGTAAATTCATTAATCTCTAATATGATTGTTGGTGTTAGTGAAGGATTTACTAAAGGATTAGAAGCTGTAGGTGTTGGTTATCGTTTCCAAGTTAATGGAGATAAAATCAATGTTTCTGCTGGTTTCTCTCATCCTGTTGTTGTAGAAGTTCCAGCTGATTTAAAGGTTGAACAAGTAAGTAATACTGAAATCACTATTAGTGGTATTGATAAACAAAGAGTTGCTGAATTTGCGGCTAATATTCGTAAAATAAGACAACCAGAACCTTATAAAGGTAAAGGTATCCGTTATAAAGGCGAATATGTACGTCGTAAAGAAGGTAAGAAAGCAGCTAAATAAGGTTAGAAAGGTCGGAAATTATGATAAGAAAAGAAACTAGTAATGTAGCACGTTTAAGAAGACATGCTCGTGTACGTACTAAAATTAGTGGTACTCCTGAAGTTCCTAGATTAAATGTGTTTCGTTCAAATAATGGAATTTATGTTCAAGTAATTGATGATACTACTGGTAAAACCTTAGTTAGCTCATCAACTGTTGAATTAAAAATTAAAAATGGTGGAAACGTTGAAGCAGCTAAAGCTGTAGGTGCTGATGTTGCTAAGAAATGTTTAGCTAAAAAAATTAAAACTGTTGTATTTGATAGAGGTGGATACCTATATCATGGACGTGTAGAAGCTTTAGCTGATGCTGCACGTGAAAACGGTTTGGAATTCTAGAGTGGAGGTTATTATGAGACAAAAGAAAACAATGGAAACTAAGAAAAATTTATTAGAAGAAAAAGTTATCTCTATTGGTAGAGTAACAAAAGTTACCAAAGGTGGTAGACACTTTAGATTTTCCGCAACTGTAGTTGTTGGTAACCGTAAAGGTTTAGTTGGTATTGGTACTGGTAAAGCTAATGAAGTTCCAGAAGCTATTAAAAAGGCTTTACAAGCAGCTAATAAAAACGTAACAAAAGTATCTCTTATTGATAATAGAACTATTCCACATGAAGCTACTGCTAAAGTTGGTAGAGCTGTTGTTATGATTAAGCCTGCTAAAGAAGGTACAGGAGTTATCGCTGGTGGTGCTGCTCGTGCTGTTCTTGAAGTGGCTGGTATTAAGGATATTGTTTCTAAATCTTTAGGTTCAAATACTAAGATTAATGTTGCTAAAGCTACACTTGAAGCTTTAAAATCACAAAAGAGTCCTGCAAAAGTTGCAGCACTTCGTGGTAAGAAAGTGGAGGAGTTATAATATGAAATTAGAATCATTACCTGTTTCTAACGAAACAAAGACTCGTAAGAGAGTTGGCCGTGGACCTGGAAGTGGTACTGGAAAGACTGCTGGTAGAGGAGAAAATGGTCAAAAGTCAAGAAGTGGAGCTAGTATTAGTGCATGGTTCCAAGGTGGACAAACTCCTATCTACAGAAGAGTTCCAAAACGTGGGTTTAATAATACTCGTTTTGAAACAAAATTTGCTACTATTAATTTAAGCGAACTTGATAAGTTCTTTAATGATGGAGATATAGTTACTCCAGAAGTATTAAAAGAACGTAAAATTATTAAGAAACAATTAAGCGGAGTTAAAGTTCTTGCTAATGGTGAATTAACAAAGAAATTAACTGTTAAAGCAAATAGATTCTCATCTTCAGCTGTTACAAAAATAGAAAATGCTGGCGGTAAAGCTGAGGTGATTTAGATGTTTAAAGGAATTGCCAAAATATTTAGTAAACAAAATAAAGATTTAAGAAAAAGAATATATTTTACTTTATTCTGTTTAGGATTTTTTGCTCTTGGTCTTAATATAACTATTCCTTGGGTTAATTTAAATACTGTTTATGCAGAGTTAGGTTTTTTAGAAATATTTAACTTAATGAGTGGTGGAGGACTACAAACTTTCTCTATCTTCGGTATGGGTGTTAGCCCATATATTACTGCTAGTATTATTACTCAGTTATTACAAATGGATATCATTCCTTATTTTAAGGAATTAAAAGAACAAGGTTATGTTGGTAGACAAAAAATTAATAAAATTACTAGATATTTAGGTATTATAATTGCCTTTATACAATCCTATGCTATCAGTATCTTTTTACTAAAGTCTGGTAATGTAGCATTGATGCTTAAAACAAGTTTAGTAATGACTGCTGGTACAGCATTCTTACTATGGATGGGTGACCAAATAACTAAAAAAGGAATTGGAAACGGTCAATCATTATTAATTATGGCTGGTATTTTAATTAGTATGCCAGGTGTATTTACGACTGCTTTTAATTCTTTCATCCATGGTTCTTTTGAAACAGGACTTGGAATTACGTTATTTGCATTATTCATATTATGTTATATCTTAATTATCGTTGGTATTATTTGGGTTCAACTTGCTGAGAGAAGAATTCCAATTCAATACTCTAATAGAACAACAAGTGCTTATGGTGCGCAAACTAGTTATTTGCCTATTAAGATTAATAGTGCTGGAGTTATGCCTGTCATATTTGCTTCTGTTTTAACAACGATACCTGCTACTATTGTTCAATTAACAAAGAATGAAGCAGCTATAAATTTCGTAAATAATTATATTATTTATACTTCACCTACAGGATTAATTCTTTATATTATTTTAATCTTTGTATTTGGTTATTTCTATACTTTCTTAAGTATGAATCCAGATGAGATGAGTAAGAATTTAAATAAAAATGGAGGATATATTCCAGGCGTTAGACCAGGAGAAGATACAACAAATTATATTAGTAAATCTTTATCAAGACTTACACTTGTTGGTTCTTTATTCCTAGTTATATTAGCTGTTTTACCAGTTATATTCTCTGCTTTAACGAATTTACCAAGTAATGTTCGTTTAGGTGGAACTGGTATATTAATTGTTGTTGGAGTAGCGATTGAGACATATAAACAAATTGAAAGTAGTTTAACTGCTCGTAGTTATGCGGCTAAGAAAAAGAGGTTCCGTTAAAATGAAAAATATCATTTTTATTGCTCCTCCCGCAGCGGGCAAAGGAACTATTAGTGATTATTTAAAAAAAAAATATAATTATTCTCATTTAAGTACTGGAGACCTTTTACGAGAAGAAATTAAAAAAGGGACTTCACTTGGTAAAGAACTTGATGCTTTAATTCAAAGTGGAAAGTTAGTAAGTGATGAACTCATTATTCGTTTAGTAGAAGAAGAACTAAATAAGATAAATGATAAACCATTTATTTTAGATGGTTTTCCTAGAACTTTAGAACAAGCTTATCAATTAGATAAAATTTTAGATAAGTTAAATGTTTCTAATAACGTTGTTATTTATCTAGATACTCCTTTAGATATAGCAACTAAAAGAGTTTTGGGGCGTGTTATTTGCCCAGTATGTAAGAGAAGTTATAATATCTATAATGAGGCTTTAAAACCTCTTAATAATAATTTATGTGATGATTGTCAAGTAGAGCTTGAACATAGAAGTGATGATAATGAAGAAACTTTTAAAGTTCGTTTTCAAACTTTTGTAGATAGTACAAAGCCTATTTTAGATTATTATCAAGATAAGAATTTATTAGTTAATGTAGATGCAACTTTAGATATTGATGATATTTATAAATCGGTAACAAATGTTGTTTTATAGAAGAAAGGGATAGCAAATCATGATTAGTATTAAGAGTGAAAGAGAAATTAAAATAATGAGAGAAGCTGGTTATTTAAATTTTTTAACTCATGAAGAAGTTAAGAAACATATTAAACCTGGAGTAACTACTAAAGAATTAGATAAAGTTGCTTATCAATTTATTTTAAAAAATCATGCTGTCCCCTCTTTTCTAAATTATGAAGGATATCCTGCTAGTATCTGTATTTCTATTAATGATGAAGTTGTTCATGGAATTCCATCTGGTCGTAAGATTAAAGATGGTGACATTGTTTCTGTGGATATTGGAGTAGAAATACATGGATATCATAGTGACGCAGCTAGAACTTATATTGTAGGAGAAGTTCCTGATGAAGTTAGAGATTTAGTACAAAATACTGAAAAAGCTTTATATGAGGGCTTGAGTAAAATTAAAGAAGGTGCTAAAATAGGTGATATAGGAGCTGCGATTGAGACTTATGCTCATAAAAATGGGTTAAGCGTAGTCGAAGAATTAGTTGGTCATGGGGTTGGAACAAATATTCATGAAGACCCTGATGTTCCTAATTATGGCAAAGCTGGTACTGGTCTTACTTTAAAGGCTGGTATGGTTATAGCTGTTGAACCAATGCTTAATTTGGGAGAACGTTATATTTATTTGCATGATGATGATTGGACTATATCAACTGACGATGAATTACCTAGTGCTCATTTTGAACATACAGTTGTAGTTACTAAAGATGGATATAAAATTTTAACAGGAGATATTTGCGATGGCGAAAAAATTTAATAGAAAAGAAGTTAGTCAAAATAATAAAGAAGACAAAATTGAAGTTGAAGGAAAAGTAGTTGAAGTTCTTAAGGGAAGTGACTATTTAGTACAACTTGAAAATGGATTTACTGTAAAAGCCTACGTTTCTGGTAAAATGCGAGTGAATATGATTCGTATTCTACCAGGTGATACGGTAACAATAGAGCTTTCGCCTTATGATTTAACACGTGGGCGTATTGTATGGAATAAGAGATAATGGAGGTATTATTATGAAAGTTAGACCATCAGTAAAAAAGATTTGTAAAAAGTGCAAAATAATTAGAAGAAAAGGAAAAGTTATGGTTATTTGTGAAAATCCTAAACACAAACAAACACAAGGCTAATAGAGGAGGTAATTATGGCACGTATTAAGAATATTGAATTACCAAGTGAGAAACATGTATTTGTAGGATTAACTGCTATATATGGTATTGGTAGAAATTTAGGTAGAACTATTTGTGAAAATGCAAATGTTAACCCTGAAACAAAAGTTAAAGATTTAACAGATGATGAAATTGCACGTCTACGTAAAGAAGTTGATAACTATGCAGTTGAAGGTGATTTACGTCGTAATGTGCAAATGAGTATTAAAAATAAAATGGAAATTGGTTGCTACCAAGGAGTTAGACATAAAAAAGGACTTCCAGTTAGAGGTCAAAGAACTAGCCGTAATGCTCATACTCGTAAGGGTAGAGGTAAAGTAGTAGCTAACAAGAAAAAAGTAGGAAAGTAGGAGGTTAAACTATGGCATATAATAGAAGAAAAAGAAAAGTAAAAAAGAATATTCCTGAAGCTGTTGCACATATTCATTCTACTTATAATAACACTATTGTTACTATTACAGAAAAAGATGGAGCTGTTATTTCATGGGCTTCAAGTGGAACTATTGGATATAAAGGTAGTAAAAAGAAAACTCCTTTTGCTGCCGGTATTTCTGCAGAGGCTGCTGCAAAGTCTGCTATGGACCAAGGAGTTAAGAAAGTAGATATTGTTGTTAAGGGATTAGGTGCAGGAAGAGAAACTGCTATTCGTTCTTTACAAGCTGCTGGACTAGAAATTTTATCTATTACAGATGAGACACCAGTACCACATAATGGTTGTCGTCCACCAAAACGTCCTAGAAATTAATTTGTAATAAAGAAAGGGTAGAGAATTATGATTAGTTTTGAAAAGCCAGAATATAGAATTGCTGAATATCAAGAGAGCAATCATTATGGAAAATTTGAATTAGAACCCCTTGAAAGAGGTTTTGGAACAACTATTGGAAATGCACTTAGAAGAGTTATGTTATCAAGTTTGCCAGGAAGCGCTATTACTTCTGTTAAAATTGAAGGTGTATTACATGAATTTCAAAAAATTGAGGGCGTTGTTGAAGACGTAACAGGTATTGTTTTAGCACTTAAAAGTGTTGTTGTTAAGAATCATACAGAAGAAGTAAAAACCTTAAGATTATTTAAAGATTCTGAAGGTCCTGTAACTGCTGGTGATTTTGAGAAAAATTCTGACGTTGAAATTATCAACCCAGACTTAGTAATATGTAATCTTGTTGATGGTGGTAAAATCGATATGGAAGTTACTATCTCTAATGGTAAAGGTTATGTTGATGCTAAAGAAAATAAAAAATTATTTGGAGAAAATAAAGTTGGAGTTATTGCAATAGATTCTAATTATTCTCCTATTGAACTTGTTAAGTATGAAGTTGAATCTACTCGTGTAGGTCAAAATGAAAACTATGATAAGTTAACAATGGAAATTAATACAAATGGAAGTATGACTCCAGAAGAAGCTATGGCACTTTCTGCTCGTATCTTAATTGAACATTTTGGTATTGTTGCAGATTTAAATGCTATTAGTGATGTTACTGGATTAATGCAAGAAAAGAAAGTAGATACTATTACTAAAACTTTAGAGACACCTATTGAGGAAATTGAATTCTCTGTACGTGCTTATAACTGTTTAAAAAGAGCAGGTATTCATACTGTTCAAGACCTTATTTCTAAGAGAGAAATTGAAGTTACTAAAATACGTAATTTAGGTAAAAAGTCATTAAAAGAAGTTTTAGATAAAGTAGCAGAAATGGGACTAAAGTTCCGTGATTAAGGAGGAATAAATAATGTCATATAGAAAATTAAGTAGAGAATCAAGACAAAGAAGAAGTATCTTAGCAAATATTACAAAAGACGTTATTATGAATGAATCTGTTGTTACTACTGAAGCTAGAGCTAAAGAAGTAAGAAAATTTGTTGATAAAATGATTACTTATGGTAAGAAGGGTACTTTAGTTAGTCGTAGAAAAGCACTTGCTTTCCTTTATAACGATACTGATGCTGTTAATAAAGTATTCAATGAACTTGCTAAGCGTTATGAAACACGTAATGGTGGATATACACGTATTATTAAATTAAAAGAACGTGTTGGAGACGATGCTTTACAAGTTAAACTTGAACTAGTTTAAAAGAAACCTCATTTGAGGTTTTTTCTTTTGTATATAAAAAAAGAAGACGAATTTTCTTTTATTTATTTTTCATGTATATATCATAGTATTCATCATAAGTTAGGTTAGAGTTATGGACTTTTGTTGCAAGGTCAATTCCTAAATATCTTAGATGCCATGGTTCTTCAATAAATTGGGTTATGTGTTGTTTTCCTTTTGGATATCGAACAATAAAACCATATTTATAAGAATTATTTAACATCCATTCATAATGTTCTGGAGTTAGATTATCATTTAGTGTGTTACTTCTAACATCGACTGCTAAACCTAGTTGATGTTCGGAAAAACCGGGTCTTGCTGAATAAGTATCTGCTTTTTGTTCTCCATCTCTGTTTTTATAATTATTATATAGTTTTGCTTGTGTTTCAAAGGAACGATAGGGACTAAATGGATAGAATACAACATTATCTAGTAAAGCTGCATTTGTTAAAATTTGAAAGGCTTCTGCAGCTTCTTGTCTAAGTTTATATTGTTTGTTATAGCTTAAAGGGACTAGATCATTTGGTTCATAATTATCTGGAAGTTTATGATATTTATTTACTAGTATTGTTAAATCACTTTGTGCTTCTTCTTCTGTGTATTCTATATAACTAGAATAGCCTTTTAAATCTAGACCAATATTCACATAGGTAACAACTGTTTTTAAATCATAGTCTTGTTCTTCTTGATATTTTAAATATCTTTCTATTTTTTCAATATCGAAGTTACTAATATCATTAAATTGTAATATATCTACATATTCCATATTTAATAATATGTTTAAATGTTCTTTATAATTCTTTATAATATAATTAATTTCTTTGGCATTATATTTCTTTTCTAAAAATTTATTTACAACGACTGCAAAGCCAGTCATATCGTTATATTCGATAGCATAATAGGTGTCTAAATATTCTTCTTTAAATAATTTTTCATTTAGCATTGTTTCGACAGTTTTTGAATATTCTTTTTCGGTTATTTTGTTAAATACATTTTGTTCTTTCATTACTTTTATAGCATTATTACTATATTGAGTGTTATTTTCTTCTTTATTTTTATTAGAGAATATACTGATTAAAATAATTGCTAGGATAATAATTAAAAATAAACCTATTCCAATCCCTAAATATTCTTTTTTTATTTTCATTTTTATCACCATTATAATTATATCAGATTTTAAGAAAAATTTAATTTAAAATTTACATTTTTTTGAATTATTGTTATAATATTTTTACAGGTGATTTAAATGAAGAGAATATTAACTGGTTTAAAACCTACAGGTGATTTAACTTTAGGTAATTATATAGGTTCTATTTTACAAATGGTTCGTTTGCAAGATGAATATGAATCTTATATGTTTGTTGCTGATTTACATGCACTTACTGTTTATCAGGAGCCTAAAGAAGTTAATGAGAGAATTAGAAAATTTATTGCTATGTATATAGCTTGTGGAATTGATCCAGAAAAGAATACTATTTATATTCAATCTGAAAATGAATTTATTCCTGCGATATCTTATTTATTAGAGTGTACTACTACTTATGGCGAGGCTTCTAGAATGATTCAATTTAAAGAAAAAAGTAAACAAAATGCTAATTTTTCGGTTGGATTGCTTACTTATCCTGTTTTAATGGCAGCGGATATACTTTATTGTGATGCTGATTATGTCCCAGTTGGAATTGATCAAAAACAACATGTAGAATTAGCTCGTAATATTGCAGAAAGATTTAACAATAAGTATGGAAAAACTTTTCATTTACCAGATGTTTTTATTACTAAAGATGGTATTAAGATTAAAGATTTAAAAGACCCTAGTAAAAAAATGAGTAAATCAGAAGTTAATCCTCAAGGGGTTATTAGTATGTTTGATTCTTATGATGATATTGTTAAAAAGATTATGAAAGCTACTACTGATAGTGATAATGTTATTAAGTTTGATGAAGAAAATAAACCTGGTATTTCTAATTTATTAAATATTGCTACTTCTATAACTGGTATTTCTATTCCAGAATTAGAAAAACAATTTGAAGGTAAGAATTATGGGGAGTTTAAAAAATATGTTGCTACTGTAACTGCAGAACATATTCAGAATATTCAAAATAGATATCAAGAATTAATTAATAGTAGTGAATTAGATGCAATATTAGATAAAGGTATTTTAAAGTCTAAGGATTTAGCAAAAACTAAATATCAAGAAATGACTAAAAAGATGGGTATTATTAGACATTCTATATAGAAAAACAGATGTTATTTTACATCTGTTATTTCTTTGGCTTTCTTTTTTATTAAGATAATAGCCATATAGATAGTTGTTAAAGTGTATAATAATTCAATTATTAATGACCATATAGTATAAGTACTATTCGTAATCAGATTATTAAATAAGTTTGCTATAATATCTCTAATATATATAAAGGGAACTTTAATAAATATAATTAATAGAATTAGGTATAAGAAGAAACCTAGTAAATTAGATAGTTGTTTTTTATTATTACTTTTTAAAGCTTCAATTAATATATTTACTGCTTCTAAGAAAGTTAGATAAGATATACCTAGTTTTTGATAGATTTTTTTAGCTTCAACTGTTGCATCTAAATTACTTGTATCAAGAGTTTCATAAGCTTCTATTTCTTTTTTTCGGGTTTTCTTATCTAATTTCTTTAACTTTTTGTTTAGTTCTTTTAAAAAATCTTTGTTATTCATGTTATACCTCTATATTTCCTATGTTAAATATAATTTGTTTATCTAATTTTAAACTTGTAGTTATAGTTATATTCTTTTCTTTTTTCTTTATTTTATTATACATATTTAGAGTTATACTATCAAGGGTTTGGTTAATATTATTTGTAATATAAATATTTTTGGTGGTAATTGTACTTAATTCTTTTGTTTCTTCATCTAGTATTATTTTATCTGGTATATAAATAATATCTTGATTCTTAAGGTCTAAAATTGTTATACTTTCTGTTTCATTTAATATTGGTTTTAAGTATAAAGCTTTATATTTATTATTTTCTTCTTTATAGAATACTTTATATATACCATTAAGATGAAATCTAGTATTATTTAGAGTATTACATATATCTAAAATACTGTCTATATACTTTTCTTTTGTTTTAAAGTTTATATATTTAAAATATTTGTTTAAGTAATGACTATTACTTTCATTATATACAATTTCTTCTAATTCGTTGTATAAGTAAGTTAGGTCTTTAGAATATAATTCTTCTTTTGTTAAATTATTATTTATTATTTCATTACATACTTGTTTATAAAAAGAGTTATATAAAGTTAAATAAGCTTTTGTTTTTTCATCTAGATTATCAAAATCATTATCAAAATCTGTTAAGTTACTTTCGGGAATTTCACCATCATCTAGTTTTATTTTGGGTAATTCTAGAGGAGTTCCACATAAGTAATAATAAGCTTCTAAGTCACTAGGTATTTGATTTAATTTATTGGTAATTTGTGCTTTATTCTCTGAAATAAAATCCTGTATTTTTTTGGGGGTGCGGTTTGTTTTTAAAAAAGACTTTAATTCTTCATCTATATTGTGGATTTTACTTCCTTTTAAGTTAAAGTTTTTTTCGGCTTCTATTTTACTTTTTACAAAGTCTATTTGTTTTCTTAAAATACTTATATTATAAGCATAAATACTGTTAGAATATATATTTACTAAATGTTTTTCATCTAGTTCTTCTTCTTTTATTTTTATTACTAGTTTTTTTAAAATTTCTTTTAATTCTTCTTCTGTTAAGTTTTCTAAGTCTGGTTTAGAATTTTTTAATTCTGTTAACTCTTGATTTGGAATTAAAGGTTCTAAAGTTATTTCTTTTTTGGTAAATTTACTTGTTTTTTCATAGTAAGTTCCTAATTCTTCTAGTAATTCGAATTTTAAATCGTTTTCTAGTACTTTTAAGTCATTTTTTTCTTTTTTTGCCTTTTCTTTTTCTTCTAGTCTTTTAATTAAATAATTGTTTAAAGCTTTAATATGAGCGATATAAATATTTTTTTGTTGTTGTTCTAAGGCTTGTTCTCGTTTTTCTTGTTCTTTTTTCTTAATTTCTTCTTCAATATTTAACATTTCATGAGGTTCTAAGATTTTGCTTTTTAATTTATAAATTATTTTGGGAGTTTCATTATTGTAATTATCTAGTTCTAAAGTAATATTATATTTTTTATGATTATTTTTATACCAAAATAGTTGTTTTAAAAATAGTGAAGCTTCATCTAAGGTTTCGAAGGGAAATAATCTTGTTAAATAGCCAAATAAAGAATCTTTAATTTCTATACATAAACCTATTTTATCTTCATTTTTGTAAAGAGTAGGGCCATAATTATCGGATTTTATATTGTATGATTGCATTAAATTTAGCATTTCTTTTTCTGTTAACAAAAGTTATCCCTCCATATTCTATTTATTATTATATCATAGGTTTTCTTGTAATTCAATTTACTACTTGCTTAAAAAAATTAAACAAGATATAATATTGGTAGATAGGACGTGAATTATTTGAAAACGGAAATTATTAAGCCAAAAAAAGATAATAAAAAAGATGGAAATTCTGTTGTTACACCAATTATATATCTAATATTAGGGGTTATTTTAGCTTTTAAAAGTAATGAAGTAGTTCAATTATTATTTTATATTATTGGAATATTAGTTATTGTTTATGGGATTAAATCTTTAGTTGTTTATTATCAGAATAAAGATATTGTTGCTTATAAAAATATTAATTTAAGTGTAGCAGTTGTTTCTATTTTGATTGGTATTTTACTTATTGTTTTAGCAGGAGCATTAGAAATTAGTATACGTTATATTTTAGGTTTCTTTCTAATTTATATGGGTATTAGTAGATTACTTACTCAAATAAGTTTTCATGATTATCAAAATTTTAGTACTATAAGTAATGCTGTTTTAATTATTCTTGGAGTTTATAGTATTGCTTATTCAAATGCTGTTTTAGTGATTATTGGTTGGATTTTAATTGTGAATGCTGCATTATTGTTTTGGGATTATTTTAAAAGTTAAAGTAAAAAGAGAAGTTAGTTGTAATATCTAGCTTCTCTTTTTAAATCTTTTTCTTTTAAAGCTTCTCTTTTATCATAAAGTTTTTTACCTTTACAGATACCTATTAATATTTTTACTTTATTCTTTTTGAAATATAGTTTTAAAGGAATAATTGTGTAACCATCTTGTTTTATTTGTTCTTTTATTTTTTTAATCTCTTTTTTATGTAATAATAACTTTCTAGTTCTTCTTTCTTCATGATTAAATATATTTCCTTCTTCATATTTGGCAATATACATGTTTAATAGATAGGCTTCATTATTTTTAATAGTTACAAAAGTATCTTTTAAATCTACGGAACCTTTTCTTACTGATTTTATTTCTGTTCCTGTTAAGGCTATTCCTGCTTCTATTTCTTCTAATATACTATAATCGAAGTAGGCTTTTTTATTTTTTACTTCTATCATTTTTTTTCTCCTCGATAAGTTCAAAATCAATCATAGCAGTTTCTTTACTTGCATTAGTTACTTTAATTTTTACAGTATCTCCGACACGATAAGTTTTTTTGGTTGATTTTCCGATTAAAGATAATAGTTCTGGAACATAATTATAATAATCTCCTTTTAGAGTATTTACGTGTACTAAGCCTTCAATTAAGTTCTCTAGTTCAACAAAGAAACCAAAATTTGTGACTGTACTAATAATTCCTGTATATTCTTCGCCAATATGATTTTCCATATATTCTGCCATTTTCATATCGTCGACATCTCTTTCAGCGTTGATGCTTGCAACTTCTCTTTCACTTGAATGTTCAGCGATTTCTACAAGACTGTTATCTAAATAGTTGATAGTAGACATACTAAAATCTTTATCTACTAAATAAGTTTTTAATAGTCTATGCACTGTTAAGTCGGGGAAACGTCTGATTGGAGAAGTAAAATGAGTATAATTGGTACTTGCTAAACCAAAGTGGCCAATGTTTGTTTTAGAATATTCTGCTTTTTTCATGCTTCTTAATAATAGAGAAGATAAAATATTATATTCTGGTTTATCCTCTAGTTCTTCTAATAATCTTTGCATTGCTTTTGGTGTAATTTCATTAATGCTTGTATGAATTGTATATCCAAGAGCTTTTACTAAATTTAAGAAATCATCAATTTTATCAGCATTTGGTAAAGCATGGACACGATAAATAAAAGGAAGGTCCATATTGGAAATGTGGGTTGCTACTGTTTCGTTAGCTGCAATCATAAAATCTTCAATTAAGTTTTCTCCTGTTCCTTGGGTTCTTTTAACAATATCAATGGCATGTCCTTCTTTATCTTGAATAACTTTTGGCTCTGGTATGTCAAATTCGATATAACCACGGCTTACTTTTTTCTTTCGTAAGATGTGGGCTAAGTCATTCATCTTTTTTAAAGTATCACTAAATGGTTCATATCCTTCAGGGATAATATTATTATCTAATATTTGATTAACGGCACTATAAGTCATTTTTTTATTTGATTTAATATAACTTGGGAAGATGTCATATCCGATTGTATCTCCTCGTTCATTTATATTCATTACACAGCTCATAGTAAGACGAAGTTCTCCCTCGTTTAAAGAACATATTCCATTAGATAATTTATGGGGAAGCATAGGAATAACTGTATCTGCTAGATAACTTGAAGTTCCTCTTAAATAAGCTTCATCACCTAAACTAGTATTTTCTTTTACATAGTGAGATACATCTGCGATATGTACTCCTAAAGTGTATATATGGTCTTTATAAGTTAAACTAATTGCATCATCTATGTCTTTTGTATCTGCACCATCAATAGTAAAAATCATTTCATTTGTTAAATCTTTTCTGTTTATAAGTTCATTTTTATTTACTTCATTTGGAATATCATCTAATTCTTTAATTGTTTCTGGCGTAAATTCATTCATAATACCATATTTATAAGCAATACTTAATATGTCTACTCCAGCATCGTCTTTATGACCAATTATTTTTATAATATCACCAATGTATGATTTTTTATCTAATTCTTTATTAAGTGCTACTAAGACTTTATGACCTTCTACACAGTTTTTAGATGTAGATTTGCTTACATAAATTTTAATATCTAATTTATCGTCATCAGGAATAACCATCATTTTTTTATTTTTAATTACTATTTCTCCAACAACATTAGTTAGATTTCTTTCTAATGTTTTTATAACTCTTCCTTCTGGTTTAATTCCTTTTTTAATGATTTCTACTAGAACTAAATCATTGTTTAAAGCATTATTTAAATTATCTTTTGATATATATAAATCGTCTTCTTTACTTAATAATAAAAAACCAAATCCTTTCTTATTAATGGATAATTTTCCTATTCTTAATCCTGGACAATTATCCATTAATAAATATTTATCTTTCTTTGTTTTAAATACTTTATATTCTTTTTCTAATTCTTCTATATTTTTTTGTAGTTCTTGGTATTCTGAAACAGTTTTTAAGCCTAATAAATTATTTATTTCTATTAATTCTTTTGCTTCATGAATTGGTTTTAATACTTCTAATATTTTTTCTTTCAAGATAATCAGCTCTCTTTCTTTTGTTTTTCTTTCCATTCTTGATAATATTTTAAATAACATTTGCCACATACGGATTCATATGTTACTTTGTTTTCACCATCGATTGCTACTTGTCCTCCTTCAAAAGTAGGTATTCCATTTACTAAGCGAAGGTTTTGAGTAGCCTTGCTTTTACATTTACAAATATTTTTTATTTCTTCAATTGTATCGGCGATAGCTAGTAGTCTAGATGAACCAGGGAATGGCATCATTTTAAAGTCACATCTTAATCCATAACATAATACTGGAATATCTTCCATTTTGGATATTTCATATATTTCATTAACTTGCATTTCGGTTAAGAATTGAGCTTCATCAATTATAATAGCATCGATTGTTCCCATTTGTTTCATTTCTTCTTTTAAAACTTTTTTAGGGCTAGCAGTAGGTACTAATAATTTGTCTACTTTTCTATTTATACCAACACGACTTGTAATGGTGTCTCCTCCTTTAGTATCAATACTAGATTTCCAAACTAGGATTTTGCCACCTTGTTCTTCATAATTATGAGCAACTTGAATAGCCATTGTTGATTTTCCTGAATTCATAGCACTGTATCTATAATATAGTTTTGCCATTTTTATACTCCTTTATTCTTTTGTACATATTATTTCGTTATTTTTCTTTGTAATGTGGATAAATGTCTCGTTATCCACATCTTCTTCTAGTAATAAGCCTTCTTTTATTAAAGTATTGCTACTTATTTTACATCCTTCTTTTAAGCATTGTTCTTTTAAGTCTTTGTTTTTGTTTAATTCTATATAAACACAGGCAGAAGCTTCAATTATTTCTTGCTCTCTTTTTTTAGCAGATTTTTCTTTTTCATCAAAAATCTTTACTGTATTTATACTTGCCATAGTTGCTATTATAGTCATTATAGTAATTGTGGCTAGAAGTTCAATTAATGTAAAACCTTTTTTATTTTTCATACTTATCACATTTTTATTATACTATAAATATTCATTTAATTAAAGGACAATTTAAAGAAAAAGTAAGCATCTTTATCCTTTTCATGCTTACTTTTATAATACTTTCTTTAACCATTCTCCAGTATATGAGTTAGGATTTTTTGCTACTTCTTCCGGAGTACCTGTGGCAATAATTTCTCCTCCACGATTTCCTCCTTCTGGACCTAAATCAATGATGTAATCTGCTACTTTTATAACGTCTAGGTTATGTTCAATTACTAAGACTGTATCACCATTGTCTACAATTCTATTTAATATTGCTAATAGCTTTTTTATGTCATCACTATGGAGACCTGTTGTAGGCTCATCTAAAATAAACAAACTTTTACCTGTAGCTTTTTTTTGTAATTCTTTTGCTAGTTTAACTCTTCCAGCTTCACCACCAGATAGAGTAGGGGCTGATTGGCCAAGCTTGATATATGACAAACCAACATCACTCATTACTTTTAATTTATTATATACTTTTGGAATGTTTTCAAAAAATGGCAGAGCTTCTGATACACGCATGTCTAATACTTCTGATATATTTTTGCCTTTAAATTTGATATCTAAAGTCTCTTTATTATATCTTTTTCCTTTACATACATCACATGGGACATAAACGTCTGGTAAGAAATGCATTTCAATTTTTTTTACGCCATCTCCCCAACAAGCTTCACATCTTCCTCCTTTAACATTGAAAGAAAATCTTCCTTTATCATATCCGTGCATTTTTGCTTCTTTGGTATTTGTAAATACGTCTCTAATATCATCAAATACGCCTACATAAGTAGCAGGATTACTTCTTGGGGTTCTACCAATCGCATCTTGAGTTATTTGGACAACTTTATCAAGATTTTCAATGCCTTTTATTTCTTTACAAGCTCCTGGGATTTGTTTAGAACCGTTTATTTGAACTGCTAGAGTTTTATATAATATTTCATTAATAAGTGTGGATTTACCACTTCCTGATACTCCAGTTACACAGACAAATTTTCCTAAAGGAATTTCAACGTCAATCTTTTTTAAATTATTTTCAGTTGCCTTTACAATCTTTAATTTTTTGCCATTTCCTTTACGTCGTTTTTTAGGAACTTCAATTTTTTCTTTACCAGATAAATATCTTCCTGTAAGAGAGTTTTCATTTTTCATAACTTCTTCTGGGGTACCTGCGGCGATTACATTTCCACCAAATTCACCTGCTCCAGGGCCTATATCTACTAGGAAATCACTTGCTAACATGGTATCAGTATCATGTTCTACTACTATTAAAGTGTTTCCTAAATCACGCATTTCTTTTAAAGCATTAATTAGTTTTTCATTGTCTCTTTGATGAAGACCTATGCTTGGTTCATCTAAAACATATAAGACGCCAGATAATTTAGAGCCTATTTGTGTTGCTAGACGAATACGTTGTGCTTCTCCTCCAGATAGAGTTCCCGCGTTTCTTGATAAAGTTAAATAGCTTAATCCTACATTAATTAAGAAATTTAAGCGATTTAATATTTCTTTTGTTATTAGTCCACTTATTTCTTGTTCTTCTTTTGTAAGTTTTAAATCGGCTATAAAGTCTCTTAATTCAATAATACTTAAATTCGTTACTTCAAATATATTTCTTTTGTTTATTTTAACTGCTAGAACAGAAGGATTTAATCTTGCTCCTTTACATACTGGACATGGAGATTCTACCATCATAGTTTCTAACCATTCTCTTCGCCATGAACTAGTAGTTTCTAAATGTCTTCTCTCTAGGGTATTTATTACTCCTTCATAATAATCTGTGCTATAACGAATATTACCATTTTTTGAAATATATTTAAAATCAATTTTTTCTTTGGTACCGTATAGAATAATGTCTAATTCTTTTCTAGTTAAATCTTTAATTGGTTTTGACATATCAATTTTATAGTAATCACAAACTGCTTTTAGTTCAGTCATATCCATGGATAAGTCTTTACTTATTGTTTTAATACCTCCTTCGAGGATGCTTTTATCTTTATCAGGCATAAGTAGGGCTTCTCCAATTTTTAATTTTGTTCCTAAGCCTTTACATTCTGGACAAGCTCCATATGGGGCATTAAATGAAAATAATCTTGGTTCTAGTTCTGGGATGGAAAAATTACAGTGGGGACAAGCATAAGATTCACTCATGACAATTTCTTCGCCATTTATTATGTGAATTACTACTTTACCGTCAGCTAGATTCGTACTAGTTTCAATCGCTTCAAATATTCTTCCACGCTCTTCAGGCTCAACAACAACACGGTCTATTATTACTTCAATATTGTCTTTAATATTCTTTTCTAGTTCAATATTTTCTTCTAAAGAATGAACTTCGCCATTTACTCTTACACGAGAATATCCTTCTTTTCTTAATTCGTCAAATAAATCTTTATGAGTTCCTTTTTCTCCGTGAACTACAGGAGCCATAATCTCAATTTTGGTTCCTACTTCTAAGTCTAAGACTTTATTAGTCATTTCTTCAATAGATTGACGGGTAATTGGAATATTATGTGTTGGACAATAAGGAACGCCAATTCTAGCATATAATAACCTTAAATAGTCATAAATTTCCGTTATGGTTCCTACAGTACTTCTTGGATTTTTATTTGTGGTTTTTTGGTCAATAGATATACTTGGGCTTAAGCCTTCAATAGAATCTACATCTGGTTTTTCACTGATACCAATAAATTGACGGGCATAAGCACTTAAAGATTCTACATATCTTCTTTGACCTTCGGCAAAAATAGTATCAAATGCTAGAGAAGATTTACCACTTCCTGATACTCCTGTCATAACTATAAGTTTATTTTTTGGTAACTCAATGTTAATGTTTTTTAAATTGTTTTCACGAGCACCTTTTACAATGATTTTATCCATAGATTTGCTCCTTTTTTATTAATTTGTTTTGTTTTTCGTTTTTTAAACATGCTTATTATAGCACACGAACATATGTTAGTCAATAAATAATTTGACAAATGAAAGTTTTTGTGGTATTATAGCTCGCAAAACCAAGGGATATAGTCAATTGGCAAAGGGGGAAATATTATGTATGAAGAAAAAACAAAAAAAGGATTGGGTATTAATTGGAAATCTTTAATTATTAAATTAATTGTTTTATTTGTTATTCTTTTCTTAATTATTTGGATTATTTCTTTAGTTAATAAAAAGAAAACAGTAGAAAAAGAGTCTAATATTACTACTAATCTAGAAATTATGAAGGGAGCAGCTTTAGAGTATTTTACTGGTTCTAAATTACCAGAAAGCGTAAATGGTAAGAAGAGAATTACTTTAGATGAGATGATTAATTCTAAATTATTAGTGGAATTTAAAGACCAAGATGATAAAGCTTGTAATGGTAGTGAAAGTTATGCGGAAGCTACAAAGTTAAATAATAGTGATTATTCTATTAAAGTTAAATTAGTTTGTGATAAAGATACTGATTATGTAATTAATACTATTCATGGGGATAATACTGATAATGATAATACAGTAACAGATGATACTACTATAGATAATACAACAACTGATGTAACTGATAAGACTAATACAACTACTAATAATAGTAGTAATACTAATAAAACAAATTCTAATAAGACAAATACAAGTACTAATAAAAATAATATGACAAGTAATACAAGTAATAAAAATAATACTACAAATAGTAGTAAAAATATAGCAACTGGGACTTGTACAAATGGTACTAAAGATTATAATTCTAATTATACAGTAGCATACCTTGTAAAGGGAAATTGTGCAGTTTCTAAAGATGCTTTATATTATACAGATAATTCTGTTGCTGTTTCAAATGTAGAGACTACAGAATATAAAAAATTATATCAAGAAATGACTGAATTAAAGAGAACTACTGGGGCAGATTTATCGATGGGAGATAGAGTTTATACTCCAGTTAAAAACAAATCTGGTAAGGGTTATGTTGGTTTTCAAATTAAGTTTGAAATAAAACAAAAGGTTGGTTATACTACTAAAACTATATATTCTTATTATTTAGATCAAAATGGTAATCGTAAGACTATTGTTGATAATCGTAATAGTTTAAAAAAGACTATTACTAGTTCTACACGTATTGCAATTAGTATTAATAGAGCTTCTTTATCATTAAATGTTGGAGATACTTATGGGTTAGTAGCGACAGTTACTCCTAACAATTATAAAGTTACTTGGAGTTCTAATAATTCTTCTGTTGCTAGTGTAGACCAAAATGGTAAAGTGACTGCTAAAAAAGCAGGAACTGCTATTATTACTGCTAAGACTGATGGAGTATCTGTTACTTCAACTGTAACTGTATCAGAGGAAGAGACTTATAAATATTGTTCTACTTCAACAGAAAGAGTATATTCTGTTGGTTATGTAGGAATTCCTACACTTAGAAATAAAACTACTTATAGTTATAATTATCAAGTTAAATTAACAAGTAAAAATGCTAGTAACATCTATGGAGTTACTGGAGGAAATATAACAGATAATAGTGAATACTTAAATGCTTATAATTATTGGAAAGCTCATAATTTAACATTTGTTGATGGTACAGGAGCAGCAGGGGTAGATGCTGGTTCTTATGGAGCTCTTAGAGATAGTGCTCTACATAATACTAATTTTAAGACTACAGTTAGATATGCATATCGTAGTGGTAATGATTTATATTTTAATATATATAATGATTTATATAATTTAAATAATATTCGTTATGCTATACCATTCTCTGTAAATAGTAATTATAGTGTTTATTTTGTACCTTTATATTTTGATGTAGTTTATGTAAATAAAAATGATTGTGAATATATTACAAAAAATCAAATTACTAGATATGTTAATAATGGTTATGTAGAAGTTTAAATATTATAAAAAGACAGAGTTAACTGTCTTTTTTGAGTTGGTATTATAGATACAGGCTTTAATTATATTACTTCTTTTAACAAACTGTCTTTTATTACTTATTATATAATTTTTTGTAAAATTAGTTATTCTCTCTTGAATATAGATTATGTATTTTGTTATAATAATTTTAGGTGAGTAAAAATGGATTTTAAGTATACATCAAGAAGTGTTAAAGATACTTTAGAGTTAGCAGAGAATATAGAAAGTGAAAAATTTCCAGGGATGGTTATTTGTTTAAATGGAGATTTAGGAAGTGGAAAAACTGTATTTGTTAAAGGCTTTGCTAAAGCTTTAGGAGTAGAAGAAAATATTACTTCGCCTACATTTACTATCGTAAAAGAATATTTGAGTGGAGAAATGTCTCTTTATCATATGGATGTTTATCGTATTGATGAAAATCAAGATTTTGGAGTAGAAGATTATTTTAATAAAGATGGTGTTTGTATAATTGAATGGTCAGAATTAATTGAGGATAGACTTCCTGGGGAAAGACTTGATATTCAGCTTAAGATTGTTGATGAGAATACGAGAGTTTTTGTTTTTAAGCCATATGGGGAAAAATACGAAGAACTTTGTAATGCAGTATTGTAAAACTCACTTCTGCTTAGTGAGTTTTATTTTTAGGGAGGTGTTAAAATGAAGTATACAATATATATTGATACCCATTTTACAAATTTGGTGTTTGGTCTTTTTAAAGATGAAAAATTAATTGATGAGAAAAAAATAGAAAGTGCAGAACATTCTAAGAATATGATTCCTGCTTTTCAAGAATTATTAAAAGAAAATCATATTACGGTAGATGATATAGAATCTATTATTGTTATTAATGGGCCTGGTTCTTTTACTGGAGTACGTATTGGAGTTGTACTTGCTAAGATTCTTGCTTTTACTAAGAATATTCCTGTTAAGGCTTTAACTTATTTAGAAGCGATGGATTTAAGTTATGATAAAGATGTTATATTAGGGATTAAAGACCGTAATGGAGCTTTTATTGGGGAGTTTCTTAAAAATCATAAGTTAAAGAAAGAATATTATTATTTAACGAAAGAAGAGTTAGCTAATATAGATTTTGCTATTAATTATGATGATAATATAGATTTAGAACTTGTATATCAATATATGAAAAATAATAATACGGTTAATCCTCATTTGTTAAAACCGATATATGTAAAGAAAATAGATGTTGGAGGACATAAAAATGCTTAGAAATGCAAATATATATGATATTCCAAGAATCAATGAATTAGGAAGTTTATTACATGATAATTTTGCTAAAGTTTATTCTATAAATGAAATGCTTCATGATGGAATTAGTAAGGTTATTGTATATGAAAGTGATGAACAAGTAGTTGGATTTATAATAGCTACTGATTTAGGAGAGACTTGTGATATATTAAGTATAGTAGTAGACCCTAATTATAGAGGGAAAATGATTGGTAGTAATTTAATTTCTTATTTAATTAGTGATTTAGGAGAAGATATTTATTTAATTACTTTAGAAGTTGCTACTAAAAATGAAGTTGCTATTCATTTATATGATAATTTTGGTTTTGAAGTTGTTAATACGAGAAAACATTATTATAAAGATGATGATGCTTATTTAATGGCACTTAGATTAAATGAGAAAGAGATTAGTTTGGGGGAATAACTAATGAAGGATGTTTATATTTTAGCAATAGAATCTTCTTGTGATGAGACTAGTATGGCTGTTGTTAAAAATGGTAATCAAGTAGTTGCTTTAACAATTGCTACTCAGATGGATACGCATGCTTTATATGGGGGTGTTGTTCCAGAGATTGCTAGTAGAATGCATACAGAAGCGATTACTTTAGTTTTAGAAGATACTTTAAAGAAAGCTAATATGAAAATAGAAGAAATGGATGCAATAGCAGTTACTTATGCTCCAGGTTTAACTGGTAGTTTATTAGTAGGAATAGAGACTGCTAAAGCTTTAGCTTTTATTTATCATAAACCGCTTATAGCAGTTAATCATTTAATTGGACATATTTATGCTAATAATTTAGAGAATAAGATGGAGTTTCCTTTACTTGCTTTAGTTGTTAGTGGAGGACATACAGAACTTTTAATTATGGAAAATGATTATCAATTTAAAAAATTAGGAGAAACTTTAGATGATGCGATTGGAGAAGCATATGATAAAGTAGCTAGAGTAATTGGTTTACAGTATCCAGGGGGTCCTAATGTAGAAAAGTATGCATTACAAGGAAATCATACTTATAATCTTCCTAGACCTGTTATGGATAATTCATATAATTTTAGTTATAGTGGGTTAAAGAGTTCTATTATTAATCTAGTACATAAAGCAGAACAAAAAGGGGAAATTATTAATAAATATGATTTGGCACGTAGTTTTCAGGATGTTGCGATTGATTTATTAGTAAGAAAAGTAGAAAAAGCTTTTCAAGAGACTGGAATTAAAAGACTTGTTATTGCAGGGGGAGTATCTGCTAATCAATATTTAAAACAAGAAATGCAAATATTATGTGATAAATATGGAGCAGAGTTGTTAATTCCTAGACTTTTATATTGTACAGATAATGCAGCGATGATTGGGGCTGCTGCTTATCCTAAATATTTAAAAAAAGAATTTAGTGATTTTTATTTAAATGCTAATAGTTATGCAGATATATGTTAAAAGATAAAAAAGAACTTAGTTTGTTACAAGTTCTTTTAGGGTTATTTTGTCGTTTATTTTGCCTAATAAGTAATCTCCTGATATAGAAAATAATTTAATATATTCAATAAGAAAGGTTGTACTAATTAAAGTATGACCTTTTTCATATTTACTTAATAGACTTCTATTTATATTTAGTTTTTTAGATATATATTCTTGAGTTTTACGATTTTCTTTTCTTATTTCTTTTAGTCTTTCTCCTGATTTTTGGGGATTAATTCTTTTATATACTTTTAGATATTGGGGAGTTTCTGTAAAGTTTAGAGCATAGTCTATAGATACATTACAGATATTACAGAAATCATTTAGTCTTTTTATGGGAATTAAGTCTATTCCTACTTCCCATACTGCATATGTTCCTCTAGATACACCCATTAATTTACTTATAGTAAATTGAGTAAATCCATTTTTTTCTCTTATTTCTCGTAATCTCATAGTTAAAGCTCTCTTTCAGTGACTATTGTCGGATATATTTGTTTTCTTTTCAATTATCTGTTGTATATGTTCACTAAAAAAATAGTATTAATTGTTTGATATATTCACGAAATAAGTGTAAATGATGCTAAAATACTTGAAATAAACTTAATATTATTGTATATTAGAAATATACAATAGAAAAACATAATAAAAAGAAGTTTTGACAAGTTTTGTCGAACGTAATGAAAATATATTCTATATGTACTATAATGGGCAAGAAAGTAGGCTAGAGTATGAAAATAGAAACATTAAAAAGAAATAAGTTAAAGAAGTATGCAGGAATTGTATTAGTGTTTATAGCAGTAATTGTTACTGTATTACAATTAACATCAAGAGCTAAGTATAGAACAACCCAGAGTATAAAATTAGCAGAAGGCACGATCACTAATTATTCTACGGCAGATGTAAATGTCGCAGTCTATTGGGGAGATAAAGCAAAGAGTGCATTCCCAGATAAGAATAGTGGATACCAATTTGATAAAGTAGTATGTAGTGTAGAAAGTATAGCAAATAAAGCTACTTGGTCTAATGAAGCATGGTCACTTAATATGGAAGTAACAGAACCAGTTAAATGTTGGATATATTTTACATATACTCCAGAAATGAGTTTATCATTAAGTGGAGATTATACGAATAAGACAGTAACAGTAACTAATGATTTTAAATCAAGTAATCTATATAAAGTAACAAAATACTATTATAGTTTAGATGGAAAAGACTATGTAGAAAGTACAAATAGTAGTTATACATTTACTGAATGGCAAGGAGTAAAATTAAGTGCATCTAAATATACAATCTATACGAAAGCAGTAGATGAAGAAGGAAATGAAACGAGTGTAATAACAGGATCTATCTGGTTAGATAATGCAGCACCAAATTTAATGTTTAGTGCAGGATCAACAACATCTGGTAATAATGGATGGTATAAATCATACACGATGAATATAAAAGCAACCGATGAGAATAATATAGGAACATTCCAATATTGTGTAACAACTAGTACAACATGTACACCAAACATCAATATAAATGCAGGAACAACAGAAGCAAGTTATAACTATACATTTGGAACAGCAAGTAGCGCTCAAAGAGTATGTGCAACCTCAACAGACGTTGTAGGAAATAATACAGGAGTTAAATGTTCCGAAGCATATAAAGTAGATGTAACAAAACCAACAATATCTAATATGAGTGCGAGTGTAAACAATAAAACAATAAACATATCAGTAAATGCTACCGATGTAGGAAGTGGAGGTTTAACATACTTCTACAGTATAGATGGAGGAAGAAATTATACATCTAGAACAAGTAATACATACAGTGTTACAGTAGGAGCAGGAACCTACAGTATTTATACCTATGTAGTAGATAGTGCAGGAAACCAAAGTGCAGTAAAGACAACTAGTGTAGAAATAAAGAATATAGGAAAGGATGCTATTATTGCTAATGCTCCTACTATAACCACAAGAACAGATTTTAGTACAACAGTAGAAAATACAAATACTGGAACATTATATACAGCAGAAGATGATTATGGAACAAGTTATTATTATGCAGGAAATCCAACGGATAACTGGGTAAAATTTGGAGGTTTCTATTGGAGAATCATTCGAATCAATGGTGATGGAACAATAAGAATGATTTATCAAGGAACTGCTGCTAATACAACAGGAACAGGAACTCAGATAAGTACAAGTGCTTTCAATAGTGATATGTATGTAGAATATCAATATACAAGTGGACAAGTACATGGAAATGGAACAAATAGTACAATAAAAGGAGTAGTAGATACTTGGTATAATAGTAATTTAAGTGGTTATGCAAGTAAAATAGCAACAGGAGGAGGAGCAACTTTCTGTAATGATAGAACACCATATAGTGAAAGTGATACAGGTACTGACGCAATTGATTATGCAGCTTATAATAGATTAGCAAGTAATAAAGCACCAAGTTTAAAATGTACAGATAGTGGAGATAGATTTGGAACAGCGATAGGATTAATTACAGCAGATGAAATAGCATATGCTGGAGGAGTATATAATAAAGATAATACAGGCTATTACTTATATACGAATCAATATTATTGGACCATGTCTCCGTCTTACTATGCCTATGATTATGCGTACGTGTTCTCTGTGTCTTCGAGTGGCTGGCTCACCGGCAACGGCGTGAACCTCACGTATGGTGTGCGCCCAGTAATCAGTCTGAAAGCTGATACTCAATTTTCAAGTGGTAATGGAACTTCTTCTAATCCCTATACTGTATCTGACTAACTGACAGTTTTTAAAAAAACTAGGTAAACACTGGGCAAAATGGTATAAAAAGTACGACCAGAAGGTTAATATTTAGAAAATATTAATATAAAATCATAATAGAATTTCTTACCTACGGACAGTTTGTGATAAGCCCAGTGTTTATGCGGGATTATTAAATAAAAAGTGCGTCCAACAACATATTAAAATGGGTCTAAATTTACTACCTTATTCATAAATTTAAAAACAAACGCCAAAAACGAGAAAATTACTACACACAAAAAAATTTTCTCGTTTTTTTCTTGCTTATAGAGTTAAGTTTCCGAACTCATATATCATAAAGTTTGAAAGAGACGGGAATTCTAATGTATATATTGGAATTAAAAGCTCTCTTAAATAGAGTTAAGCCAACATTAAATAAGGACATGATTCTTATCTTTACTTTCTTGCCATCTATGTTATAAGTTTTATGGGTTTCAATTTTGCCATCTTTATAACATCTAGTATTTTTAGAGTAATCTATTCCTAGTATAGTTAAGTAAAGAACACAAGTACATACACAAGTGTACATCGTTTCAAAAGATTTTAAACTGGAATTAGATATTTTTTCTAAATTAAATCCATTACTTTTTTGAGCTTTAAACATAGCTTCAATAGAAGCAAAGCGATAAGCATAACTTTTAATAGCTTTAGAAGTATTACCGTTTGTAGCAATAATCCAAGGATCTTTGGTATTACAAGTGCTAGAATAAACAATATTCGTTTTGAATCTATTATCCGTAATAAAAACATTTTCATGAATAACAGAATGATATTTACGATGTTTTAATTTTTTTGCTTTTATTTTTTTATCATCTTTATAAACAATAATGTTTCCTTTTAATCGAATAAATAAGTATGCTTAAGATGATCGATAATATTTAATATTTTAGAAGAACCAAACCATCTATCAGCCAAAAATACTAATTTAAAATTCGTATTTTTAAATAAATTAGAAACAGAAATAATACCATCTTTCATAGTCTTTAATTTAAAAGCGTTATTATTAGAATAATCTTTGAGACATTTAAACCAAATAGGGATACCAAAAGTACCAACTCTCATAGTAAACATAAGAACAGTATAGTTATGTTTACTAAACATATGATCAAAAGTAATATAGAGAGTTTTATCCATATGTTTCATTTTAAAAGAATGGAGAACATAAACAATTAATTTTTGGTAGAAAAGATAAGAATTAAATAATTTATTAGAAAAGAATCTTCTAATTCTTTTGATAACAGATTCAAGTTGAATAGAAGAAAAATCATCTTTTAAAGATTTAGCCATATCAATAGGAACACAAGATTCACTAATAATCATGCTTAAAATAATATAGGGAATAATATTTAATGAACTTGTCAATAAAAAGTAGACACTTAAAAAATATTATTGAAACCCTAGTTGAGTTTTATGATATGAACCCCAATTGGTAGACACTAATTAAAAACCTGTACATTAAAAAGAGAAAAGTCATTTTTCTCTTTTTG
>CAKOPK010000010.1 GCA_934099115.1 uncultured Bacilli bacterium
AAAACTTCTTTTTACTATGTTTTTCTATTGTATATTTCTAATATACAATAATATTGAACTTTTTTCAAGATTTTTGTGATTATTTGTTTTATTTTTAGATTATACGTTTTAAAGTGTTGCGCTTAATTTATAGAAAGTGTTAATTTTATTTTATGAGAGTTGGTTATTGGCATGGAAAAAAATTTAACAATTGTAGAAATTAGATTAAAGTTTTTAAGAGATTTAAAAGGAATAACCCAAACTACTTTAGCTAATCAATTACATGTTACTCAGGCTTTAGTTAATTCTTGGGAAAATGGATATCAAAATATATCTTTAAAGCAATTAGTAAAAGTATCTTATTTTTATAAAGTTCCTATTGATTATATTCTTGGTTTAACTACTAAATATTCTAAAAATATATATCATTTTATTCCTAAATTAGATGCTTTAATTTTAGGGAAAAACATAAGAGTTATTAGAAAAATGGCTGGACTTACTCAAGAAGAATTTGCCCTTAAATTACATACTAAAAGAAGTAATATCAGCTATTATGAAAGTGGGAAAATGATTATGTCTAGTGCAGACTTAAAAGAAATATGCAATACCTTTGGATTTAGCGCTGATTGGTGTCTCGGTTCTACCAATACTTGTATTCGTAGAGAAGCACAAATTAAAATTAAAGATGAAGAAATTAAAGAATTTATAAACATTTAAAAAAAGACTTATTTCAGTCTTAATAGTGCTATTATAATTAATATAATTAGAATTAAAACAATTAATAAACTTCCTAAAAGTTTATTCTCTTTTTGGGGTTTATAGTCCCTATTGATTGGTTCTTTACTATAACGGTCGGATACTAAATTTAATTCGATTTTTTTATTATCTTCATTTCTTATATGTTCTTTTTGT
Source organism: uncultured Bacilli bacterium (assembly GCA_934099115.1). Classification (GTDB taxonomy): domain Bacteria; phylum Bacillota_I; class Bacilli_A; order RF39; family UBA660; genus Caccenecus. The sequence goes on from CAKOPK010000010.1 coordinate 892, forward strand.
TCCTTTATTTGTTCCATATCCATCATAGTACCACATCTTTTACAGATAAAACCTCTACTTGGAAGTGCACTTCCACAATTTTTACAAACCATAAGTTATCACCTACTTTTATTTTAAACTATTTTTAGATAAATGGGACTAAAAATAGTTTTTACTTTACACTTTATTTATTTTTATAACCACCTGTTTCTTTACGATATTGAATATGATAAGCAATATATAAAGATAAACGATAAGGGGCAAAACGATTTAAAAATAAAGTTAATTTCATAGATAAAGTAGGAATTATTAACATTTTATGTTGAAATAATTTCTTTATAGCATATTCTGCTACTTTATAACTATTTGCTTCTTTAATGCTAAATTCTCCTTTTGCTACTTTATTAAATTCTGTTGCTACTGGTCCTGGACATAATGCACTTACTACTACATTACTTTTCATAAATTTTAATTCCTCATTTATAGCCATTGTAAGTTTTGTTACATAATTTTTAGTTGCATAATAAGTACTTAATCTAGGTCCTGCCATAAAACCAGCACTAGAGCAAACATTTAAAATCAGGCCTTTATCTTTTTTAACAAAGTCTTGTAAGAATAACTTTGTTAAAATATGATAAGCTTTAATATTTAAATCAATCATTTTTAATTCTGTATTTAAGTCTGTTTCATTAAATAAACCAAATAAGCCAAAGCCTGCATTATTAATTAAAATATCTATATCCTGATTTTTCGTTTGTTCATGTAATTTGAAGACATTTTCTTCAATACTTAAATCTAAAGAAATAATTTTACACTTAGTATTTAATTCTTTTTTTAATTCTTCTAGATTCTCTTTTCTTCTAGCTACTAATATTAAATCATATCCTTTTTTAGATAATACTCTAGCCATATCTCTTCCCATTCCAGAAGAGGCGCCTGTAATTAATGCTTGCATTTTATTCCTCCTTTTTTATTTTTTTAAAAAGCGAATAAATTATACTCGCTTTTCAATTACTTCTAATAGTGCTGGTAGCATTTGTTTTTTACGAGATACTAAATCAGGAATATATTCTCCTTCTTTAATATTTTCTATATCAAAAGCATCACTTACTATATCTTTTGCTGTATCATTATAAATGACATAAGAACCATTTTTATAAATATCTGTTATAAATAATACTACACATAAATAATTACTACTTATTTCATTTAATTTAGCAATATATTTATCCATTTCACTTTCTATTTCATTGAAATCCATAGTCATAACTTGTGCAATACCTATTTGATGATTGCCAATATTATATGATTTAAAGTCTTGATTAATTAAATCACTAATTGCTATTCCTTTGATACTAGATGCTGCTTTAAACATTTCATAACTATATTCTTCTATGTTTACTTTTGCTATTTTAGCTAACTTAGAAGCTACAAAGATATCTTCTTCAGTACAAGTTGGAGACTTAAATACTAAAGTGTCTGATAGAATGGCACTTAACATTAAGCCTGCGATAGGTCTTGGAATGGCTATTTTCTTTTCTGTAAACATTCCATATATAATTGTACTAGTACAACCTACTGGCATACTTCTAAAATTAATTGGGACATTTGTACCAATACTACTTAAATTATGATGGTCGATTATTTCAATTATATCTGCTTCTTCTATACCTATAGCACTTTGGCTCATCGCATTATGGTCTACCATAATTACTCTTTGTTTTGTATAATTATCGGCACTTGTTACTTTTAATAAGCCTAAACATTCATTTTTGTTGTTTACTACAGGATAGTTTGTGTGCCCTGTTTTGGCTGCTAAGCTTAAGAAATCAGTACGGTAATCTTTACTATTAACTGTATATGGTTTTTGATTAATATTAATAGATTCTATACGATTACTTAATATTATTTTATTCATAGTTTCAAAACTACCATATTTACTTATAATTATATTTACTTGATTTTTATCTGCTTGTTTTAATAATTTCTTTGGTAGTTCATGATTTCCCGTTAAAATAATTAAACCTACTTTAGAAGAAATGGCATATTCTAATATTTTATAACGGTCTCCTACAATTAGAATATTATTTTCTGATAATTTTATTTCATCATGGAATGTTTTACTTTGATAAGCCGCTACTGTTATTTTTCCTTTTATCTCTTCTTTGAATTTTAAAACGCTTGTTCCTTCTACACAATCTAATATATTACTATAACTAGTATCTACATTTTCTTTGTCACCATTAATTAAATATTTTGCTATTTCTTTTAAAGTTACAAATCCTTTTAATTTTTTATTTTCATCTACTAATGGGACTGCTGTTAGGTTTTCTTTTTGCATAAAGCTAAAAGTTGTAGAAATAGAATCTCCAACATAAGCTAAAGCTTTTTTGTTGTATTTAATATCTTTAATTTGTACTTTCGTATCATTTAAATAATCTGGACATTTTATATTAAAATAGTCTAATACAAATTTTGTTTCACGATTAATATGACCTAGGACTTTTGGTACAGTATTTTTTCCTTCTTCATTATATAAATAAGATAAAGCAATACTAGAGCATACAGTGTCTGTATCGGGGTTTTTATGGCCAAATATAAAAGTTTGCATTTTTTTCACTTCTTTCTTTTTTAATATAAACAATAATACCACAAAAGATACTTTTTGAAAAGAAAAAATCAAAATAAAAGAGAAGATTAGTCCTTCTCTTTAAAAAAGTGTGAGTTTGAGTTTATATGTTATTTTTTTTCTTGTATAGGTTTATAAAGTGTGTATAATATTTATATTCTACTTATCACTTCTCCTTTCATGTTAACAGTATATCTCTCTAGTGTGAATAATTTGTGTTCTTTTTGTGAAAGATTTAAGTTTTACATTATTTTTTAATTTTAAAATAAAATGTCGTTCCCTTTTTAAGAGTACTTCTTACTCCATAATCAAATTTATGTTTACTTAATACTTCTTTTACAATAGATAAACCTATTCCTGTTGATACTACATTTCTTTGATGTTTCTTATCACTCTTATAATATTTATCCCAGATATAAGGGATTTCTTCTTTTTTTATTCCCTTTCCTGTATCTTCTATTTCAACAATATATTCTCTTTTTGTTGAACTTATTCGGATATATACTTTTTTATTTTTACCAGTATAATTAATAGCATTATTAATTAAATTATAGATTACTTGCATCATTTTTTGTTTATCAGCTTTTATAATTACTTGGTCTGGAAGCTCTACTATAAAGTTATAATCTTCCGTTGTTTTTAATATTTCATAACGGTCTAATACTTCTAATATTACTTTACATAAATCAAATTCTTCTATATTTAGTTTATCAGCATCTGCTTGCATTTTAGATAACTCTAGAATATCATTTACTAGTATATTTAATCTTTCTGTTTCACTAATTATAACATTTAAATCTTTATCCATTTTTTCTTTATCTTTGTAAGATATATCTCTTACCATTTCTGCATAGGCTCGTATCATAGTTAGAGGAGTTTTTAAATCATGGGATACATTAGCCATTAAATCTCTTCTTAGTTCATCTATTTTAGACAAATCTTTGCTTACATGGCTTAATGTCTCTGATAATTCATCTATTTCTAAGATATCACTTCTTTCAAATTCAACATTATAATTGCCACTTCCTAGTTCTTTTGCTTGTTTTGTTATTTTTCGTATTGGTTTTGTTATCTTATTAGATAAAAAATAAGATATTAGACATGCAACTATAATTACAATTATAGCAACATTTAATAATTGGCCTTTTAATATTGTATTGGCTCCATTTAAATCTTCTAGAGGTGAATAAATAAATACAGTTCCATTTCCTACTTTTATACCACTTAATATGGCTTTTGTATCATTCGTATTATTTATTAATTTTACACTTTTAATAGTAGATGTTGAATCTTCAATTTCATTTATAATAGTTCTTATTTGACTATTATTTTTATTTAGACCACATCCTACCATTAAAGTATTATATAAAACCGTGTCATTATTTTCTAAGCGATATTCAATACAAACACTATTTTCATAAGCGATTGATTCTAAATTTTCATATAGATCACTTAAGTTTGTATTATAAACTGTTTTAGATAAGTCTTTTATTTTTTTTACTTGATATCTTTCATAAGAGAATGTTAATAATAAATTTTGAAAGATAATTAAAACTCCTAGAATAGTTATACTAAATATTATTAGATATAAAAGAGTTTTAAAGTTAATACTATTCTTTTTTTGTTTCAAATTTATACCCCATTCCTCTTACAGTTTTAATACAGTCACGATATTTTCCTAAATGATTTCTTAAGGTTTTTACATGGGTATCTACTGTTCTTTCATCACCATAGAAATCATAACCCCATACGTTAGATAATATGGCTTCTCTAGATAAAGCAATATTTTTATTCTGAATAAAATATTTTAATAACTCATATTCTTTTGGTGTTAATAATACAGGATTACCCTCTATAGTTACTTCATGAGCTAAATCATCTACTATAAAGTCTTCCCATTTAAAGAAGGTTTCTTCATTTTGCATTCTTTTTGTAACTGCTTTTATTCTGGCAATTAATTCTTTTGGGGAAAATGGCTTCGTTACATAATCATCTATTCCCATATCAAAGCCTACTAGTTTATCGAATTCTTGATTACGAGCTGATAACATAATACATGGAATATCTTTTATCTTTTTAATCTCTCTTACTGCTTGATAACCATCCATATTAGGCATCATAATATCCATTACTATTAAATCTATTTCTTTATTTTTTACTATTTCTAAAGCTTCTTTTCCATCTAAAGCTTCATAAACTGTATAATTTTCCATTAATAAATATTCTTTAATTACGTTTCTAATTAATTCTTCATCATCACATATTAGTATTTTCATATGTCCTCCATTTCTTTATATTATAACATATTTGTGAACATTCAATGAAAAAAAGCAGAGATATCTGCTTTTAAAAGCCTAGTTTACAGTCTTTACCTAATTTATTTTCATAGTATGCTCTTAAGCTACCTACTTCTAATGGTAAAGTTGTATTTTCTTCTTTATTTAACTCATCATATGATAAAGTTTTTGTTATTTTTAAAGTTAAAGTATTATCATTATATTCGGGGGTTCCTGTTATATTATTGTATGTTACTTCATTTTTATCTTTAAATTCTTCTTTAAAGTTATTATATTCGGTACTACTACTAAACTTGAATTCATAAACTCTTGTTGCCACTTTCATGAAAACACTGTTATTAATAGCAAATTTTGTTGTGTAGGCATCTTGTTCACAAACTAGATAAACATCAGCAGTTTTACCCGTTACTGTAAGGGTTGCTGTTACTTCAACTTGATTATCTGCTCCATCTTTAACTAGTATAACCACACGATAATCACCCTCAGATTTTACCCATTCTTTTACTTTATCTTCTTCTTTAAATGAATAATTACAATCGGTTTTATCAGTACAACTAGAAATAAAATCTTCTGGAGAAACACTACTATCTTTTGCTACTGTTATATTTTTAGCTACTACTTCTGGTTTTTCTGTATCTACTATCTTCGCTTTTCCTGTATATGTTGATGTTCCACACACTATTTTAAATGTATATTCTGCATTTAATTTACTTGTATCTGTTATTGCAGATGTATCTAGAGAACAAGTTTCACTGTTTTGTTTATTAAATGTTGCATAGTCATTAATATCGGTTGATACTTCTGATTCTATTTCTATTTCTACTAGTTTTGTTCTTACAGGAACATTTTTAACACTAGCTATATGTAAAAATATATATACTCCTACACCTACGGCTGCTAAAGCTACCATTATAAGTAAAACAAAGATTGTTTTATTCATTTTTTTCTTTTGTGGTTTATCTTCTGGTATTGGTGGTACTGGTCCATTAGGTATTGGAGGAACAGTTCCTATATCATTAAATACCGGCGTTGTAAAAGAATTTATTGGTTGTGGTATATCATAGGAAATTGGTGGTACTGGCACTGGTGTTGGATTTTGATTTTCTATAGGTGCTACCGGTGGTACATTTGGTATATTGGTTGTCATGTCTAATGTTTCGACTGTTTCCGGCTCTACTGGTTCTACAGGTTTTACTGGTGGAATATCTTGTAGAGGTACATTTAAATTATTTGCTTCTACATTTCCTAAGGATATTGCATTTAATCCTTCTTTGTTATCATTGTTATTGTTCATAAAAAACAACCCCTTTATTATATAATTATTATAACGAAATATTTTCTAAATTGCAATATCAAAAAGAAGTTAATCTTTAAGATTAACCTCTAAATTCATTTTGGCTGTTTTCTCTAAAGCTATCTCTTCTTCCCGATAGTTTAATGCTAATCCTATAGTTATTATGTTTGATAATAAGAATAGCCAAATCATTAATACTACTATACTAGCTAGATTTCCATAAAAGACATCATAATTTGCAAAGTAAGTTGTATATAGAGAGTAAACATAAGTTATTACTACAAAACCGACAGATGTAAAAATAGCACCTACATTTACTTCACTACTCTTGATTTTTTTATCAGGGGCCATTGTAAATAATATTTTTATAAAGACAAAGATAATAAACCAAGATACTGGACCTCTTAAGACTTTAATTATAAGAGTAATATTTGTCATAAGAGTTTTATTTAATTCCATTAATTCTAGCATTTCCATAATTTTATTTCCAAATACATTAAATATTAGTAAGAAAACAAATAGTAATATTATTAAGAATATCATTAAAAAGGCTTTTATTCTTCTTTTTAAAAAACTATCGCTTTTTATTCCGTAAATCATATTGGAACTAGTAATCATGGAAGCGGCTCCATTACTAGCTATAACATAAGCAATAATTAAAGTCGTAAAGAATTTCCAGTCTGCTGTTACTTCTAAGTTAGTTCCTAGTAACAGGCTTGCAAATTCTTTGCTAAAAGCTTTTGTTATAAAGTCTCCTATAAAATCTAGTGAAAAATGAAAAGATGTAGCAATATAAGTTAATATTGTTAAAGTGGGAACAATGGATAAAACAAAAGAAAAAGCTAAATGGCCAGGTAGGATTTCCATTTCTGGCCTCGTTACTACTTTTAAAAAGTTATGGATTCCCCTTTTTAGCTTTTCGTGCATCTTAGTCCTCCTGTTGTTTTTTCTTTTGCTTTTTCATTTCTTCTGTTGCTTCTAATATTGCATCTTCTATTGTTTTAATACTATCATTTATCATAGAATAGCCAAATTCTGCTCCATAATCATAGGGAAGTTTTTTAAATTCTTTATTTAATTTATGAATATAATTTGTTACTTGTTTTTGAGTATAACCTACTAAATAAACTAAGAATTCGTTTCCATCTGTGCGCATGATATCACTATTATCTAATTGAGTTTTTATTAAAACATTAGCAGCAGCTTTAATTTGTTTATCTCCTTCTTCATATCCTAGAGTATCATTAATAAATTGAATATTATTTAAGTCAATTACTATCATAGTTTGAGGATAAATTGTATTATTATTCCAGTTGTTAATATATTCGTTTAAGTAATTTCTATTCTTTAGGGATGTTAATTGGTCGATAAATTTCATTTTGTTTTCTTTTTTTATTTTTTTAGCAACCTTAATTTTCTTACTACTACGATAGAAAATAATGAAAGATACAGCAAAAATACTTAATGTTAGTAATATATATTTGGCAATTGTTCCTAGAACACTTCCTGTTTTTACAGTTAAGCTATGATTATACATTCCTTTATAAACCATTTCTTTATTATCAAGAGTCATACAATATTTAGTAAATAATTTATAGAAAGCAGAATCTGTTCTAGATTTAAAATTATAAGTTTCATGAATTGAACCACTGTATCTTTCAGTATAATTCGATAATCTATCACTAGAATATAAATCAAAGATATTTTTATCTAATATTATAATTATGTCTTGTTTGTTTAGTTTCTTTAATTCTTTTTCGTTTTCATAAGTTTTAATATTAATACCCTTTATCTTATTTAAATAAGTTTCTAAATAACTATTTTTTTCAACATATACTGTATTTCCTATTAAACTATTAATAGATTGGATTACTAATTTATTATTATTTCTAGCTATAATACTATATTCAATATTTATTTTAGAATCTGCACTATAATAATTATCTTGTAAATTATAATAATTAAAGTATAAATCTATATCACCAGATGCGATAGCTTTTTTAAACTTATTTATATTACGATATTTTGTGTAGTTAAAATCTACTTTACTAAATTCACCAAAATCATATAGATACATAGCTACTATTCCACCATAATTACCACTCATAATTACTTCATAAGGACTATTATTTAAGAAGCCATATTTATAAGTTATACTTTGTATTGCATCTACTTCTGTTTCAGTTATTCCTAAAGAACTAGTAAATAAATTAAATTCTTCTCTTTTAAAATATTCATCTAAATTAGAAGTAGTCCAATTTTGATAAAATTTATTTAATACGCTTGTAAATGTATCACTGTTATTACCACTTATTACATAATTAAATGTTACATCTGATAAGTGATAATTTATATAATAATCATTTTTTAAAATTTCATCTAAATATAATGTTAAAGGAACAATCATATAATTAATGTCTTTTCCACTTTTTAAAGCTTCTAGTAAACTTGTCTTATCTTCATAAGTTGTAAATGTAAGATTTGAATTATTTAAAAAACTTGTTATATAAGAAAAATCACTACTAATTACACCTATTTTTTTATTTAAGAAATTGTCATAACTATCTACTATTTCATTTTCTTTTCCTACTAAAACATAATGGTCACGATAGAAGACTGTGTCATTGTTACTTAAATTTGTTTTTAATCCTAGAGTTAAGCCTGTAGTTGTTTCTCCATAATTATAAGTGATAGGATTTAATTCTAAGTGATACTCAGTTTCAAAGTCTTTTATAAAATCATAAAATACTCCTGTACCTGTTTTTCCAAAGATATTTACATCATTTATTACGTTTATGTTCTGTACTACTTTTAAGTTCGCATTAATCCATTTCTTTTCACTACTAGATAATTTGTTGTCATCTGTAAGTGTACGATATAGTATAATTCCAATTATTAAAATTAAAAATATACTGATTATTGTTATAATAATACCTTTTTTATTTTTCATAATTCCTACTCTTCTTTACTTACAACCCTATTATTATTCCAAACGATACCACCGGTGCCACTTACATTGTGTGAACCTATGATTTGAAATCCTTCAGATTCTTCTGTTGCTTCACTTTCAATCATAAATTCAATATCATAGAAGCTTTTGATGTCTTCACTAAAGTATTCTAGAGATGCTAGAACTTTACTTTCTGCTTCTACTAATGTAATATTCGATGTAAAATTAATTGTAACATATATAACTTTGCCAGAAATTCTTATCTTAGCATCTTTGATAGTTTCATCTTCTTTATATTTTCCTATAATATCGCTTTGTTCACTATCTTTAAATGGATGGCTTTTTATTCCATCTAAGCGGTCTCCATATTTGGAACTAGATGAACCTACAAAGTAAGTAACTACTACCACACTTATGGCAATTAAACACGCTATTAATATCATTAACAATACTAATAAGACACTATTTTCTTGCCAGATTTTTTTTAATTTTTTCATATTAAACCTCTTTTCCGTTTCGTATGCTACTCTATTATATCATTAAATGATATTTTAGACAATTTATAATTATTTTACATAATTTTACAAATAAAAATTGTAAACAGTTATAGGCTGTCTACAATTTCTTTTAATTTAGCTTCATCCCAAATTTCTATTCCTAGATTTTTAGCTTTTTCATACTTGCTTCCTGGAGATGTGCCTACAATTACAACATTTGTGTTTTTGCTTACGCTATCTATACTTTTTCCTCCGAAAGATTCAATTAAAGATTTTATTTCATCTCTATTCATAAAAGATATAGTTCCTGTTATAACAAATTTTTTATTAGTAAATAAAACATTTTCTTTGGCTTTTCCGCCTAAATATTCCATGTTAATTCCCATATCTTTTAATGCTTTTATTGTCTCTAAGTTTTTTTCATTCTTAAAATAATCAATAATATTTTGAGCTAGGATATCTCCAATATCAGGAATATTTATTAAATCTTCATAGGTTGTATTTATTAAATTATCTATGGTTGTATACTTTTCTGCTAAAAGTTTAGCATTTTTAGCACCAATACCTCTTATTCCTAAGCCAAATAATAGTCTTTCTAAACTGTTTTTCTTGCTTTCTTCGATAGCAATTAAAAGATTATTTACTTTTTTATTTCCATATCCTTCTAGTTCAATAATATCTTCTTTATGTTCACTTAGTTTATAAAAATCAGGTATTTCTTTTATAAATTCTTCATTATAAAAGTCTTCTAATATTTCATCTCCTAAACCATCTATATTCATGGCATTTCTGCTTGCAAAATGAATTAAACTTTCTATGTTTTTCTTAGGGCATAAGTCATTTTCACAAAAATAATCTACGGTTCCTTTTTTTACTAATTTACTACCACAGATTGGACATTTATCAATCATTTTAAATTTTGGTAATTCTTGAAATCTACGCTCTTTTTTAGCTTCTACTACTTCTGGTATTACATCTCCGGCTTTTCTAATCGATACTATATCTCCTATTCTTAAATCTTTTTCTAAACAATAATCCTCATTATGAAGAGTTGCTCTTCTGATTGTAGAACCCATAACTAATACCGGTTCTAGTATAGCATTTGGTGTTATTTGGCCAGTTCTACCAACTGTAAATTTAATATCTATTAATTTTGTTAAGACTTCTTCTGCTGGAAATTTATAGGCGATAGCCCATCTAGGATATTTGGCAGTTGCTCCTAACATTTTTTGACTTTGTAAATCATTTACTTTGATTACTATTCCATCTATTTCATAGGGAAGGCTTGCTCTTTTTTTAGTCATATCTTCAATAAAAGGTATAATATCGCTTGCTTTACATAACTTTGATGCTGGATTTACTTTAAAACCTAGTTCTTCCATAAATTTTAAAGCTTCATAATGAGTTTTAATTCCATAGTCTTCGGGATTTGGTAAATGATAAATCCAAGTGTCTAAATGACGTTTAGCTGCTATTTTAGGGTCTAATTGCCGAATTGAACCAGCTGCAGCGTTTCTAACATTTTGAAGTAACGGTTCTCCTTTTTTAGCTCTTTCTTCATTTAATTTTTTTAAAGTTGCTTTATTCATATAAATTTCGCCACGTACTTCAATATCAATATCTCTTTTTAAGTCTAATGGGACGGTTTTAATTGTCTTTACATTATGTGTTATATCTTCACCTACTACACCATCACCACGAGTGGCTGCTGTTACTAATTTTCCATGTTCATAATGAAGAGATACACTTAAGCCATCTATCTTTAATTCACTTACAAATTCAGAACTCACTCCACTATCTTTTACACGTTTAATAAAGTCATTTATTTCATCTTCATTAAATACATCTGCTAGAGAAAACATTGGTATTTTATGTCTTATTTTGCTGAATTTATCAATTGCTTCACCACCAACTCTATTTGTGGGACTGTTTAAGTCTTTTAATTCTGGATATTTTTCCTCTAAAACAATTAATTCACGCATGTATTTGTCATATTCTTGGTCGGTAATAGATGGACTATCTATATTATAGTATTCATAGTTTGCTTGATTTAAAATTTTTGTTAATTCTTCTATTCTATTCTTTATCTCTTCCATATTAATCCCAAAGTTTTTCTGGATATTCTCCTTTACTAATTAAATCTTTAATACTATTTTTTACTTCTTCTAAGTCTTCTTTATATGTCATACCTTTCCATTTACTTAAAGATACTATATTTCGTAGTTCAATTTCACCATTTAATAGTTTTTCTTTTACTAAATCTGGTAATAAGGCTTCATTTGCTAAGATTTTTTCATCGTCTTGTTTAAAATAATTTTCAAAGTATTCTCTTAAATAATCAAACATTTTGTGATGAAATGCAAACATATTAACCGCTACTGGTTGTTCAAATGGGATATTAAATTCTTCACTTCCATCTAATGGTTCACATAATGCATAATCGTCTTTTTTTGTAATTTTGCTTTCTATTAATTCTCTTATTCTTTCATTATCAGAGAAACATACTGCTCTTTTTACACTTCCAAAATCTGATGCCGTTTCAATATAAGGGAAATTAATAGATGCATATATATTTTCATCTTTTACTTCATCTAAAAATTTAACTGCTTTTAAGTATGAGTCTTGACCATAAAAGTCATCTGCATTAATAACTATAAAATCGCCTTCTACTTCTTTTTCACTGCATAATACTGCTTGAATTGTTCCCCATGGTTTTTCTCTTTTTTCTGCTAGATATTTTTTAGCAGGTATATCTTTAATATCTTGAAATGCGTATGCTACTTCTATTTTATCTTCTAGTCTTTTACCAATTGTCTCTTTAAATGTTTCTTCTAATTCTTTTTTGATTATAAAAACTACTTTATCGATGCCTGCTCTTTTAGCATCATATACTGAATAATCAATTATAAATTCTCCATTTGGTCCTACTGGTTCAATTTGTTTTAAACCTCCAAAACGGCTGCCCATTCCAGCGGCCATAACTACTAACGTTTTTTTCATGAAAAAACCTCCTTTAATTTATGTACTCATTATAACATCTATTTTTATTTTTTAGCAATATATTTCTGATTTTTGCTTTTTGGCTTGTCAGGTATAGTGTATTCTATTAGACCTTTTTTTAGCATGGGATTTAAAATTTTTGTTCTAAAGTATTTTCTATCTGCTATATTTATGAAGGATTGTATTTCTTTTCCAGTTTTTGATGTTATGCAAAAATTTAATATGTTTATTTCGTAATTAGAATTTTGGTCGAATGTATCTTGAGGGGTAACTTGAGAGGTAACTTGAGGGGTAACTTGAGGGGTTTCCTGAAAAGCCAGAATCATATTATTTCTTATGTATGTTTGATTTTTGCTTCTTGGCTTTTCAGTTAGTAACATTGTATCAAAAAAACATATTGTTGTCAAACGTTTGTTCTTTTCTTTTGCTAAAAAAATATAGCTATTTTTTAGCTACATTTTCTTTAAACTTTTATGATTTTTCATTAGTTTTCTGATACCAAAATTTTTAGCAAAAGCGATGCTTACAAACTTATCGTCAGTTCCAATAACTACACCTTTACCATAAATAGTATGGATTACAATATCTCCTTTTTGATATTCAACACATTCATTACTATACATTTCTTCTTTATTAATTACTTTTTCTTCTTTAATACTATAATTACTGCTTTCTAATACATTTTGGTCTATTTCATTAATAAATCTTGAAGGAATATTCATATTTGTTTTACCATATAACATTCTTTTCTTAGCATTAGTTAAATATAATCTTTCTTTTGCTCTAGTAAATCCTACATAGCATAGTCTTCTTTCTTCTTCTATTCCTTCATCTCCTTCTAAGAAAGCATTAGAGTGAGGGAATATTCCTTCTTCCATTCCTGTAATAAATACGATAGGAAATTCTAGACCTTTAGCACTATGTAATGTCATTAAAGTAATGACATTATCATCTTCTTGATGTTCCGATATATCTGCGACTAAACTTATTTCTTCTAAGAAATCTTCTAAGTTTACAGACCCTGTTCTTGCTTCATAGGAAGCTGTGATACTCTTAAACTCCATTAAGTTTTCAAGTCTTAATTCATTTTCTAATGTTTTTTCAGCCTCTAATTCTTTTCTTATTCCACTTTTTTCTAAGACATCGTCAATTAATTCTGTTAAAGATAAATTTAAAGCATCATTTCTTAATTCTAATATTAAATCTTTAAATTCTAATTCTTTACTACTTGTAATAGCATCAAACATAGAACAGTTTAATTCTCTAGCTTTTTTCTCTAAATCATCAACGCTTTTATTACCAATTTTTCTTTTAGGTACATTGATTATTCTTCTTAAACTTATATCATCATTCGTATTATTTATTAATCTTAAATAACATAGTAAATCTTTAATTTCTTTACGATTATAGAAATAAAAACTACCAAATACTTTATAGGGAAAATTATTTTTTAATAACACTTCTTCTACATTTCGAGATTGGGCATTTGTTCTATAGAATATTGCAATATCTTTATATTCATATCCTTCTAATAATAATCTTTTTATTTCATCTACAATTAAAGTTACTTCATGTTTTTCATCATAACTTCTTAAATATTTTACTTTTACGCCATCTCCTAAAGTACTATATAAATCCATATCTTTTCTCTCTTTATTATTTTTAATAACAGAATTAGCAGCATCTAATATATTTTTCGTACTACGATAGTTTTGCTCTAATTTAATTACTTTTGTATCTTTAAAGTTCTTTTCAAAATCTAAGATATTTCTAAAATTAGCACCTCTAAAACCATATATAGATTGAGATGGATCTCCTACTACAAAGATATTTTTATCTTTATCTGCTAGCATTTTACTCATTTTATATTGTACTTCATTCGTATCTTGGTATTCATCAATTAATATATATGGAAAGTGTTCTTGATATTTATTTAATATTTCTTTATTTGTTTTAAATAATTTAACTGGTAATACTAATAAATCATCAAAGTCTACAGAATTATTCTTTCTTAATACTTTATCATATTCATGATATATATCTATTACTTTCTTTTCAGCATTACTAATAAAATATTTATCTAAATCTGCATCTGTTAATAATTCATTCTTGATAAAACTAATTTTACTTCTAACAAAGTAAGGATTTATATCTTTTGGGTCAATATTAAGTTCTTTCATAATCTTTTTAATTAAACTTAATACATCATCACTATCTAAGATTGTAAAGTTTTTATTCATTCCTAATTCTTCTATATTTTCTCTTAATATTTTTAAGCCAAAAGAATGGAAAGTTCCTACAAACACTCTATTATCTGGGACTAATAAATTTAATCTTTCACGCATTTCTTTAGCTGCTTTATTAGTAAATGTAATTGCTAAAATATTAGTATCACTAATACCATTTTCTATTAAGTATGCTATACGGGTTGTTAATACTTTTGTTTTTCCAGAACCAGCACCTGCTATAACTAAACATGGACCATCTATATGCATTACAGCTTCTTTTTGCTGTTCATTTAATTTTTCTAACATCTTTAAATCACCTTAATAATAATTATAGCAAAAATTTATAATTAAAAAAAGCAACTTTACATAAGTTACTTTTAGAAATTTTAGGATACTACGTATGGGTTACTACTTGTTCCAGTTCCCCCAACTGCAAATGTTGTATCAGCTTTCAGACTGATTACAGGACGGACACCAATCGCACTGTACACGTTACCTTCGTTTAAGGTACCATATGAAAATACACTGAATACTTTCGCAAGGCCGTTAGTAAAGTTGCATGGAGACATGATCCAGTAGAACTGATCCGTATATAAGTAATACCCTGAGTTATTTGTATAAATTAATCCTCCAGCATATGCTACTTCATCAGCAGTAATTAATCCTATTGGTACTGTAAATCTATCTCCGCCATCTGTACATTTTAAACTTGGTACTTTATTTGTATACAATCTGTTGTAGGCTGCATAGTTTGTTTGGGCTGTTCCTGTACCACTTCCACTATATGGTGTTCTATCATTACAGAATGCTGCTCCTCCTCCTGTTGCTATTTTACTTGCATAGCTACTTAGATTGCTGCTATACCAGCTATCTAATACTCCTTTGATTGTACTGTCTGTTCCTCTTCCATGTACTTCACCATTTGTATATTGATATCCTACATACATATTGTCATTATAATTTGTATTAAATGCACTGGTTCCTATTTGGGTTGTTTCTCCTGTTTGATCTGTTGTTGGTCCATTATAAATCATTCTGATGGTTCCATCTCCATTTATGCGAATGATTCTCCAATAGAATCCCGCAAATTTAACCCAATTATCACTTGGATTTCCTGCATAATAATAACTTGTTCCATAATCATCTTCTGCACTATATACGGTTCCTGTTGTATCTGTACTTAATATGGTACTAAAATCTGTTCTAGTACTAACTGTTTTACCTGCTAAGATATCTTGAACTGTTAATGGTTTTTTATCAAAATATAAAGAACAATCAGTTCCACTTTTTGTTAAGTTTGATGTTATTAATTCATTGTTTTCCCATCTCATTGTAGTTCCATTACTACAAGTACTTTTCTCTGAATTTAATGTGTATCCACTTTGTGGTATATCTTGTGTTTCTTTGTATGTTCCATCATCTTGTTTTATATAAGTGGCTAAGATATTGATATCTGCTTTAGCATTTCTTCCTTCTACTGATACTTCTCCATTAAATGTTCCACCTATATCTTCGTTTTGACTTGTTTCTAAGTTTGGATATTCTAATATTACATAATAATATTTTGTATCTCCATTTGCTGTTGCAGTTATAAATTCATCCCCTGCGATAGTTATTTTTGTTGAACTATTATTAGTTGTTATTTCTCCGGTAGAAATAACATCTCCTAAACTATCTATATTGGTTAGATTACATTCTTCATTAATTATTTGAGCTCCACTTACTACTTTTGTTTTTACTTCACAATTACTTTTTACATCAATACTTTGACTTGTTTTATATACTGTATATTTTAGAGTTGTATTTAAAGAGTTTGTTCCTGTCCAGATTAGATTATAGGGTATTAATTCATTATTACCAGTAGCTGTTACTGTAATACTCGATACATTCTTATGTCCTGGATATATACTTAAATCATTAAATTCTAGATTGCCTGTTACTGTTACTTTTGCTCCATTTATAGTTGCTGTTTTACCACTAGCTGTAGCTCCTTGTCCTCCTGATAAAAATTTAGAAGCAAAATATCCAAAAGATAATCCTCCAAATAATAACAATACACTTACTATAATTATTAATTTTTTATTCTTCTCTTTCATTCTACTCTTCCTTTACTTTTTAGATTCTATTTACTTCTGCTTTATTTTATCAGAGTATTTATTAAAATTATGAAACTACATATGGATTATCTGCTGTACCTGTTCCTCCATCTGCAAATGTTGTATTAGCTTTCAGATTGATTACTGGACGCACACCACCGTCGTCGGTCATGCGGTAGGTGTCGAAGCTGCCAATGAGATCCACGAGGAACACGCCTGCACTACCGTGGCTATAATCAGACGGAGACATGGTCCAGTAGAACTCGTCCGTACATAAGTAATAAGCTGAATTATCTGTTCCATATACTCCTCCAGCATAGGCTATTTCATCCGTGGTTATTAATCCTATAGGTGTTGCAAATCTGTCTCCTGTATCTGCACACTTAAATGTTGGGGCTTTATTTGTTATTAGCCTTATATATGCCGCATAATATGTTTCAGTGGTTCCAGTTCCTCCACTTCCATTTAAACTTGAACTACTTGTACTTGGTTGTCTATCATTACAGAAGGCTGCTCCTCCTCCTGTTGCTATTTTACTTGCATAGCTACTTAGATTACTATTATACCAGCTATCTAATACTCCTTTGATTGTACTATTTGTTCCATTTCCGTGAACAGAACCACTTGTATATTGATATCCTATATACATATTATTGTTATCACTACTATTGAAGGCACTGTATCCTATTTGTGTTCCGTCTCCTGTTGTATTAGCGGCAGTTCTTTGGTAAATCATTCTTATGGTTCCATCGCCATTTATTCGAATGATTCTCCAATAGAAGCCTCCAAATTTGACCCAATTATCACTTGGATTTCCGGCAAAATAATAACTTGTTCCATAATCATCTGCTGCTGTATAAATTGTTCCAGTTGTATCAGTACTTAATATGGTACTAAAATCAGTTCTAGTGCTAACTGTTTTATTTGCTAAAATATCTTGAATAGTTATTGTTTTTACATCAAAATATAAATAACACTTTGTACCATTCTTTGTTAAGTTTGATGTTATTAATTCATTGTTTTCCCATCTTACTTTAGCTCCATTACTACAGGTACTTTTCTTTTCATTTAATATATAACCATCTGTTGGTATAACTTCTGTTTCTTTATATGTTCCATCATCTTGTTTAATAAAAGCTGCGATGGATTTATTTTCAGATACTACTTCTTCTTTATTATTTTCTTTTAATATATCTTTATAAGTAAAATGGCCAAAAGCTAAACTTCCAAATAATAATATTCCTGTTATAATTATTAATTTTTTATTCTTCTCTTTCATTCTACTCTTCCTTTACTTTTTTAGATTATAATACATATAAAATATAATTTCATTACGTTCGACAAAACTTGTCAAAACTTATATACATATAAATATCATATATTTTACTTTATATTTCTACTATACAATATTATTTAGTAAAAAGCAATAATTATATGTTATTTTCAAATTATTTATTTTTTTTGCAAATACTATATATCAAATATCAGAATTATTATATAGAATTTTAATTAAAGGTTGGAGATATAAATGATGAATTTAAGATATGTTAGAAATGATAATGATTTATATCAATATGAGGTTGCTAAGATATTAGGAGTTGCTAAAAGTACTTATTCTTTATGGGAAACAGAAGAAAATATTATTCCTTTAAAAAGATTAATTTTATTTTGTAATTATTTTGATGTTTCTGTAGATTTTGTTTTAGGTTTATCGGACACTATTAAATATCCTAATATGAAAAATAGTATAGATTATAAAGAACATATTAAAAGATTACGTAAAGTTAGAAAATTAAATTGTTATACTCAAACAGAACTTGCTAATTTATTACATACAGATAATGGGGTTATTTCTAGATATGAAAATGGTAAAAATTTAATTCTTACTTCTTTTTTAATAGAATATTCTAAAATATTTAATATTTCTTGTGATTATTTATTAACTAGAATCGATGAAAAAGTTAAATTAAAAATTCATGTAAATAATTAAACTTTTCACTTCCGTTTTAAAATTAATGACTTTTTTTTATAAATTTGATACACTATGAAACAGTTAGGAAGTGATTTATTGAATGCTATAGAAAAAAACAGGTTAAATCCCATTATGCCAATATCAGAAATGATTGGATACTTGAAGAAAAAAAATATTAAATTTGAAAAAATATCAGAAAAAGAAGCTGAAAAATATCTTAGATATAATAATAATTATTATAATATAACTGCATATAAACACAATTTTGAAAGATATTTAATTAATGGGAAATTTGCTGATAAATTTATAGATTTAGATTTTGCTTATTTAAAAGACTTGGCTATTATTGATTACAAAATGCGACTGCTTTTATTTAATATGATTATAGATATAGAACATTACCTAAAAATAAGAATTTTAAACATAATAGAAAATATAAATCAAGAGAATGGATACAGAATTGTTAATATGTATTTAGAGAACGATTTTAAAAACGAAAAGTTCCCAAAAAAAGTACATAAAAGTATTCTTACAAAAGTAGGAAGTGTGTATTATGATAAAATTTTTTCTAAATATGACTTTGATAAAGATAAAAAATTAGAAAATATTCCTGTTTGGGAATTTTTAGAAATAATTACCTTTGGTGAGTTAGTTAATTTTTATGAATTTTTTTCGAAAGAATATAACTTAAAAAATGAATTAAAAAATATTTTTATCTTAAGAGAAATATGTAAATTGCGAAATGCGGTTGCACATAATTCATACATTTTATGTGAATTAGATAAAAAAGACAATAATTTTGTGCCAGATTATAAAATTATCAATTATTTGAATAATTGTGATATAAAAAAGGAAACAAGAGATAATAAATTAAGTAATTCCAGAATAAGGCAAATCACCTATACTCTATATATGTTTAATGAAATAGTAACTAGTGTAGGAATAAAAGAAAATATTACTAAAGATATAGATAATTTATTTTATAAAAGAATAGTTTTGCATAAAGATTACTATAATAATAATGAACTATTGAAATCAATATATATATATTTTAATAAAATTATTAAAAAATATTATAATGTAAATATTGAAGAAAATAGTTTGACATAATTATTGTTATATGATACTATGATTATGCGAGGAAAAAGTATTTATTTTATATTTACTTTTGCAAGGGCACTGTCTTATTGATGGAGCCCTATTTTTCTTTTTATCTTATATATGACATTCTAATATTTGTCAAGTATAAATTTTTGTGATATAGTAATGCACGATGAGAAGACACTACAGCAACGTAATGATGTTTACCTTCATTACGTTTTTTCTGTAATAAAGTAAAATATCATTATCAGGAAAATTTCTTGAGGCAATTGGAATTATATTTTGAACCGTAACAAATAAAATTATCAAATCTAGAAATATCTCCTAATTCAGCAATAATTAAGGAAGTAGTAAATTCTCCAATTCATCTATAGAATTTATTAGATTAAACATATAACTTCTTTTGGCTTTATCAATTAGTTTTGATTTTAAATTTTCAACTTGTTTTATATAATTTAATAGCAACTCAATTGTAATAATTAAATTATTAATCATCATTTCTAGAAACTGATGGATATGAATTAGAAGTATATTCTTTTATTAATTTAGCTTTTTTTAAACAATTTTTCATACTCAGAAAATACTTTATAGACTCCATTTCTAAATTCGTTTTTAAGTCTAGTTTGAGCTTCAATCAAAGTATTATATTTTCTACTAATAGCATTAAGATTTAAATAAAATTGTTCTTGTTCAATATATTCTTTAAAATCTTTAATAAAAAATAATTCAGCTAATTTTAAACAATCTTCTTTATCCGTTTTAGTTTTTCTTAGATTTTGTTTATACATTTTAGAGTATATTGGATTAATGACGCATTTGATAAATACCAGTTGATTCCATAATAACAGCAATATCATTAAATACATTTAATTTTTTAATTCTTTTATCTAAATTTTTAAAATCATTTAAGTTATGATTAATTTCATATGGATTAATTAGAACTTATTCTACCATAAATTGATGATTGTAGAAATTCCATCAATTTACATCTTAAATTATACGTGTTATAATTTATATATAAGTGAGGTAAGTAGTATGAGAATAGCAATTTTTACAGATGCTTATGAACCATATATTTCAGGAGTTACTACAAGTATTAAGATGCTTAAAACAGCTTTAGAAAATATGCATCATGAAGTTTTAATTATAACTGCTAATTTAAAAAATAATAGATTTATATATGATGAAAATAAAAAAATTATTTATATACCTGGTATTAAAACCGGTATATATGAAACACGTTTAACTGGTATATATTCTAGAAAAGCGATGAAGATTATTAAAGAATGGAAACCGAATATTATACATAGTCAAACAGAATTTGGAATTGGAGTTTTTTCTAGAATTGTAGCTAGAAAATTAAAAATACCAGTTGTACATACTTATCATACTTTATATGAAGATTATGTATATTATGTAACTCATGGTATATTTGATAATTTAGGAAAGAAACTTGCTATTTCTATTACTAAATATTTTTGTGATAAGAAATGTGATGAATTAATTGTTCCTACTGATAAGATTAAAAATTTATTTATAGATAAATATCATATTAAGAGAAATATTCATGTTATACCATCTGGTATAGATACAGATAAATTTATTAGAAATGATAAAATGAATAAAGAAATTCAAAAATTAAAGAAAAAATATAAAATTAAAGAACATGATTTTGTAATTGGTTCTATTGGTAGAGTTGCTAAAGAAAAAAGTTTAGATGTTTTACTTAAAAATGCTTCCCTATTAATAAAAGAAAATAAAAACTTTAAAGTAATAATTGTAGGTAATGGTCCAGATTTAGATAATTTAAAAGAATTAGTTAAAAAACTAAATATTAAAGATAATGTTATTTTTACTGGTAGTGTTTCTTATGATTTAGTTCCTATTTATTATCATTTATTCTCCGTTATGGTTTCTTTTTCTAAATCAGAAACTCAAGGATTAACTATTATTGAGGCTTTAGCTTCTTCTATACCTACTATTTGTATTGATGATAAAAGTTTTAGAGAAATGATTGAGGACCAATATAATGGGTATTTAATTACTAGTAACGAGCAATTTATAGAAAGAATATATCAATTAAAGAATAACTTGCAATTGTATTCTGATATGGCTATAAATGCTAAAAATAGTGTGCATAAATATTCTAAAGAAGTATTTGCTGCGGATGTTTTAAAAGTGTATGCGAAAGCTTTAAAAAATAAATATTAAAAATAATAGTAAACTATAAAACCTCTAACTTAAGTTAGAGGCTTCTTTTAATTTGTTATTTTTACTTTTACTGTAGAAGATACTACATAATTTACTTTTGGGTCATCGTTATCTATTTTAACTTGAACGTCATATTCTCCTGCTGTATAGTTTTCTAGGTCAATATAAGCATTTATGTTATCTTCCGTAATAGCATCTATCACTGATTGTACACCTTTTACAATTACTTTAACACTATTTGTTCCTACAATATTAGCAGTTAAATTACTTGATAGGTTTTTACTTGAAATCGTAGATACTTCTACTTCTTTTTGCTTTTCATCACCAAATGTTACTGTAATAGTTGCTTTCTTTTCACTTAAAGCTCTAACTCCACTTGGTTTTGCTATTGTTACATTATATGTTTTTGTAGATGTTCCTCCATCGGATACATTTACTGTAACTGGTACACTTGATATACCATTTATTGTTTCTCTGTCTCCATATATCGTTAGGGAATGACTAGTATTATTATTTATTAAAATAGATGCGATAGATTTTCCTGTTACTAAGTTTCCAGTTGTTAATACTTTTATTGGAACACTTTTAGAATAAGTATCTAATGTTACGGATGCTGTTAAGTTAGTTGGTACTATTTCAATATTATTAATTATTCTTCCTTTAGCATCATATGCTACAATTGTTATATCATCTAATTCAAATGTTCCAGCATCTTTTAGACTATCATTTTGTAAATCTATTAAAGCTTTTACAGAAGATATTTTATTTAGTGTATCTTCACTACCTTTTACTACTACTTCATTTTTAGATAATTCTACATTTTCTACACTTAATTTTTCATTTAAATAACTTTCATTTACTAAATCATAATCTAATGATTTGGTAACACTTATTTTATCTTTAATTGTTACTGATACATAAGATGGGTCTAATTTATATGTTATAGAATCAATTGATTTGGTATAAGATAAATATACTTTATAAGCAGAATCTCTTGCTTCATAATCAGATAAATCTAATATAACTGCATTTGTCCCTAATTGTTTTGCTAAATAAATATCACTCTTACGACCAATTAAGACAACATCTACGGTGTCTGGTATTCCTTCTACCACATATGCTTCTTCATTATAATTTACTTTTACAGGAATATTTGTCATTACTTCTGCTTCAGATTCTACTAAAGTTATTACTCGTGAATCTATTAATAAGAACATAATAACTGCTAATATTAATGATACATAAATCATAAAATTAGGTCTATTAAAAAAGTATTCTAATTTTAAATTATGGGTTCTTAAATATTCACGAATATTAAATATTAATCTACTTATTGGTGTTACAATGAATTTATCTATTACACGATAAATAGCTATAAAAAAGCCACTTATTATTTTTCCTATTTTTTTCATTATTCATCACCTGCACTATTCTTGTCTTCTGCTTCATAGAAAATTTCTGATTTTGGGCTTAGAGCATCAATTAATAACATTCTAAATTCATCTAGAGTTAAATTGTAGTTTAATTCTCCATCAACAGCAATGCTTAATCTACCATTTTCTTCTGAAACAACTAAGGCAATGGCATCAGATTCTTCAGCGATTCCTAAAGCCGCTCTATGTCTAGTTCCTAGTCTCTTAGAAATAGATTGATTCATACTAGTTTTAAATACTGCACCTGCTGCTGTAATTCTATCACCCTCTATGATAACTCCTCCATCATGAAGTGGTCCATTAGGGAAGAATATTGTTTCAAGTAAATCACTTGTTAAATCAGCGTAAACTTTTGTCGCTGGTTCTATGTATTCTTGTAAAGATATTTCTCTTTCGATTACAATTAGAGCTCCGATACGGTTTCTTTTAAAATATTCAATTGAACGCATAAGTTCATATACTACTTTTTCTCTTTCATCAATTGTCAATATTTTATGTCTTCCTAATAACTGAGTTCTACCAATAGATTCTAAAACACTTCTTATCTCTGGTTGGAATATTACTATTATGGCAAGTGGTCCCCACTCAACGCAATATTGTAATAATATACCTACTGTATATAGATTTAATACATTACTTATTAATTTTACAATTAATATTAAGATTACTCCTTTAAAGATTAAAACCATTTTAATATTATTCTTGATATTTTTTAAGATAAAATAGAATGCTAACCATACTATTCCTATATCTATTATTTTTGTAATTATTTCCCAAATACTTGCTATGGTCATATTTACACCTTCCTAACTTTGCGTATACTAATTATATCAAAAAAGTGGATTATAATACAACTGTTTTTCAAATGATTATAATTGTGCTTTAAACATTCTAGTTAGAATGCTAATTAATTCACTGTCAACCACTTTACTTACATATGTGTCAAATCCACTTACATATTCTTCTAAAATAACAACACTGTTATTTATAACTTCTCTATTTTCATTTAACCCCATTGCTAGAAAATATTTTTTGCCATATACCATTGCTTCATTTAAAACAATATATTGTTCTTTATTTTCTAAAACTATGATATTATTTATTTTTAACCCCATTTAAAATTCCTCCATTTTCTTTTTAATTGTAGTAGCTGGTATCATTTCTATTACTTTAATACGATTGCTTGGAATTTCTTCTTTATTTTCAAATAAACTATCTATTTCTAAGTTTTTAGCTTTATTTCTTTCACTACGAAGAAGGGTTTCTGTTGGTTCTTTAAAGCTTGCTAGAAGCATTTCAATCTGGTCATATATTTCATCAGGTGTTCTATCATAATTTTGTCGTTTTTTTAAAGCTTTTATTTCATCATTTAATTTTCTTAATTCTTCTTTGTCTTTTTCTTCTTCCATTAAGTCTTTTGTTTTAAATTCTAAATCAGAAATATTCTTTAATAAAGATAATTCGTCTTCTTGGCTTTTATTATCTTTTTGTAATTCTTCTATTAATTTTGTTATTTCGTTAGTCCTTTTTAGTTTTCGAATTAATTCTTTTTTATAGTTTTCTAAAATATCATTTATTAGTTTTAATTCTTTTTCTTTTTTAGTAATTGCCATTAGTAAAGAAGCATCTTTCTTAGAAAATTTATCTTTTTCTTTTTGTAAAGCTTTATATTCACTAATCGTATTGGTTAAATTTAGACTTTCTTGTTCTAATAAATCAATGTTTTTACCTAAATTGGCATTTATAAATTCATCTAGGTCATTTCTTTTAGCTTCTAAATTTTTTATTTCGACATCTTTATTTTTAAGTTCTAATTCAATATATTCGATACGATTTTTTAGAGCAATACTATTTATCCCATCATAGTTTTTACTATCCATTAAATTAGATAATTCTATTCTAGCATTTTCTTTTTTCTCTAATTCTTCATCTAAGATACTTCTATTAGTGATATCCATATATGGACAAGTCTTAACAATTGTTACTAATTCTCTTATCTTTGCAAGAGCATCTTTTATTTTATTATCTGCGACTAGTTCTTTAGCATCGCTACCAATCATTGCAGCATTCGTTAAAATTGTTAATTCCTTTTTTTCTAATTCACTTAGTTCTTTTTGGAATTGTTCTAACTTTTCTGTATCGTTTTTCTTTAAATCTTCATCAATATAAGCATTTGGATTTTTTAAGTTGTCTAATATATCATTTAAACGATTATTTTCATTTTCTATTTTGGCATTTATTTCTTTTATTGCTTGATTTGTTAATTCTAATTCTTTTAAAACATCTTTATATTCTTTTTCTTTATTATCTAAAAGGTTTATTAATTCTGCATTATTTTTATTTTCTTTCTGTAATAATTCTTTATAATAATTATTTACATTAGCAGTTTTGCTTTTTTCTTCTAAGACTAATATATATTCTTTGTTCTTTTTAAGGGTTTCTTTTAAAGATTTAATCTCATTATGAAGACTTTCTTCTCTTTCCTTTATTTTTGTAGAGTTATTCTCCATTTCTTTTAGTTTACGTTTTAATCTTGTTAGCTTATTCTTTAGGCTGATTTCAATATTTTTGTCTACTAATTCATTAGATGCATTAAAATAACGAGCATCTGTCATAATGCTTTTTAAGTCTTCTATTTGCTCTTGTTTATTTTTAATATTATTTTTTAAAGTAATTAATTCTGTATTTAAGTCATCTATACTTTTTGTATTGCCAGACATTTCAATTAATAAGTCTATATTATTAAAAACCTCTCTTTGCATAGTTCTTCAGCCACCTTTATTATTCTATTAATAGAATATCACAAGTGGGAAGCTTTTGCAACTTTTTGCTTCATCTTTTCTAATAAATTCTAAAAATTGTCTTTTTATAGGCTTTTGTCTATTCATTAAATTGGGGTTAACATACTATATTTTAGGAGGAAAGAAAAGTATGTTATTTGAAGATAATGATTTTGATGTAAATATTTCTCTTTTTGTTCCTGATGTAGATTTTAGTAATATTTTAGAACCTATGGAAGGATTCTTAAGGGGAAATATGTTTAGAGATGAGTATGAGCCATATAAGAATTTGACTTATTTTAAATTAACTCCAGCGAATGAGCAAGAGAAGAAACTATATGAAATAATGGCTTTAAGTTTTGCTATTAATGATTTAAATCTTTATTTAGACTTACATCCTGATAGAAAAGATTTATTTCAATTATTTAAAAAATATGTTCAGGATAAAGATAGATTATGTGAAGAATATACCAAAACTTATGGCCCTCTTGATGTTGATGAGGCAACTGGATTAAAATTTAATTGGATTAACTCCCCTTGGCCTTGGGATAACCGTGGAGGTAGTATGTATGTTTAAGTATGAAAAACACACTAATTTTCCTGTTAATATTCGTAAAAAAGATCTTAGAATGGCAAAATATTTAATTACACAATTTGGTGGTGCTAATGGAGAATTAGGAGCTGCAATGAGATATTTCTCACAAAAATTTAGTATGCCTGATGATTATGGAAAGGCTTTACTAAATGATATTGCAACAGAAGAACTTGGCCATTGCGAAATGATTGCAAGCATGGTACATCAACTTACAAAGGATGCTAGTATCAAGGAATTAGAAGACGCTGGTCTTGGTAGTACTTTTGCAGATCACGGCAAGGGAGTTTATCCTGTAGATGCTAGTGGTAATCCATTTACAGTAACTTATTTTGCTGTTACTGGTGATCCTCTTGCAGATATTTCTGAAGATATGGCTGCAGAACAAAAAGCTCGTGCTACCTATGAAAATTTAATTAATCTTACTACTGATCAAGATATTATTAGAATTTTATTATTCTTAAGGCAAAGAGAAATTGTTCACTATAATCGTTTCAAAGAATTATTTGACTATTATAAGAAAAAAGGTTATTAAAAAAGGCTATTTAGCCTTCTTTTTAGTGTTTCTTTTGGTACTTTTTGTAGTCTTTTTCTTACTTGCACTATGTTTTTTACTTGGTGCTTTTTTTGTTGCTTTTTTCTTAGTTCCATTTTTCTTAGTTGCTGCTGTTTTAGTTTTTTTAGAACTGTTATTAGTGTTAGTTTTCTTTTTAGGAGTTTCTTTATTTTTCCCTTTGTTCTCACTTTTTTCAGGAAGTTTTAAATTTTCTTTTTTTGGTTTTGCCTCTTCCTTAACTTTTATTTTAGATACCTCAAGAGTTTTTACTGTTTTTATTTCTTTTTCAGGTTTAGATTGTACTTCTTTCATGAATAGTTTGTGGAAAGCTTTAGAATGAATTATTTTACTAAATCTTTCTTTCATTTTACTGTAATACTTTCGGAAATTTATCTTTGGTATAACAATTGTAATCTTTTTCTTTTTTGCACGTTTTTCTTTTGATTTCTTTTCTTCTATAAGAATTGGTTCTTCAATTTCTACTTTCTTATTTTTACTTATTGAACTTATTTTCATAATAATTAGAGTGATTATGATACAAAATAGTGTTGTAAAATAGGCTGTAATAAGCGCTATAAAGAATATATCAATGGGGTCAAATTTTTTCATATCATCACTTCTTTCTTATTATGTCGTTTAAATATTAGGATTGTAAATAGCTACTTCAAATTTATCATTATTTTTAACTAAATACACTGTTCCTTCATTATCATATCCTAAATCTTTTTTATAGGTATACTTCATTGTTATTTTGTAACTTTCTTTTGTCTCTTCATTTAATGTTATGCTTGTTTGCTCTTTATTTATTACTTCAACATTTGTAATTTCTGGTAATTCTTGAACACGGTCTTTGTAAGTATTATCTGTAACACTTCCATAAAGTGTATCCATTGCTTTTATTTTGAATTCTTCTTGTTTAGCACTAAAAATATATTCTAAGCCACCAACATCATATTTATTTATTTTATTACTTAAAGTATAAAAATCAATTACAAATAATTTGGCAACACCTTCAGCATATGCTTCTTCATCTATGTCATCAGCGTTTAATATATTTTCTAACTCTTTAAATGTCTCTTTCATATATTTGGTATCTCTATCGTCAAGAGAATAGCCGTAATTAGAAATATTAGAAATAATATTCGTTACATTTTTTGGCTTTTCCGGTTCATCTTCCTTAAAAAATAAACTAGATACTCCTATACCTACGAAAAATATAATAAGTACCACAATAATAACTAACCCTATTTTATACTTTTTTTGCATTATTCATTTACTCCATTCTTTTTTGCTAATACTTTGTCGCCTTCTTCTTTAATTAAATCATGTACCACTATAGCATTTGATACTTCTAAAATATCTTCTGTTTTGGTAACTAAATTACTGATATAATCACTCGATAACTCTGCACCTTCTTTAATTATTTTAGATTGACCTGTTGAATTATTATAATAAATTAAATTCGTTGTAAAGTTACCATTTGGATATACTACTAAATTATCATTTTTTATATTAAATATGTCATGTCCTAAAGCAAATTCATTTTTAATTCCTAACATATTTCCTAAAGTAGGCATTACATCATACATACCCATGACATAATCTACCTTACCATTTAAAACACTTCGTAATTTACTATTTTTGGTCCAGATAACTAATGGTGTATTTTTATTTAATTCATGGTCATAATAATCATAACTCTTATATGTTGGGTCTTCTTCACTCTTTAATTCTCCAGTTTTATAATCGTAATTATATAAATAATTTACTTCTGATCTTGATAATTTTGCATCATGGTCTCCATATAATACAAACACAGTATTTTTAAAATGTTCTGAATTGTTAATATAATCAAAGAATTCTCCTAAAGCAGAATCTGCATAATGGGCACTCATGATATAATTTCCTACTGCTGTTCCATATAAATAATTTGTTGTAACTTCTGTACATACCCCGCTGTCACAGTTTTTATAGGTTGTTGACATATCATATTCACCGTATTTATCTAAGAATTTGAATGGTGAGTGATTAGATAAAGTAATAATTGTTCCCATGTAATTTTTGTGTTCACTTTCAATTTCTTCTAACATTGGAACTGCTTGTTTAAAGAATAGTTTATCACTTATCCCTAAATTTATTACATCCATATTATTAGGGTCATTTAGGTTTTTGTTATAAGTAAACTTCTCTTCAAAATACAAATCATCATATCCTAATTTTGGATGAACATTCGCTCTATTCCACATTGATTTATAATTACCATGCATACTAAATGTATAATATCCCTTTTCTTTTAATAACTTAGGAATAGTAATATAATCCCTATCATAATAACTTGTAAATATTGTTCCACTTTGAGCTGGCATTAAGCTAGATAGTAGAGTAAATTCTGTATCACTAGAGGTTCCAATACTAACTTGAGGATAGAATTTAGAGAAGAACATTCCTTCTTTGGCTAGTTTATTAAGATTTGGTGTAACTTCTACTCCATTCATTGCTAAGCTCATCAAGTATGTTTCCATTCCTTCCATGTGAATAAAAATTACATTATAACCATCCAAAATGTTTGTATATTTATTTTTTTTGCTATATTTGTCTATATCTTCGCTTGTAAAGTAGGCAGTAAATTTCTTTACAGCTTCTTCATAGCCAAATAAACTACTAAATTTTGGAGTTAAAGTTTGAATTATATCATTACATTGATATAGCACTAAACCAAAACGTTCTACTATATAAGCACGGTACCATTGTTTTGCTAAACGGGAGTAATCCGATTTTGTTGCAGTTGTGAAAGTATATGCTAAAGATAAACTTCCTACTAATATAGTTACTACAAACATTTTTTTCCCTTTTTCTACTAAACTAATAAAATTATAGTAAGATGTTTTAACTATTTTTTTATGAATAAAATAGAAAATAAATGGAAATATAATATAAATTACATCGGTTATTTTTAAGCGTTCAAAAATAGAACCCATAACTGTTTCTGTTTGTTTTGCTACTCCTAATTCTCCTAAAGATGCAAAAGAAATGTAAAATGTGTAATAAATAGAATTTATAACTTCCATAATTGTAAAAATTAAAATTACTATAAAGAAATATTTAAATTGATTTTTTGGTTTAACAAAGTAGCCAAAAGAGCCTATTATTAATACTAATGCAAAATCAGAAATAAAAGCTTTAAAGCTAAACATGTTGCCAACTGTAAAGTTTCTTATTAGCATTAACCCTAACATAGAAAGTATTACGTAAGTTATAAATAGACGATTTGTTGCAATATATTCTATAATACTTTTGCGGGCTTTACGAAATGTAATTTTTGTTTTTTCTTTTAAAAATTTTGTTTTATCTTTCATAACCAACCTTCTTACATAAGATATTATATACTATTATGATAAAATTTGCAATTTTTCCTTGATTTTTTTTTTGCTTTTTGGTATTATCAATATGTGCTTGCAGGTATAGTACAGTGGTTAGTATGCGACCTTGCCAAGGTTGAGACGGCAGTTCGAATCTGCTTACTTGCTCCATTTGAAATCAACTTACGGACTTAATTGTTCGTAAGTTTTTATTTTATATAAAACTTTAAAAGTTCTCTTATCACAGAAAGGAGGACTTTTTTCATGCTTGAATTTAAAGTAATTGCAAATTTAAAAGCTAGTAAAGATTTAACTGGCATCTTAAAAGACTTTAAATATACAGTTAAATTAGGAAAAATTAAAACTATCTTGCACACCAATCTACAAGTAATAATACCTACTGAATACCAAATTACATATCCTACTACTCTTACAATACTAGAATGCAAAGTTAATGAAATATCAAATAAGTCTTTTTATATTAAAGAACATAATCAAAAGTACAATATTAAAGAAATTACACAATTTTTGAAAAAATTTTAATTTTAAACTATACATTTTGCTTATTTGTGAGGAAACATATGAGAAGTATTTTAATATTCCTCGAAATTTAATGAAAGGAGGAAAACTATGAGATGTGGTGTTTATGTAAGAGTATCTACTGACGACCAAGCACGAGAAGGATTTTCTATGGGAGAACAAGAAGAAAGACTTTATTGAATATTGTAAGTTTAAAAGATATGAAGTTTATAAAGTATATAAAGACCCAGGAATAAGTGTGAAAAATGATAAAAGACCTGCATATCAAGAAATGATGCAAGATATGAGAGATGGCAAAATAAATGTTATAGTTGCTTTTAAATTAGATAGATTAACTCGTTCTGTATATGATATTGAAAAATTAATGAAGTTTGTTAATGATTACGAATGTGATATTGATTGTATGGCTGATGAATCTAATACTACTACTTCAAATGGTAGAATGGTTATGAGGATTATGACTAGTGTATCTCAAAATGAAATTGAGAAATGCTCTGAAAGAACGAAGTTTGGTATGGTAGTTGCTATTAAGTCAGGTCATATTCCAAATCGTTCCCCTTTAGGTTTTAAAAGAGATAATAAGAAGTTAGTTCTAGACCCATTAACAAAAGATATTGTTGTTAGAGTATTTAATTTATATTTAGAGGGAAAAAGTCATCAAACTATTGCTAATATATTTAATAAAGCAAAAGTTTTGGGTAAAACAAATTGGTATGACACTACAATACAAAAGATATTATCAAATGAACTATATAAAGGTGATTTTGTAAATGGAAAAAGAACAAAACACCCTACATATTATGAAGATGTTGTTGAGCCAATAGTATCAAAAGAAAAATGGAATAATTGTCAGTATCAAAAATTAAGAAATGCTAGGCATTATAAAAGAACAGCAACTTACCTTTTTACAAATAAATTAGTATGTTCTAAATGTGGTAGATTTCTAGGCGGAAGTGCTACAGCTAAAAAGAATGGTAAGAAGTATTACTACTATAAATGTGAACATTGTAAAACAAGTTTTAAAGAACAAGAAATAGAAGAAAATATGCTTGGTAGTATAATTGAACTTACTAAAACTGATGAGCTTATAAATGATTATTATACCCCATTTATCAAATCAAAATTTGATAATAAACAAATAGACTATGATAAACAAATTAAAGATTTAGATAAACAACTAGATGGAATTAAAACAGCATATATCAAAGGTATTATGAAGTTAGAAGATTTTGATAAAGATATTAAACATATTGAATTTCAAAAAAGTGAATTAGAAAAGAAATATCAAGAGCAAAAACAATATGAGAATTTAAGTTTTACTATAGATGATTTACTTATATTACAAGACAAACATAGCATTGATACATTTGTTAAACCTGAAAAGTTTTTTGCTAATATCTATGGCTGGTTAAATAAATCAAGAGAAGAAAAGCAAAGAATACTATCTACTTACATTGATAATTTAGTAGTAGAGAAAAAAGAAGATAAAACTATAGTTAAAGAAACACATTTTAGAACTAGTTTCTTGCTAGATTTAATTAATTATAATCGAGATTATGGATTACCTTTAAATTGGTTTTTATTTGAAGATGACTATGGTTATTCGCTACCTATGAATAAAGAATTAAAAACTATAGAACAAGCCCAAAATTACTTCAATAAATTAGCAGAAACACTAGGTAGTGATTATAAACTAAATTATTATTTTGTAGAGCCAGATGATGATTTAAGTGATATAAGTTTTTCTTCAAATGCTGATATTGAAAAAATAGTTAGAATTATTGCTATTAATGATAAAAAGAAATATAAAGATAATAAATTAAAACTTGGAATTATAACTGTTGATTTAAGTGATATAAAAAATATATATGGCGAGCAGTTATATAAAGGCTTTTTTGAAAAGTTTAAGGAGATGTGTGATAATGAGTTATGCGATATTTAGAGTAGAACCAATAAACAAATTAAAAGATTTAGAACAAATTGGAGCACATAACACAAGAACTAAAGAAGCTTATAAATCTAATCCCGATATTCGTAAAAGTAAATCAGTTAATAATATTCATCTAGTACCACCACTATATAAAGACGACTATAATTCTTATATGGATTTAGTTAAGGACTATAAGAAACAACACGAAGAAAAACAAAAAACTGAAAGAGAAAATCGAAAGAAAAATTTTAGTCAAATGTTAGATGATTCTAATAGTGTTATAGCAGATGAATTACTATTTACAAGTGATAATGAATTCTTTAAAAATATGTCTAAAGATGAAATAGTTAAATGGGCTAATTGTTGTATGGATTTTGTTTATGAAGATATTGGCTATGAGAAATGGCAAATATTAAATGCTACAATACATTTAGATGAAAAAACACCACACTTGCATTGTGTTGTTGTCCCATTAATAAGAAAACATGATAAACGAAGCGGCAAAGAAAAATGGACTATATCTAAAAAATATTATATAAAAGACAAAAATTATTTATCTACATTACAAGATAAATATCACGAAAGAATGATTAATAATGGTTATGATTTGGATCGTGGTATTAAGAACAGCGATAATGAACATATTGATATAAAACAATATAAAAAAATTACTAGAAAACTAAATATAGAACTTACTTCAAAAAATGAAAAGTTAAATAAATCAATGGTAGAATTAGAACAAAAAATGGAATCTAACAAAGAAACTATTTTTGATAAAGAATATGTTAAAGTTAAAAAAGATACTTTTGAATCTATGAATAAAGTTATAGAACAAACTAAAAAAGTTATGGAAATACAACCTAAAATCCAAAAAGTTTATAAAGAAGTTGATGAGTATGCTAAATCATATAGGTACCTAGAAAAAGAAAATGAGAATATACAAAAAGAAGTAAAATACTTGAAAATGAAAAATGAAAAACTTGAGAAAGAAAACGATAACCTTATTTCATACATACAAGCAATTTTAAAGGCAATTAAGGATTTCTTTAGACATTTACTACAAATTGGTAATGATAAGACAAAAGAATCCACTACAAACGAAATAAAAGAATATTATGATAATAATGATTTTGACAAAGATGACATTTATGATATAGCAATAGATACTACAAAAGAAGGAGAACTATTTGATTACGCTGATATAGATAAATTTTATACTAAAGACAATAGTTTTGGCGATTTAGAAAGGTAAATATGTGGTATAATCAAATAAGGAGGAGATATGTTTATGAATAAAAAAATTGAAATAAATGCCTATGCTGACGAAAGTTGTTATTTAGAGCATGATAATGTTGAATTCATGGTTTTAGGTTGTGTTTACTGTTTAAAGAAAGATAAAAATTATATTACTAATAAAATAAAAGAAATAAAAATAAGACATGGATTAAAACCAACAACTGAAATCAAATGGACAAAAATATCTTCTAAAAAACTGGATATGTATAAAGAATTTGTTGATTTGTTGTTTGAAGAAAATATTTCATTTAGGGGATGGATTGCACACGATAAAAAGTCATTAGATCATGAATTATTTCATCAAACTTATGATGATTGGTATTATAAAATGTACTATTACCTTTTCAATTATATAATATCGGAAAGTATAATAAATTATAATATATTTTTAGATATAAAAGATACACGCTCAAGCATTAAAAATGAAAAATTAAAAGATATATTGAATCATTACAATATATATAATGTTAGCAAGGTTCAGGCTATTCGTTCACATGAAGTCCAATTAATACAATTGGCTGACTTGATTATTGGAGCTATTAGCTATAAATTAAGAAACCTAAATACAAGTAGTGCAAAATTAGAATTAGTAGATTACATAGAAAGAAAATTTAATGTATCACTATTTATGAATTCATCAAATAGTAACAAAAAATTTAATATCTTTCATTGGAGAAGTCAAAAATAATGAATTGTGATAAAATCAACTTTGAAACAATCGAAAAAATAAATAATGAAGATATGCGAAGTTATCATGATAGAGCATATGCCATATTCAAAAAAAGTTTAATGGATGAAGAAATTACTTTTAATAATATTCCTGTTAAAGTAAGAGAATTACCTTATGAAGATAATAAGGTGCAAGGCTTTTTTCATATAATATCAGAAATGGATAAAAAACTTAAAATTAGGATGTATAAAAATGAAAGAGTAAAATTTATTCCTTTTATATCCAGAATGATAACTGAACATTCAAAATGCAATACTTGTTTAAATAATTGTTCTAAAATAAAAGTATGGACTGCTCCATACAAAGGAAAAATATCTCGTACAAAATTATATTTTGAAGAATATGATTATATAGTAATCTTGGAAAAAAGAAATAATTATTATCAATTAGTTTCTGCATATGTAGTAGATAGAAAAGATAGAAAAATAGACATATTAAAAGAATATAATAAATATAAATAAGCACGGAAAAAGGATTGGTCAAAACCAATCCTTTTTCTGATGCTCCTTCTAACACTAGGTAGATGAGTAATTAAAATATACCATATATTTTAATTTTTGTCAAATATGTCATGACACAATATAGTATATTTAATTTATTTAAAATTATTCATTGACAAAAGAGTAATAACACACTACGCTATTGGCAAAGCCAATAACGGTGTGAAAAAGGGAAATTCCCTTTTTAAACCATTTTAAACATAATAATTTTATTACCATATTTAAAATCTAATTAAAAATTGATGGAAATATCCCTAATCCTTCAGACAATATAATATAGATGCCCAAAATAATAAATATTCCTGGTCCCAACAAGTAATCACCAAATCCACCAATATGCATAGCTTCTGCTGGATTTTCCTTATTATATTTAACAAGCATTTTTTTACCTTTGTGAAAACCTACACGAGCTTTACTTCTTGTCTTTATATAGTATTCTTTTCCGTCTACGAAATATTGAATATAAGCATAAAAACCACGTAAATCACTTCCGGTACTTGAATCATATTCAAGTGAACATATATTGCCTTTAGTTATTTTAGAATTTGGAATTTTTTTATAGTCTCCTCTTATTATTATAAAAAATATTCCTATTAAGATACATAATATACCTGCACCCATAAAATCACTACCTTTTACATAATATTATATCACGTATAATACTGAGTTGTAAATTGATTAGTTTTGACAAGTTGAAACTTTTGATATTTACATTATAATATTTATATTCATTTTTATAAAAATGAATATAAATATCTGCGATTGAGTTTAGGCAAATTATACCAAGGGTCTTTGTATCCATTTCTATGACGGCCTAGCTCTTTTCTTTTTATTATCCAAGTTTTAGAATGTGAGGATTAATTTTTAATCTTATATAACAAGCGTGATGAGGAATATTGAGATTCTAGAGTTCAATCGTATATGAAAGGAAGTATGCTTATGCAAAGTGTTCTAGCCATTGATGTGGTTAAAGGTAAAAGCATGGTATCTTTAATTAGTTCTTGTGGTGAAGTTCTAATTGAACCATATGAAATTAATCATTCTATTAATGATTTTACTAATTTACTTAATAAAATTAATAAGCAAAAATTAGATAATGTTTCTGTAATAATGGAATCTACGGGTATTTATCATAGACCTGTTGAAATATTTTTCATGGAAAACAACTTCAAAGTATTTGTTATTAATGCATTATACTCAAAAATGTATAAACGTAACTTAAGAAAAACAAAAACCGATAAATTAGATTGTATATCTTTATCAGAATTATTCTTTACTACTGATTTTAGAGAATATATTAAACCAGATGATATTTATTTAAATATGAATGCTCTATCTAGACAATATCGTGCTTTAGATGAACTATGTGTTAATTTGAAAAATAGATATAAAAATTTAGTTTATTTGTGTTTTCCTGAATATGAGTTAATATTTAAAAAGAAAACTATTTATAGTGACTTGGCACTAAGTTTTATTGAAAAATATCCCCATGCTGATATTATTTCTAATACTAGAATAGATACATTGCAAACTTTCTTTAAAAAGAATGGTTTTAGACATTGGAAAAAGAAACCTGCAACAATAAAAGAATATGCAATCAACTCTTATCCATCTGTTTCGAAAGATGATGAAATAACTTCAAGTCTGTCACAACTTGCAAGATTAATTAATACTTATCAAAAAGAAATAGAAACAATAAAATAATATTTTTAGGGAAGAAAACTAAATACTTTGAAAGTATTAATTCTATCTTTGGTATCGGTGAATTTACAGCATCGCTAATAATCGCAGAAATTGGTGACATAAATAGATTTAAAAACATAAAAGAATTAGCTGCGTACTGTGGATTAGATCCTTCAATAAAACAATCTGGTAAATCTATTAATATAAAAGGTCCAATTTCCAAATCTGGAAACAAATATTTAAGAAAAATTCTTTTTGTATCTATATTAAATATTCTAAGTGTTACCAGAGTATGTCATATAGAAAATGATATTGAAATTTATTACAGAAAAAAACGTAATGAAGGAAAACATCATTACGTTGCAACAATTGCATGTACAACTAAGCTTCTTCGACAAATTTTTGTACTATGCAAACAATTAGATAAGTAATCAACACCACTTGATTACATTAATATTATATACTAAATAAGCACATAATTTCAAAATTTTAAAAAAATAGAAATTTCGTGTCTTTTCAGTATGCATTAATATAACACAAAAATTTGTTGTTGACAAATCTTAGAATGTCATTTAAAGAGCAAATCTTCTATACAAGTTGATTTGCTTTATGAATTAGAATTTATAATTATTTAAGTTGATAATAATTTTTATTTATATCCAATTGAATATCTTTAATTTTAATCATTTCATCA
>CAKOPK010000011.1 GCA_934099115.1 uncultured Bacilli bacterium
GGAGCGAAGCCTTATTTAATAAGGGAAACGGTAAAAAATAAACGGTAATTTAATTTAGGGCTTATTTTTCATACCCGGTAGGTCGGGGGTTCGATCCCCTCCGTCGCTACCAAGTGTTTACAAGGGAATATTAGAAATAATATTCTTTTTTATTTTATTTTGTGCCATACTTTTGTGCCATAATGTGCATCATAAGTTGTTTTTTATATCATTTTGAAGTAGATGAACAATTTAAAGAAAAAGATCGCTTTGAGAGATAAACTCATTACCATCTTTTATAATAATTCAATTCTAATTCCTAAAACACCATATTGTTCTTGTTTTTCTTTTGTATAAAATTGTTCAAGAACACCAATTAATTCTTCTTTTGTCATAGATTTATCAGATAAAATAGAAATATCAAAATCTTTAAACATATCTTCAAAAGAATTATATCTTAATAAACCAGTAACCTTAGCATTAAATGACTCATTCAAATCAGGTTCTTTTAAAAATTTGATAGTATCTCCAATTTTAATTTGTTGTCTTTTTTCATCGAAAAGTCTAATTTCGATTCTTTTTGTACCATTAAGTATAAAATTATAATACTCAGGCTGTAATTTCATTTCATGTTCCATATTATTTTCTTCCTTTCATTCTAACTTTTTGCAATATCATTTGCTCTTAATATTTCATCTATATTTTATTTTTTATTAATTCTCTAACAAATCTCTTATCGTTTAAAAAAGAAACAGAAGTACTTTTAGGATCTACAATATAATCAGTATCAAGCATTTCTTCCCCATCTAACTGACCATATAAAGGAGAAGAAGAATGAATATGTATTGGTCTTTCGCTAAAACCAACATTAACATAAGGGTTATAAAAATGTTCTGTTCTAAGTAAATCTAATAAAAAACTAGGCATTTCTAATTTCTGCATTTCTGAAACAAAATAAACAAAAACATTTTTACTTAAAATATCAGAATTCGGAGAAATTGCAAAACCTCTTCCATAATAAGATCCATTACAAATAGATAAAAGAGTAATTTCAAGTTTTTCATCATTAACAGTTATATTTTTACACTTATATTTAAAAAATGTATAAAAGATACTTAGATTATAAGCTAAAGCAGGACCAAATTTTTTAAATTTTTGAGCATTAGCACATATCTCTGCATCAATTCCTACACTAAATATATTTAATCCATATCTATTATTTACACTCATAACATTGACATCAAGTATTGTATCAGGATATTCTAACACTTTACGATAAAAATCATTCCCTGTTCCAGTTGGTATTAAACCTAAAGTAGCATTTCCCCCTATCATTTCATTTAAAACAAAATTAAGAGTTCCATCTCCCCCAACTGCATATAATACTACATTTTTATCTTTATAATAATGAATAATATCTTTCATTTTATCCATATTTGCTATTTCTATAGCATAATTCATTCTATAATATGTAGCTAATCGTTCAATTTCTAATCTAAAATCAGAAGAAGTATCTTCTTTTAATAAAAATATATGTTTCACAAAACCACCTAAATGATATTGTAACACAAAGATTATAAAAAGAAAGTATTAATTAATAGTTTTAGAATAAATTTCACTAGATTTATCAATAGAACCATTATAAAAGTTAGGAACACTTCCTTCAATCATCATACTAGCAATAATAGTATCATACTTTAAAACTACATCTTCATACTGAAATGGAGATAACACTTGATTATGAAATTCTATATAAACAAATACTTCTACTAACGCATTATTAAGCCCATAATTAGTTATTTTAGTCTCTAAATTAGTTAAAACCGAACCAATAAAATTAATCTCTACAGGAATTTTAGGCCCTAATTCATAAAAATAAAAAGATTTAGTTGCACTTCCCAG
The DNA here is from genome assembly GCA_934099115.1 of uncultured Bacilli bacterium. Classification (GTDB taxonomy): domain Bacteria; phylum Bacillota_I; class Bacilli_A; order RF39; family UBA660; genus Caccenecus. Next base: position 1,882 of record CAKOPK010000011.1, read on the forward strand.
GGGAATATTTAATAAAATAGAACTAGCTTTATGTGACAATTCATTATTATAATAATGAATATCTACTTCTCCATTTTCTATAGAATGAATGCAATCTGTTAAAACATTAGAAACAGTATCTAATACTTGATAAGCTTTATCTAAATTAAAATCAACATATAATATTTCATCATTCTTATTCTTATGAATAATTAAAATATCATTTAAACTATCTCTGTTTAAAATAGAATGATTAATCTTATCTGTGATATACCCATGCATAATTCTATTAACTTCTGCAGTAGAAATATCTACTAAATGCTTACTAATATTATGTTGAAATTGATAAAGAAACAAAAAAGTAAACATAAAAATTAACAAAAAAGATAAAACTATCTTATAATAGTTTATATTTTTTAAATGCTTATGTTTACTTTTAAAAACTGTTTTCATACTTAACTATATGCATTAAAATAAAGAAAGATTTAAAAATTTATTCAAAAATAAGATTAAACCTGCAATTAAAACAATACTAACAATAGTAATTACTATATATATTAAAGCTTTATTAGATTTTACTTCTTTTTTTAAATCATTAAAATCATCAAAATCACTTTGTGTAAAAGCTAAAGTATTTGATAAATCTTGTTTAGGAATTACTTCTTCTTTTATTTTATCAGCCTGTTCTAAAGACATAATTGGATGAGTTTCCCCAACACTTTCTTGTTCATGAGCTCCTCCAATAATAATTGTATCATCGCTACCCTTTAAGTCTGTCAAAATATCTAATGGATTTAAAGTATCTTCTTCTTTATCTTGTTTTTTAATTAATTCTCTAGCAGTTATCGTATTTATTAAATCCATTAACTCATCGCTATCTTTTTCTTGAGATTCACTAATAGTAGTTTCTTCTTTCTCTTCTTCTAAATCTAGACTATTTAAAATATCATATTGTGTATCTCTTAATTTCTTTAATCTTTCTTTTTCATAATCTACTTCTTTTTCACTACGTGCTCTTTCTAAAATAGCATTAATATCATATTCTCTCGTTTCATCTAAACTAACATCAGGTTCTTCTGTATCTTCTTCAATAACAATACTTCTTCTCTTAGGAGTTTGATTATATTTAGTATCTAGTATTTTTTTTATTTTCTCAACATCTATATTTTTAGCATTATCATCAAGCACAGTAGCATTTGATTCTATCTTATAATCATCTACTTCATAGTTGCCAATATTCTCGTAAAGATTCTCATTCTTTTGTTGTCTAAGTAATGTATTATTATTTTCTTCGTCATAATATTTTTGCATTCTTGTTTTCATAACGCCACTTTCCTTTAGAATAATTTTAACATATTTTTACATCATTTAAAAGGACTTATTATTGCATTTTAAAAAACTTTTGTTATAATTAAATGGTTAGGAGATTTATATATGAAAAAAGTAAAAGTAAACAAAGATGCATGTATAGGTTGTGGTGCTTGTGTAGCAATCGACCCTGAACATTTTGAATTTAATGATGAAGGTTTATCACATGCTATATCACAAGATAACTTAGATAGTAATGATTTAAAAAGTGCTATGGATGCTTGTCCAACAAGTGCTATTAGCTACACAGAAGAAGAAATTAAAGAAGAAACTACTGAAGAATGTACTTGTAGTGGAGAATGCTGCAATTGTCATGAAGAGTAATCTTCTTTTTTTATTAGTCTATTTTACCCAGTAAATAATCAGCACTAACATTATATTTTTTACAAATCGTATATAAAAATAAAGTAGAAATAAGATAATGTCCACTTTCATATTTAGCAATAGTACTTCTATCTACATTCAAAACTTGGGCAATCTTATCTTGCGTAATTTTATTTTCTTTCCGAAAAGCTTTAAGTCTAATCCCAGTTATATCTAAAAAGCTCCCCTCTTTTTCATTATTATATATAGTAATCTCACTAAAACCAAAAACATAATCCAAAGACACTTTAAAATAATCACATAATTGTATTAAATATTTAATTGGTATTAAGTCATATTCATTTTCATAATGGCCATATTGCCCTCGGTCAATATTTAAATAATCAGCTAAAGTTTGTTGAGTTAAATTAGCTTCTTCCCGTAATTCTTTTAATCTATCACTATACATTTTCTATCACCAATTATATTTTCGCATATGTTTTTTATGCAAAACTAAATTGAGGGGTTTATTCACATTTTTATTGACTTTCAATATACTTGATAATATAATTTTAATATAGAGTAGAAAATTCTATGATAGAAAGGCAACAAAAAATGAAACTAAAAACATTAAAAAGAAAAAATAAATATTTTTATATGGGAGTTATATGTGGAGTTATGCTTCTTACCCTATTAATTTTTAATACATCTAGAGCTAAGTATAGAACTACACAGAGTATTGAACTTGCTAGAGGAACAATTAATTATACAGTACCAGACTTAAATTTAGTATCTATGTATATTGAAGATAATGGAGAATATAAGGCAAGTAATACAGTTCCATCAAATGGTTATAAATTAAACCAAGATAAAAGTTATTGTGCAGTAAATGGAAATAAAAATAATTCTATTACAATTCTTTATAGTAATAGTCAAGTAACTATTGGTAATTTAACTCAGAAAGGAACGAAGTGTTATTTATATTTTGATGTTAAACAATATACATGTAAAGGAATAGCTTGTGAAACAATAATGGCAAACATGAACACATGGAAAACTAGGTCTAATTTTGATTCAATTGTGACTGATACAACAACAGGAGTGATTTATAAATCCCTCAACGAAACACAATATGATGATGACGGAGAGACATATTATTTTGCAGGAGCACCAACAGATAACTGGGTTAAGTTTGGAGGATATTATTGGAGAATAATTAGAATAAACGGAAATGGAACAATCCGAATGATTTTTGATGGCACAACACCTCATGAAAACGGCACTAGTACGACAGATAATATAACAGTAGCAAATGTAGCATATAACGAAGATTACGAAAAAAGTGAAATGGTAGGATGGACATATACTTTAGGAGAACAACGTGGAAACTCAACATCTAGTAATGCAAAAACTAAACTTGAAGAATGGTATAACAGCAATTTAAAAAATTATGATAATTATATTGCAGCAGAAAAATTTTGTAATGATCGTGAAACAAATGAAACATGGGAAAGTTCTCCAGAAAAAAACATAATCTACTCCTTAAATCGCTTAAATGCTCCTACTTTTAAATGCAGTAATCAAGAGGATGCACTAAATTTAAAAGCTGGATTAATTACAATGGACGAAATAGCTTACGCTGGAGGGCAATATAATATAAGTAATGCAAAATATTATCTATATAACGGCCAAGCATATTGGACTATGTCACCTTCACATTATTTATATAATGCAAGTAATAATTATCGTGATACTGTTGTTTATTTGCTGATGCCTGATGGTGGATTTTATACTGGAGTAAAAACAATCGGGACAGTGAATATTTCTGCACGTATTGACAATAAACATGGATTACGACTAGTAATCAATCTAAAAGCAGACACCCAATTTACCAGTGGTAATGGTACTTCTTCTAATCCCTATACAGTATAAAGTAAAAACAGAATCGTGATTATGATTCTGTTTTATTTTAAACTATATAACTTTTTCACTTCTTTTAAAGTAAGTTCTCTATATTCTCCACTCTTTAAATTATCAAGTGTTAAGAAACCTTCCCTTGTCCTAGTAAGTCTAATAACAGGATGTTTTAAACTCTCAAATATTCTTTTAACGATATGATTTCTACCCTCTAAAATAGTTATTTCAATTAAAGAAGTTTGTTTTTCAAAGTTTTTATCTTTTATTTTAAAATGAGGAATTTCCACTTTTTTTCCATCAATCATAACCCCTGCTTTTAATCTATCAATATCATCTTTATTTAATAATCCTTCAATCTTAGCTATATAAGTCTTTTCTATTCCATGACTAGGATGAGCTAAAATATTAGCAAGTTCCCCATCATTTGTAAGAATAATTAATCCTGTTGTATCATAATCAAGTCTTCCTACAGGATATATTCTTTCTTCACTAGAAACATAATCTAATACTGTTTTTCTTCCCTTATCATCGCTAACACTAGTAATAACTCCTCTAGGTTTATTTAATAAATAATAAACTTTCTTAATATCTCTAGGTAAAATAGCTCCATCAACCTCCACAATATCCTCAGGTTTAACACTAACTCCTAAAGTAGTAACAACTTCTCCATTAACCCGAACTCTCCCCTTTAAAATTAATTCTTCTGCTTTTCTTCTAGAAGTTACTCCACTATTTGCAATTCTTTTTTGTAATCTCTCCATTTTATCCTCTCCATAACATAAATATTAAGAAACCTACTAATATTGTAAGTACAATAATACCATTAATACGATCACTTTTATTAGATTTTCCGGGAATACCTAAAGCCATAGTAAGCAAATAACCTCCTACTAAACCTCCAATATGTCCAAAATTATCAATACCAGGTAAAGTAAAACCAATAATTAAATTTAAAATAATAATAGGAATTACTTGTGTTTTTAAAACAGTTCCTAAATATAAACGATAATGATAACCAAAATATAATAAAGAACCAAGTAAACCAAAAATAGCTCCACTAGCACCCGCTGTAATCCCACTATGAACTGTAACTGATAATAAAGAACCTATAATTCCACTACCTAAAAACACGATAAGATACTTTAACTTTCCTAAAAAAGATTCCATCTGATGTCCAATAACCCATAAAGCATACATATTAACTATTAAATGAATAATACCAATATGTAAGAAAATAGATGTAACTAATCTCCAAACTTGACCACTTTGAACTAATTCTTTATAATTAGCCCCAAATAACAATAAAGTCCCAACATCTTCACTACCATTACCTATAATATACATAAGAATAAATACTAAAACACAAACCCCAATAAGAATAGGTGTAATAACACTCTTTTTCTCTTTAAATATTTCAGTATAAGTTTCATTATAAGAAACAGTCTTAGCATTTATATCATTTGTAACATTTACTAATAAATCAATTCCCTCTTTATCTTGAATTAATTTATTCTTAATCTTAGGAAATATATCTGTAATATTCTCATTATTAACTATTTCTTTAATATCATTAACTTTAATTGAAGAAATATTTTTAGTATTATCTAATAGAACACTATCAGATATATTTAAAAATATATTTAAAGTCTCTAAATGAAATGATAAAGTTTTCTTTTTAATTTGTTCTACAACTTTTTTAGTTTTAAACATATCAAATTTATATTGTTCATCATTATGTATATAATTCGAATTAAGTCTAATAATACGATAAGGAGCATCTAAATTTTCTAACCAAATCTCATCTTGTACTCCCCTTACTACAATAGGAGTATAATTTTCTTCTGTTATAAAATAATGAAGTAAAGCCATAACCATTTCATCATTTTTATTTGTAATATTTAAATTCATTTTATACCTCCGAGTACTTTTATTTTATAACAAATCATAATATTAGTAAAGAGGTGAAGTAAAAATGACTTTACTATATCTAACTTATATTTATTATATAATAATTACAATTTATTATTTTATATATTTAGAAAATATAAATCATGATAATCTATTTATAATCTTGCTTAACTTTATATTTTTAAATAGTTTCCCTCTTTATTATTTATACTTTAAAGATATCTATTATAGTATTATCATATCTTTTTTATTAATAACTTGTTCTTTCTTTTATAACTTAAAAATAAAAGAGGTATTTAGAAAAAACAAAATACCTACTCTTATTTATTTTATTCTAACCATTCTTATTTGTCTAACTGTTCTAAGAAATCTTTAAAATAGTCTGGCAAAGGACAAGTAAACTCCATAGCTTCTTTTGTTATAGGATGAATAAAATTCATTTTATAAGAATGTAAAAATTGTCCAAAAGAAGAAGCATTACCCTTTGCATACACTGGATCATTATGAACAGGATATCCTATATAAGCCATATGTACTCTTATTTGATGAGTACGTCCTGTATCTAAAATACAACTTACTAAAGTATAATTAGAATATCTTTTTAATACTTTCATATGAGTAACTGCTCTTTTACTATTAACTGCTGTAACCATCATTTTTTCTCTATTTAATTTATCTCTACCTATTGGAGCATCAATAGTAGCACTACTATTTGGAAATACTCCGTTTAAAAGAGCTAAATATTCTCTTTTAATTCTTTTATTTTTAAAATCATCTGCTAAAATCTCATGTGCTTTATTAGATTTAGCAACAAGCAATAAACCACTTGTATCTTTATCTATTCTGTGTACAATTCCAGGTCTCTCACTACCACCTATATCACTTAAATGATTGGTATAATATAAAAGTCCATTTACTAAAGTATTCGTATAATTTCCACTTCCTGGATGAACAACTAACCCACTAGGTTTATTAATAACCATAATATCTTTATCTTCATAAACAATATTTAAATCCATCTTAGTAGAAACAATATTAGTCTCTTCTTTATAGTTTTCATCAAAAACTACAATTATATCATCTAAACATACTTTATAACTAGCTTTCTTTTCTTCATTATTAACTTTCACTAAATGATTAGTAATAAGCTTTTGTATAAATTCTCTAGAACAATCCAACTGTTCACATAAATATTTATCAAGACGAACTTGACTATCTTTAACTACAATTTCCTTCACGATTATCTTCTCCTTTAAGTATAGCAATAATTAATAATAAAACTCCTAAAACAATTGCTATATCTGCGATATTAAATACAGGATAATGATATCCCCATATACGAAAATCTAAAAAATCACGCACATGACCTAAAAATATTCTATCTGCTAAATTAGACAAAATACCACCAAAAGTAAGCCCAAAAGCAAAATTATTTCTTAAATTATTTTGAAAATGAAACATAAACTTAATAAGTATTAGAAAAGCCACAATAGAGGCAATAATAAGTATAGAACTATGATTTTCAAATATACTCCAAGCTCCCCCTGTATTTTGTACAAAAGTTATATAAAAGAAATTAGCTATTACTTTTACACTTTGATTTAATTTAAAATAAATAGTAATTAAACTCTTACTAACTTGGTCTAATAATAATACAACAATAGCAATTAAATATGTTTTCTTATTCATAAGAACCCTTTCTTTCTCTATTACTCTATTGTATCATAAATTTATAAATCTACCAAGATAACATCTTCTCCAATTTTAACAATTTGTTCAATTTTAATAGAAACTTCTGGTTCATTCTTAAAGAAAAGTCTTAAAAAATGTCTAGAACGAACATTAAAATAAAGAATTTGTCCTGCACTATTAATTTCTGCATCTATAATAACTCCTAAATGTTTCCCATCTTTTGTATTTATAACCATTTTTGTTTGTAAATCACTTAATCTCATATAACACCTCTTATATAAATTATAAGTTAAAAGAAAAAAAGAATGAATATTATTTAATCATTCTCTTAAGACTTAATATCGCATTTTTTTCAATTCTAGAGACTTGAGCTTGACTAATATCCAAAGCTTCTGCTATTTCCATCTGTGTTTTCCCCATAATATAACGTTCTGTTAAAATCTCTTTTTCTCTTTTCTTAATCTTATCAAAAGCTTTCTTTAAAGAAATAAGCATATCTCTATCACTATTTAAATCTTTTTTATCAGCAATTTGGTCTTGTAAATAAATAGTATCTCCCCCATCATTATAGATAGGCTCAAATATACTCATGGGTTCTTTTAAAGCATCTAAAGCATAAGCAATCTTATATTCTGGAACATTTAATTCTTTAGCAATCATACCATTTTGTGGTTCAACCCCATGTATATTAAAATACTTTTCTTTATATTCTAAAATACTATAAGCTAAATCCTTAATACTTCTACTAACTCTTATACTAGTATTATCTCGAATATATCTTTTAATCTCCCCTAATATTAAAGGCACTGCATATGTAGATAATTTTAAATTATAAGATAAATCAAAATTATCAATCGCTTTAATAAGTCCTATAACTCCTACTTGAAATAAATCATCCATATTATAATTACCCTTATTAAAACTCCTTAAAATACTTAAAACCAATTTTAAATTACCATTAATAAGTTCTTCTTTAGCTTGATTATCCCCATTATGATATCTAATAAATAAATTAGTCATTTCTTCACTAGTTAAAACCGTTAATTCATTGGTATTAATACCAGTAATATCTACTTTATATCTAGCCATAAATAAATTCCTTTCTCTTTATTTATGGCCATATTCTTTATTATTTATTCATCGTTTTATAAATTTAAAGGATTAAAATCAATCTCTAAAAAAACATTTCTATTAGAAGCATATATATCATCTATTTCTTTTAAAGCTTTTTTTAATCCTGCATCAAATCGATATTTAATTGTAATTGAAAAACGATATATATTTTTAAGTTTAAAATTAAGTGCAGTAGAAGGGCCTAATAAAATAGTACTATCTTCTACATTTCTTTTTAAGTATTGAAATATTTTTGTACTATTTTTACTAGCTTCCTGATAATCTTTACTACATACCCGAACTAATACTAAATAATAATAAGGAGGATATTTAAGAAGTTTTCTTGTTTTCATCTCATTATAATAAAATGTTTTATAATCATTCGCAACTACCGCAGAAAAAAGAGAATTATCAGGATTAAAAGTCTGAATAAAAACTTCCCCAGGCTTATTTCCTCTACCTGCTCTACCACTTGCTTGATTTAACATAGCAAAAGTTCTTTCACTACTCCTAAAATCAGGTATTTGTAAAGTAGTATCTGCATTTACCACTCCAACTAAAGTACAATTTGGAAAATCAAGTCCTTTACTAATCATCTGTGTTCCTATTAAAATATCATATTCTTGATTTAAAAAATCTTTAATAATCTTGGCATGGCTTCCTTTCCTAGAAGTAGTATCTGCATCCATTCTAATTACTCTAGCATTCGAAAAATCACTCTTAATAATACTTTCTAGTTTTTCAGTACCAAGACCTAAATAATTTAAACCATCTTCCCCACATTTAGGACACAATTTATCTCTTACTCTAGTATATCCACAAAAATGACATCTTAATGTTTGATTAGTTTTATGATAAGTAAGTGCAATTTCACAATGAGGACATTTATAAGTAAAACCACAATTACTACAATTAATAACAGTAGAAAATCCTCTTCTATTTAAAAGTAAAATAGTTTGTTCCTTATTTTCTAAACGTTCTTTTATCTTTTCTTTTAAAATTCCACTAATAATAAAATTTCTCTTTTTTACTTCTTCCCCCATATCTACAATTACCGTAGATGGCAACTTTCCCCTAGCTCTATTCTTCATTTCTATTAAATGATAGACCCCTTTTTCTGCTCTAGCCATACTTTCTAAAGAAGGAGTTGCACTTCCTAAAACAAGAGGACACTTGTGATATTCACTTCTATATTTAGCAATATCTCTAGCATGATATCTAGGTGTATTATCTTGTTTATAAGTATCACTATGTTCTTCATCTAATATAATAATACCAATATTTTCTAAAGGTGCAAAAATAGCACTTCTAGTCCCAATTACAATCTTAACATCATGATTTAAAATCTTAACATATTCATCATACTTTTCTCCATTAGATAAACCACTGTGCAAGATAGCAACAAGAGACCCAAAACTAGCATAAAAAATAGCAATTATCTGTTCTGTTAAACTAATCTCTGGAACTAATAATAAAGCAGTCTTATTCTCTTTTAAAACTTCTTTAATAAGTTTAATATATAATAAAGTCTTCCCACTACCAGTAACACCATATACTAAAAAAGTATCACTTTTATGAAAAGAATCCTTAATATTCAAAAAAGCTTTCATTTGTTCATCATTAAGAGTTTTATCTTTTACCTCTTCTTGTTTTTTTTGAATACGATATGTCTTTTCTTGCATAACTTTAACATATCCTAAACGAACTAATTCTAAAACAGATCCAGAATCCAATTCTTTTTTTAAAATTTTATTATTTATTAAAAGCCGTTCTAATATATCATTTTTCTTTCCTCTGTGATGAAGCATAAACTCTCTTACTTCATATTCACTTTTATTTAAAACTACATAAGAAATAAAACTATCATAGTTTTGTTTCTGTGTTTTTATTTTAAGAGCACTTGGTAACATCGTTTGATAAGCTGTAATTAAATTACACATCGTATCTTCTTTTAAATGTTTACCAAGTTCCATTAATTCCCTATTTAATATAAAATTCTCATCAAGACTAATAATTTCTTTCAATGGATACTGCTCACTATATTGATTTGTAATCTTTAAAACAATCCCATTTACTTCTTTACTTCCAAAAGGAACCACAACTCTCTCTCCTACTCTTATCTTATCTTGGTAAATAAAAGGAACTAAATACGTAAAAGCTTTATCTAAAGTCTTAACTGGATATTCAATAATACAATAAGCATACATATTTAAACTCCCTTCTATTTTTGACAAGTTGGACAATAATAAGTACTTCTACCACCTATCTTAATATTTTTAATTTTAGTACCACATTGATAACAAGCTTCCCCTTCTCTCTTATGAACTTTTAACTTCTGTTGAAATCTTCCAGTAACTCCTAAGCTAGAAGTATAACTTTTTATAGTGGTACCACCCATTTTTATCGCTTCTTTAATAATTTTGGCACTTGTCAATACTATTCTTTCACATTCTTCTTTCGTTAAAGAAGAAGCACAACGAAGAGGATTAATAGAAGAAGCAAATAATACTTCATTCACATAAATATTACCTAATCCACTAATAATAGTTTGGTCTAACAAAACACTCTTAATAGGTAATCTTTTATTTCGAAACTTATTTAATAAATAATCACTCGTTAAATCTTTATCACCTGGTTCTAAACCCTGTTTCAAAATACATTCTGTATGCATTAATTCTTCTTTTAAAATAAGTCTCATTCTTCCAAATTTTCTTGTATCATGATATCTTAAAGTAGTATTATCACTAAAAGTAAATATCACATGTTCATGTTTTTCTTTTACTTCTAATTCTTTTATAAAATATTTACCTTCCATTCTAAGATGACTTAATAAATAATAATCTTCTGTTTCAAATATTAACCATTTACCTCTTCTTTTAATATCAATAAAACTCTGATTAACTAAATTCTTTTTAAAATCTTCTATATTACTCTCAATCATCGCCTCATAATAAACATCTACTTTTATAATTTTCTTATTTAATATTCTTTTCTTTAGTGTATTTCTTACTGTTTCAACTTCTGCTATCTCTGGCATATTATCCTCTTGTCTTTCCTTTAAAAATATCAGCATAATCTCTAAATTCAGTTTCTAATAAATGCTTCATCTCATCACTTGTCTTATGCATTTCTTCCGAATTAAAAGCATTTCCAAATAACTTTAATGTAAGATAATACATCTTATCCATTACTTTTAAAAAGTCTGTGTAAACCCCTTTAAAAGTTGTATTTAAATCATTATTTTTTAACATTTGTTCTTGATATACTTCATTTTTACAATCAAGCATATTTAAAGTATTACCTGCTAAAACATTAATAATTCCATATCCCTTAACTTCATAATCAGGATGGATTAATTTTTTACAAATCTTCTCTTCTAAAACCGAATTAAGTCCTTCTTCTAAACCTACTCCTCTTTCAAGAATCATTTCTCTTGTAACTTTATTATCTTGATAACTTAATTTTTCTTTAGTCTCCATTAACCCACTTCTAGTTGTTAAAACATCATCATCTATCTTAAATTCATTTTGATAACTTTTAATTAAATGTCCTAATTCATGAATTAAAGTACTCTTAGACTGTTCTTTACTTAAATCTAAATCTTGTATTAAAACAACTCTATCTACACTTTTAAGAAAGTATTTTCCATTATTATATTCTATATTGGGATAAGACTGATAAACTCCACTTGCTCTTCTTAAATCAGCTTCTTTTACTAAGCCAAAATTATCGCTAAGCATATTTCTATTTTTTAAACCCTGATAAATATTAGAACAACTACTAACTGGAGTATTTAAAAAAGCATTATAAATAATATCCCTATAATCTTCCCCAAATTCTAAAAGAAAAGCTTCATAAACTTGTTCTAAAAAATCTCTCAAAGACTCTTCATAATGATATTTATCTCTAATTATATTAAAATCATTTTGCTTCATATAAATCTTTACCCTTTGCTATACCTACTTTTAAAGGTACACTAAGCTTAATAACATTCTCCATTATATTCTTAACTAATTCTAAAACTTCTTCTTCCTCTTCTAAAACAGTATCTATAATAAGTTCATCATGAATTTGTAAAACAATTTTACTCTTTAAATGTCTTTCATTAAATTCTTTATATACTAAAACCATAGCTTTCTTTATAATATCTGCACTAGTACCTTGAATAGGAGTATTAAGAGCTATTCTCTCTCCTGCTTGACGAACCATATAATTTCGATTATTTAATTCTTCAATTATTCTTTTTCTATTAAATAAAGTTCTTACACTTCCCTCATTATAAGCCTCTTTAACAATATCATCCATATATCTTTTAACTCCCGGATATAATTCATAATACTTCTCAATAAATTGGGCAGCTTCTTTAGTATTAATATTTAAGTTTTCTCCTAAACCAAAACCACTAATACCATATACAATTCCAAAAATAACTGCCTTTGCTGTACTACGCATTAACTTTGTTACATCTCTTTCTTGCACTCCATAAATATCTGCAGCTACTTTTGTATGAATATCTGCTCCCTTATTAAAAGCATCAATTAATTCTTTAGAACCAGAAATATGTGCAAGTATTCTAAGTTCAATTTGACTATAATCAATACTTAAGAATAAATCATTAGTTGGTAAAAATGCTTTACGAACCTTTTTACCTTCTTCTCCACGTATTGGAATATTTTGTAAATTAGGCTCTGCACTAGATAATCTCCCTGTTCTAGTTAAAGTCTGTTTAAAAATAGTATGAATTTTCCCATCTGGAAATTTAGCATTTTCTAAACTAACTGTATAAGTAGATAATATCTTACTATAATTACGATACTCTAAAATCTTATCAATAATTGGATGCTTATCTCTTAACTTCTTTAAAGTATCAGCATCTGTTTTATATCCATTTTGTCCCTTTTTACCTGCTTTTAATCCCAATCTTTCAAATAATACTTCTCCAAGTTGTTTAGGACTACTAATCTTAAACTCAGTACCTGCTAAAGCATAAATATCTTCTTCTAATACATGTATTTTCTCTTCTGCATCCCTCTTAATAGAATCTAAAACATTAGAATCTATCTTTACTCCAAAGTATTCCATATCAGAAAGAACATAAACTAAAGGCATTTCTATCTTATGAAATAAATCATACATATCTTCTAATTTTAACTTATTAATATATTGATCTCTAGTATCAAGTATAAATCTAGACTTTAAAACAATATCTTTCTTTAATCTTTCTTGTTCTTTAAAATTATTTTTCTTCATCTCTTCATAAAATAAAACATTAATATGTAAAGGATTCATTAAATAAGCAATATCATCTTTTATAGATCCATTTAATAAATAAGCTGCAATCATAGTATCATAATTAGCATGTTCTAATTCTAAATGATTTCTCTTAGCTAAAATATCTAATTGTTTAGCATTAAAAGTATATATAACTTTTCCCTTTAATAAAGGAATAAGTTCTTTAAAAAATTTAGCATCTAAATAATAATTATTAGTACCACTACTAATACCTATACCAAGTATATTCCCTTTATGATAATTCTCTTCATCAATTTCTACAAAAATACTTACTTCATTCTGTAATTCTAATTGATTTATATCTTCAATAATCTGAAAACTTATCTCTTCTTTACTTGTAGCCCTATCAAAATTCTTAAGTAAAGAATAAAACTCTAAATCTTCATAAATTGCACTTAATTCTTCTTCATTTACACCTTTATATACAATATCATCAAAAGTAATATTTAAAGGCACTTCTTTATATATAGTAGCTATCTCTTTACTCATAAAAGCATTATCTTTATCATTTAATAATTTTTCTTTAGTCTTACCCTTTATTTCATCAATATGTTCATAAATACCCTCTAAAGAGCCAAATTGTTGTAAAAGTTTAATTGCTGTTTTATCTCCTATACCTTTTACTCCAGGAATATTATCAGAGGCATCTCCCGATAAAGCTTTTAAATCAATAATCCTAATAGGTTCAATTCCCCAATCTTCATAAAAAGTCTCTGGATTATATCTAATATAACCACTTTGTTTTAACAATTTAACATCTACAACAGGAGTTATTAATTGTAATAAGTCTCTATCACTAGATATTATAGTAGCATCATAAAAAGGATCTAATTCTGCCATTTCTGCAAGAGTACCAATAATATCATCAGCCTCATATGGTTCTAATTCAAAATAAGGAATACCCATCGCATCTAATAAAGCTCTAGCAATAGGCATTTGTTTTTTTAAATCATCTGGAGTTTCTGCTCTTCCCTCTTTATAAAAATCATATTTCTGTTTTCTAAAGTTCTTTCCAATATCAAAAGCAACTGCAATATATTCTGGTTTTTCTTCATGAATAATCTTATTCATCATACTAACAAAACCATATAGTGCATTCGTAGGAAATCCCTTACTATTTCTCATAACATTTCCTGTATAAGCAGTAGCATAATAACTTCTAAACATTAAATTATTCCCATCTACTAATATAACTTTTTTCATACACTTCACCTATCTCATTATACAATAAAAGTATTAGAATTAAAAGAAAAAGAAGACTATGAAAATCTTCTTAAAATACTAAGATACTACATACGGATTATCAGCAGTACCTAAACCAGTAAACTGAATATCTTTTCTTAAATTAATGACAGGTCTAACACCATAGTTTGATGGAGCATAATTATCAGTAATCCATCCATATCCATTTATGCGAACCATTCCTATTCCATTGTTATACATTGCTACGGAAATTGTCCAATAATCGTGTCCAGAAGTTAAATAATATTTCAAATTATCAGTAGCTATTACTCCACCTGCATAGGCTGCTTCATCCGCTGTTATTAAGCCTACTGATGTGGCAAATCTATCTCTTGTGTCAGCACACCTGAAAGTTGGAGTCCTATTTGTATAAAGCCTAATATATACTGCATAATACGTATCTGTTGTGCCTGTTCCTCCACTTCCATTTATACTTGAACTATCCGTAGAAGGTTGTCTATCATTACAGAATGAGGCTCCCTCACCAGCTGCTATCTTACTTGCATAACCACTTAAATTACTACTATACCAATTATCTAATACATCTTTTATAGTACTATTAGTGTTACGCCCATGAATCTCTCCATTTGTATACATAAATCCTGCATATATATTGTTTTGATAATTTGTATTAAATGCACTCATTCCTATTTGAGTAGTCTCTCCTGTTTGGGCTGTTGTTGGTCCATTATAAATTAATCTTAATGTTCCATCGCCATTTATGCGAATGATTCTCCAGTAATATCCTCCAAATTTAACCCAATTATCTTTTACTGCTCCAGCATAATAATAACTATTTCCATAATCATCTGGTGCTACAAATAAAGTACCTGTTGTATCTTCTGTTACAGTTGTACTAAAATCTGTTCTTACTGCTAAATTATGAGTATTTATAATATCGCTTATATTATTTATTTTATTTTTATCAAAATAAATATAGCATTTATCATTCTTACTTAAATTAGAAATTGTATGATTACTACCTATTGTCTTTAATACTGCATGATTATCTTTATTTATATTATCTAAAGTACAATAACTCTTATCTTGATTAATATGATATCCATAACTAGGAATAGAACTTATTTCTACATAATCATTATCAGTTTCTTGATACATAGCCATTATTTTAAAATCATAAGTATTATAGTTAATTGTGCCTTCTGCTAATTTTATACTTTGGGTTGTTTTATATTTAGCTCTTGATGTTAGTAAAGTAATAGTACTTATTAATAAAATAAATACTAGTACCCCCCCCCCACGTTTTTTTAATTTTTTCTTTTTTTAGCGTTTGTAACTTCATATTTCTTCCTACTTTCTTTTTATATTTTATTTTTCTACCTTATATTTCTACTATACAATATTATTGAGTTTTTTTCAATAGCTTTATAATTTTTTTAGGTTAGAAATTCATTAAATTTTAAAACATTAACTAATTTTCTAGCTAATGTTTTTTTATTAAAAAACTACATATGGATTAGAAGATGTACCATTTCCACTAGAGAATATAGTCGAAGTCTTTAGATTAATGACAGGTCTTATACCTGCGGCAGTATATTCAACTGTATCAGAACCAAACGAGCCATCTTTATTGCGCACACAAAAAATTGAAGCTCTATTATAACTTACATAAAAGTCTGAAGGAGACATTGTCCAGTAATACTGGTTCGTGTATAAATAAAAATTTGTATTATTAGTTCCTACTATTCCCCCAGCATACGCTATTTCGTCCGCAGTAATCAAACCTACAGGAATACTAAATCTATCATTTGCTTCAAAGCATTTTAATGTTGGAGCTTTATTTGTTACCAATCTTATATATGATCCATAATATGTTGGGGTTGTTCCTATTCCGCCAGCTCCATTTATACTTGAAATATCTGTACTTGACTGTCTATCATTACAAAATGTTGCTCCTCCTTCTTTTGCAATATAATTATCATAATTTTTTAAATTATTATTATACCAGTTATCTAATACTCCTTTGATTGTACTGTCTGTTCCTCTTCCATGTACTTCGCCATTTGTATATTGATATCCTACATACATATTATCCGTATAGGTACTGTTGAAGGCACTGGTTCCTATTTGGGTCCCTGTACCTGTTATATTGGCAGAATCTCCTTGATAAATCATTCGGATTGTTCCATCTCCATTGATTCTGATTATTCTCCAGTAATATCCTGCAAATTTAACCCAATTCTCTGTTGTTGCTCCGGCAAAGTAATAACTTGTTCCATAATCATCTTCTGCACTATATACGGTTCCTGTTGTATCTGTTGTTACAGTTTGACTAAAGTCTGTTCTTGTCGCAATATTCTTATTAGCAAGTATTTGATCTTTTGCATCCATTAAACCAGATATTTTGTAGGGATTACTTGTAGTTCCTGTTCCAGTAAGTACTGTATCTGATTTTAGATTGATTACTTGGTGTACACCTATTCCATCGTAAGTCCAATCACTGCCTAGGTGGCCATTCGAACCCACACCGAACACGCGTGCATAACCGCTAGAGTGCGAAATATACGGAGACATAGTCCAAAAAGCTTGACCCGTATATAAGTAATAACCTGAATTACTTGTATTATATACTCCTCCAGCGTATGCTACTTCATCCGCTGTTATTAAGCCTACTGACGTTGCAAATCTATCGCTCGTGTTTGTACACTTAAATGTTGGTGCTTTATTTGTTGCTAATCTGTTATAAGCAGCATAATCAGTTGCAGTAGTACCAGTACCAGGTCCACTAAATGGTGTTCTATCATTGCAAAATGTTGCACCATTTCCTGTTGCTATATAATTAGAATAATTTTTTAAGTTATTGTCATACCAGTTATCTAGTACTCCTTTGATAGTACTGTCTGTTCCTCTTCCATGGACTTCTCCACTTGTATATTGGTATCCTACATACATGTTATCATTATAATTTGTGTTAAATGCACTAGTCCCTATTTGGGTTGTCTCTCCTGTTTGATCTGTTGTTGGTCCATTATAAATCATTCTGATTGTTCCATCGCCATTTACCCTGATTATTCTCCAATAGAATCCTGCAAATTTAACCCAGTTATCACTTGGATTCCCTGCATAATAATAACTTGTTCCATAATCATCTTCTGCACTATAGATGGTTCCTGTTGTATCTGTTGTTACAGTTTGACTAAAATCTTCTCTTTTTGCTATAGTTTTATTTGCTAATATAGTATCTTTTGCATATCTCTTTGTTATAAATGAATCTGTACATGTTGTTTTGTTATCATCTATCTTCGTACATATCATTTGTTTATCTGTTATCTCTTCTGCTTCATAAGTAACTTTATTATCATTTATTGCTAAATCTAAATTTGGAGTACAACTATTACTTGTTGTTTTACAATATCTTATTGTATTTGCACTTCCTGTTATTACTCCTGTTAATGTTTTTCCTTCTATAGTTGTCTTTATTTCTGACTTTGTATTAACTACTATCTCTGGATTTGCTATAACATTGATTCTTGATGTATAACTCTTATTTGCTCCCTCTTCTTTTGTTACATCATAATCTATCCATTCTCTTAAATAAAAAGTTTTTGTTGTATTTCCTTCTATTACTCCATTATATAAATTATTTGAACTATATGAACCTGCTACATAGTTCTTTCTATTTTCATTATCACTTACTTTTGTTATTAAGTTATCCATTGTATCACTAGAAAGAGATACTTTTACATAACTTAAATCTAAAGTATTATTAGTCTTATCTAAACTCTCTAAGTTAATTTCATAATTTGCACTCTTATCACAAGTATTCTTTATTGTAAAAGTATAAGGATCATTAGATAAACCTTCTACATCTGTTACAGGATAAGTTCCCGATAATTTTATTGCAGCACTTTCATTTTCTATTGTTATTTTTAAACAACCAGAAGTAAAAGTATTTGCTAGTGTTTGTTTATCTCCTACGGAGATAAAAGCAAAAGTTATTCCAAGAACACTTAGTAACATTACAACTACTCCAATTATTAATATATTCTTTTTCTTATTCATTCTTCTCAATCCTTTACTTTTCTAGATTATAATACATATATAATATATTTTCATTACGTTCGACAAAACATGTCAAAACTTCTTTTTACTATGTTTTTCTATTGTATATTTCTAATATACAATAATATTGAACTTTTTTCAAGATTTTTGTTCATATTCTTATCATTTTTCTTCATTTATTTATCAATCTGTTGCAATCATATATCAATATTTAGATAATAGATTAAAAGAGTGATGATATGGAAAATATTGACAAAACGATTATAGAAATAAGAATTAAATTATTAAGAGATATACATGGCTTAACTCAAGAAGAACTAGCGAAAAACTTAAATGTATCTCGTGCCTTAATAAACTGTTGGGAAAATGGATATACAGATATATCTCTAAATAAATTAGTACTTTTATCTTATTATTTTAAAGTACCAATAGATTATATATTAGGTTTAATTAATGAATTTAATCAAAAAAACTATACTTTCAAACAAAGTATAGATAAAACATATTTAGGTAAAAACATTCGTTTAATTCGTAAAACAAATAGATTAAATCAAATAGAATTTGCTAAAATAGTTCACATGGAACGTAGTACTTTAAGCCATTATGAAAATGGAAAAGCTACAATGTCTTCAAGTGACTTAAAAGAAATATGTAGTACTTTTGGCTTTAGTGCTGACTGGTGTATTGGCACTACAAATCATAGCTTATTAAACTCTAAAAATAGCATTCATGAATTAATAAACACATAAAAAAAAGCCAACTGGCTTAATAATCTTCATTAATACTATCGATAAATTCTACTTGTTCATCTACTACACTACGTAATCTTCTTTTAAATATAACAACTCTTCTTTTTAAAGTTTCTGCATCTTGCTCTATTTTATCAGCTTTTAACAATGCTTCATTAACAATCCTAGAAGCATTCCTTTTAGCATCTTCTATAACTCCCTTTGCTTCATCTCTAGCTACTCGTTTAATTTGATTAGAAGCATCTTCTGCTACAACAATTGCTCTATTTAAAGTACTTTCCATATTTTTATATTTCTCTAAATCTTCTTTTAATTGTTTAATCTCTTCATCCTGACTTTTTAATTTAGACAACATACTCTCATACTCGCTCGTTACTTCATTTACAAAATTATTTACTTCTAGTTTATTATAGCCATTTAAGCTCATACTAAACTTTCTCACAAGCACTCACCTCGATAGTTTTTTCTTTACCATTCTTCTTCTACATCAGATTTATTCTTTTCGGTTTCATCTGAAATTTTTCCTTGAACATTAACATTCTTAGGAGCACATAAATAAATACCTACTCCAATTTTCTGCATAGAACCACCTATTGCATAAATAACTCCACTTAAGAAATCAATAATTCTCTTAGCTTGATCACTAGTCACTCTTTTTAAGTTAACAACAACACTATTTCTATTCTTTAAATGGTCTGCTATTGCTTGTGACTCAGAATATGCTCTAGGTTCTAATAAAATCATTTTATTTCCTGTTTTATCAGCTTCTGCTAAAGCTTCCGCTTCACTTACATTATAAAATTCATCTTCAGTTCCAGATAATATATCTTCTTCTTCTGCATTAAAAATTTTTTTTAAATTAAAGGCCATATATATCCTCCTATTATTATAAATATTCCATTATTCTTACATCTTTTGCTAACTTCTCTACTAAAGAAGCAGGTTCATATTTATTAAATATCTCCACAAAATTACTATTATCCATTAAAAACATATCATGGTATTCCATAAATATTTCTTTTAAATTTGTTACTCCAAGTTCACTTAAATATTCCAAATTCTTAGTAACAAGTTTCTTATGAGCTTCTACTTCTTTTAACATAGCACTTGTAGAATTCTCTTTTAATGCTTCAATGTCATTTTTTTCAAAACCAAATTTTTCTAAAAACTTCATTATGCTAAATTCCTTCCTTCTTTAATTACAGGGAACTCTTCATCAATTAACTTCTCAATACGTTCACTAACCTCTGGTGTAACATCAATTCCATCAAACATAATTCCCTTAATCATATCATTTAAACTAAAATAGTGATATTCCCCATTTAAAATAGAAGCTGGTATCTTATTCATAATATTCTTAGCTACTTTAACTAATACTTCATCAGTAGCATTTCTAAGTATTAAGAAATTTAATTTTTCTACAATTTCACTATATACTTGTTTATCTTCTGCTGTCATCTTAGCTTCTGTTTCTATTTCTTCAGAGGTTACCTTAATTGGTTCTTCATTCACTTGTTCTACAGTAGCCACTTGTTCTAATGGAATTTGTTTTGTATAAGCTCCAAATCTTTCATTATCATATAAATGACTTACAAATGTATTATCAGGATTTAAATAAGCAATATGGTTATGAATACAAAACTTAACTTTTTCTAAAAAACTTCTCTTAAATGCTCTAGGTGCTAAATTCACATTCCAAACGTCTTTTAATCCTAATGTATCAACTTCTGCTAATACTTCTTCTAATTCTTTTTCTTCCTTCATATTCATCGCAAATACTTTTAAGAAAGCTCCAGGCACTACATCTACATTATACTTATGTTTCTTCAATGTATCTAATATCGTAACTGCTGTATCATAATCTGCTATATGAATAGGTATTAAATACTTAGTAATTAATACTCCCTCTTCTAATTTTATTCCTAAATCATTAAATTTTTTAAATTCCATTTTATAAACCTCCCTAATAAGCCATTAATGGCACTTTCTTTGGATCTAATCCACTATTTTGTAATAATAAAATTGCTTTATCTAAATTTCTATAATCATACTTAGTAAGTACTGTAGGATTTAAATAAATATCTAAAGCACTCTTGCCAATTCTTAATAATCGATCTACTTTTGCTTCTAATTCTTTATCATATAATAAACTCATATTATCTACAAAAACATCTAAACTTAAATCATTATTCTTAAATATAGCAACATTTCTACGAATTACATTCTCATTAAAATGTTTTAATATTTCTTCTAAATCTCTAGTTGTATAATCTAAATAATCAATTCCCAACTCATTAAACAAATCAATTAAATTTTCACGATCAAACTTTTTTTCTTCAACTTTCTCTTGAATAACAGGATCTTCTATCATTTCTACGACAGGTTTTTCTATCTTTTCTTCTACTACTTCTACTTTAGGCGCTACAACTGTTTCTTGTCCTTGACTCTTAGCTTCTTGCATAACTTCACTAATAGATTTCTTCTCAGACTCTTTTATCTTTTGGTCATAATCATATAATGCATCTTCTGGGAACATTAATATTTTTGCAGCTTCTCTAGTCTCTTCTTCTGTAAAATCAAATTGTTCTAATAAAGCTGTAATAGACTCCCTTGTTATATTAATATTACCCGCTAAAGCTAAATCAAAATATTCATTCAATTTCTCTTGATTAGCAATCGCTGTATCTTTACGAATACCAATCTCTTCTATAGTAGTAATTGCACTATTCATTTCTTCTTCGACACTAACAAGTTCTTCTTCGCTTTTACGAATATCTTCATTAACACTTTGAATAGTAGTCGGTAATGTAGCATCTAACTTAGCTAATAAACTTTCTGGATCAAAATCAATATGTAAACGGTCAATAACTGTTGCAAAAGCATTTTTATCTATTCCTTTTAATACACTAGCTAAATTCTTACCTTGCTCTGTTAATTCTTTACTATCATTTTGTAGTCCTTCTATTTTAGCCTGTAAAGTACTCTTTTGCTCTGTAGTTCTCTCTTTTGTATCTAAAGCTTTTTTATGAGCACTCTCCATTTCTTTAAATATCACACTATCACTGCCACGTAGATTATATAATTTATCAAGAAGTCTTGTAACCTCTGGAGATAATATTTTCATAAATCAACACTCCTTATTCTATTAGATATTATAACAAACGCTTTTTAAAATGTAAATATCTAATTAACAATTTTTAATTTTATCGTCCTTTTATTTCTCTCTTTTCTTGTTCATAATCTAAAAAATTCCATATTTTCTGTGGTATTAAAGTCATTTTTAAATAAGCTTTATCTTTTTCTATTTCTACATCTGTCACTTTAAATAAACTACTATCTTTTATTAAAAATTCCTGTTGTTCATGATTTAAAAAATCACTAACTAAAACTCCATCATCACATCCATCTGGAATAAGTATTTCAATTTCTATATTAGGTTTACTTCCCCATTCCGGATTTTTTACAAAAAAACTACTATCTCTTAATAAAGATGAACTACAAAACCCCAATTCTAAAAAATACTTATCTTGTAAATACTTTAAATCTTCTAAACTAGTAAGTCCATAACTATAAAAAGCTGATATATCTACACCTCGGTATACTTTCATGGGAAATGGTATAGTTGGTGCTTTTACAAGTGCATGATGTAATAAATCCGATCTTTTATAAGCATCACTCTTAATATCTTCTGATAGAACACCATTCTTGTTATAGTCCCATACTCCTCTTAATATAGAATTAATACTCTTAAATCCAAGCATCATATAATCTTCTATTGCTTTTACGTCTTCCCTAGTTAAATATTCATAAAAAACATTTGTTAAATCTTTAAAACTTTCTTCTATTTCTTGATTATTATGAAAAGAAACTCCTTCTATTTGTTTTAAATCTTCTACATAGCGGTCTATTTCTTCTATTCTATCACCTATATAACTAAGAGTATCTTCTATCATAAAGTTTGTTCCCTTCATATTTATTCACCTCTATTTTCATACTTTTGTTATTATTATAACACGCTTTTTCCTATTTTAAAATCACTAACATATTCTAAACTCCTGAATATAATACAATGTAATACTTTTTAGAGAGGAAGATATTTTTGAAAAAGAAAATTATTACATTACTTTCTCTAGTCATTATTTTAATAGTTACTATTATTATCGCTTTTCAATTACACACAAGCGATAATAAAGATTTAACAAAAATAAAGCTAGCAGAAGTAACTCACAGTGTTTTTTATGCTCCCCTTTATGTAGCGATAGAAAATGGTTACTTTAAAGATTATGGTATTGATTTAGATGTTATTTTAACTCCTGGTGCCGATAAAGTAAGTGCTGCTGTCTTATCAAATACTGTAGATATTGGTTTTGCAGGTACAGAATCTGCTATATATATCTATGAAGGAGGAGAAGAAGACTATTTAGTAACATTCTCTGGACTTACAAAAAGAGATGGCCAATTTATTTTATCTCGTGATTGTAATAAAGAATTTAATCTAACAGATTTATATGGGAAAGAAATATTGGTAGGTCGATTAGGTGGTATGCCATCCCTAAACTTCTTAAATGCAATGAAAAATAGTAACATCGATATTTCCAAAATAAATGTCAATTATTCTGTAGATTTTGCAAGCTTATCTGGTTCATTTATTGGTGGTATGGGAGATTATGTCAATCTATTTGAACCTACTGCAACTGCCGTTGTAAAACAAGGAAAATCCTGTATTGTAGAATCTATTGGTAAACTATCTGGAGAAACCCCATATACTGCTTTTTATACTCGTAAAAGTTATTTAAAAGATAATGAAGAAACATTAAAGAATTTTACAAAAGCAATCGCTAAAGGCTTAGAATTTGTTAAAAACAATGATAGTAAAACAATCGCATCTACTATTTTATCTCAATTCCCAGATAGTTCTTTAAATGATATAGAAACAATCGTAAATAATTATAAAAAATATGATTCATGGTTAGAAACCCCTTTTATTACAGAAAGTTCATTTAAAAACTTAGAAAAAATTCTTTTAGATAATAAACTTATTAATAAAGAAACTTCTTATCAAGACTTAATTCATAATCTATATGAATAAACTATTAAGTGTTAAACATCTAAATAAAGTTTATTATTCTCTAAAAGATGAAATAGAAGCCATTAAAGATATTACTTTTGATATAGAAGAAGGAGAATTTATCTCTATCGTAGGTCCTTCTGGTTGTGGTAAATCAACATTATTAAATATTCTTACTAATATGGATACTCTATCAAAAGGAGAAATAAAATATTATAAAAATCCCATTAAACTAGGTTATATGCTACAAAGTGATTCCCTTCTACCTTGGAAAAATATATTAGATAATGCCCTATTAGGTTTAGATATTAAAAAACAAAAAACAAAAGAAAACATAGATTATGTAAAAAAATTATTAAAAACTTATGGCCTAGAAGATTTTTTAAATAAATATCCCCATGAATTATCAGGAGGAATGAGACAAAGAGTTGGTTGAATATAGTATAGACACTTAAAAAACCTATAAAATAGTATTAATCTAATTTATAGGTTTAATATTAATTATTTTTTTGTTTTTTTAATTTACATATAATAATTACTAATATAATAGATATTGCTATTATAACATATATGTATTTGTTATACTCTTTTTTATCATTCGTTTGATTATTGTCTGGATTTTCTTCATCTGTTTTATTATCATTTCCATCACTAGGTTTATCCACTTTATTATTTTCACCAGTATTATCATTTTTTCCATCATCTTTATTATTTATATTACCATTATTATCTATGATAGTATTATTAATATTAATTATAGCTGAACTATCATTTAAGTATATTTTTTTATCACTTGATGTTGCTGCACTCATTTGTGTTATTTTAATCTCTGTATTATCCTTATTATTATTTTTGATTTTAAACTTAAATGTTACGATATCAGATGGTGTAATTACAGAATCAGATTTTATTAATACTGTAAATTTGCCACTTTTTTCGTTATATAATGGTTCTTTTAAATTATTATGGGCACTTTTAGCTTCTACAAATTCTAATTTAGATGCATCATATTCTATTTTTCCTGTTAAAGCATCAATGCCTTCATTTGTTTTTTTAACATTTAAAGTAACTATTACATTTTTATCATTTATGCTTGAATTTAATGTAGTATCTACATTACTTAAGGCTTTTACATTCATTGAATAAAATATTAATCCCACAATAATACTTATTAATATATTTTTATGCATATTTTTCCTTTCTTAAGTTATGATAACTTATTTGTTAATTATCTTATTTAAAATTGATAAATCCACGATATCTATTATTCCGTCTTTATTTAAATCCGCTGCTATTAACCATTTAGAATCAATAATTATTTGAGTTTCAGTTAGATGTTTATTTAAAATTGATAAGTCTACAATATCAAAAACACCATCTCCGTTTATATCTCCTTTTATTTCTTCTATTTCTTGTTTTTCTTCAATCCATGTTACTTTTGCTACTATTTCACTAATATTACCAGCATTATCTCTAATTTTAAATGTATATTCTCCATTTTTTGTAAATGTATATGTTCCATCTGAACCATCAATTATTGTAACATTTTCTTTAGATATATTTTTTAATGTTGCTTTTACTTGGAATTGAGTTTTATCTGTAACATCATATTCTACAGTAGCATTTGGTAAAACTTTATCTATCCAGGTTACATTTGCTATTAACTGCTTTTCTTCGCCATTTATATCTTTGTATTTAAAGGTATATCTACCATTTTCTGTAAATGTATGACTAATATTGCCGATGGCTACGCATCCATAAGTAAGTTTAATTTTAGCTTCTACGTTTTTATTTGTTATTGAATTTATTGAATATTCAATTTCTGGTTCTTTAAATACTTTTGTTTTATCTTCATAGAAGTTAAATCTAGTTCCACTTACATATTTATTTTCACCTTCATGATTTCCATATGTTTTTGTTGCTTCTATTTTTATAAATCTTGTAGCTACTGATTCATCTAATTTGATATATTTTCTGTTTGTATCATTTGCTAAAACATCTGATTTTTTTACTAAACTCCAATTAATACCATCTAGACTTGTATAGATATTGGCAGTTTTAATTCTACCATTTAATCCTGCTGGATCATATGATATTTGTGATAGATATTTAGCTTTATTAAAACTTACTACATATGTTTTATCTTGGGCTACTTCACCCCATTTAGTGTGCCATGAAGTAAATGGACTTCCATCAATCATTTTTTGTGGTTCAAACCCACCTTGGAATGAACCTGATTGAATATAATTAATATTTTTTACATAAATATATTCTAATGTATTATCTTCATTTTTAGTAAAATTATATTCTCTTATTTCACCATTTAATGTTGTACCATGAGCTTTATATCTTACTTTTATTTTTTCGTTATTTTCAAATATTTGATTATTATAATCACCCCATGTAATACCATTATTTGTACTATATTCTAAATAATTAATTTTACCAATAAAAATATTTTCATCATCATTCATATTTAATTTTGAATCTTCAATTATTTCTCCATCGGTAATATCTATAGTAAATATTTGGCTTGAACCACTAATTTTTACTTTTATATCATCTTTTGAATTAATACTTTTAATCTGATTATTTGTTAACGGTATAACATGATTTAAAGTTGCTATCCATGTATTTCCACCATCTAAAGAATATTGAACTTGAAAATCATAATTATTGTATTTTGAATTCATTATAATCTTATTAGCATTTTCGCCATCAAATGAGAATGATGCAAGATCTACTTTACTAGTTCCTAGTAAAACTTCAGCTATTTCTGCGGTTGCATCTGGTTGTATTATATCTTTTTTTGCTGCAAGCTCTTTAGCTTTAGCGGCTTTTTTTAAGCTTTCCGTTTTTAACATATCAATTTCAATTACATCATTATTATCTAAATTTGGTTCTATTAATTTTAATAAATCTACCATTGCCATTGGATAATAGGTATAAACATCAATTATTTTTAAAGCAAGATTTTTCCAATCTGTACTAGTTTTATTGCCCAATTCTTTATAAATTGTTATTAATTTATCATAGTCATCTAAATTTATATCTAAAACTTGTAAGGATTTATTGTATATTGCTTCTTTGTGAGTTAAATCAGAATATGAATTAGCAATTAAATAATAAAAGTACGATTCTAAATATTTATCATATTCATTTAATGCCGCTTGACCAAGTAATTGGTATCCAGCACTATTTCCAGCATTTCCATCATTTGCTGGCTTAACAGTAAATGATTTATTATTCCAATTAAATAATAAACGGACAACATTTCCACCATACCATGATGTCGAACTTTTACCCCAGCCAAAGATATTATTTCCTAATGACCAAATTCCTTTTTTATCAGAATTTAATGAATAATTTAAATAAGCTTCATGGGCTGGTTGATATACTCCAACAGATGGAATCCCATGTGTTTTTGCTAAATTTTGGCCTAATCTTGATATATTCCAACAAATCCCTCCAGCTTCCATAACCATCCATGTTTTCGGTATTTTTGTTTTATCTATATTTAAACCATAACTTATATTATATTTATCTAATAGGTATTTTTCATTAAAATAATTTTCATTTTCTTTAGCATATAATCTATCTTGATTATAGTTTGGCTGAACGTAATTCATATAACTGTAAGGATTTAAACGTTTATTTAAGTCAACATATTTATACTCTGCATATCCTCTTAACCAATTAAATTCATCATTTGCAATAGAATTATTCATAACTATTCTTAATAATTCCATTTCATAGTTTTTAAAATCATCTTTATATAAAATTAAGTCATTGTCATAAAGATCTTTTACAATTTCAAACCTTTTAATTATATCATAGTTTGCCATCGGAGAATTAAATGCAAGTGGTGTTGCAGGAAGGTCTGAACTATATGCAAATGCTAAAGCTATTAACATTTTTTTATACATTAATCCATCTTTATCTTCACCAATAATTTTCTTATTACTCATGTATAAATTATTTAGAGCCACTAAGAATTTATCTGGATTAGTAATATTTCCAGATTCTATAAACAATTGTAAATTTTGCATATCGCTTAGAAGCCAATTTAAAGTTTCTTTCATTGTTTTAGTTGTATCATCTCTTACTGATGTTTGAATATTCCAGTAACCTAAACGATTTACTAATTCTCTTTTAAAAACTAATTCTAGGTTATTTTTATAATTTTCTTCCACACTATTTTTATTTAAAATGTTGTCATAGTAATCAAGCGGTTTTATTTCATTAAACAGTTCTGTTTTGATATCAAAATTTTCTCCAACTAGCCTAGCATCTGCATAAACAGCATGGTCTACGGCATTTGAACCATTTTGATCAGCATATAATCTTAAATATTTATAACCTTTAATATTTAAATCTATTTCAAGAGCATTTTGATCAGATGATATTGGATCAGATTTATATATATCTTTCCAATCTTTTCCATCACTAGATACTTGCACTTTAAACCAAACACTACCAAGACCATTTTTGGAACTATCTACGCCAAGTTTGGCAACAAATCTCGTATATTTATTTGAATATGTTGATATATCATATGTAAGCTGACTAGTTGCATGAGCTCCCATACCTTTATTAAAAAATACTCGTTCACCATTAATTAATAAACTTATTTTTCCATCTTCAATGTTTTTATCTTTTTTTATTTCTCCCCATCCAGCATAAGACCATCTATTTTCAGTTATATAATCCATATCAGAAATATAATAATAGTCTTTAGTAGTAGAATCTGTTGCATAAGATTTTATTGGCAATATTAATTGCATTAATAATATAAACATTAATGCAATAGACATAATTTTAAATTTATTTGTTTTTTTCATATTTACCTCACATTTCTTATTATAAATAATTAAACACTACATGGGGCTTACATCAGAAAAATTAATATAGATAATTAATCGGAATGCCAATAATCGTCTTTTTAATTTTTTAATTTTTAGACATTTATGTCTAATAAGTATTTTTATAACGAAGTAATTCTATCATTTTTTAAAGCTTTTTTCAACATTTTTTTATAAAAACTTCAATTTGCAAAATATCTAACCCCCAAGCTAAACTATCTTAAAAACTCGCTTTAGCTATAGTTATGTACCTCTTACAAGAACAAGCCTATTCTAAATTAAAAAATAATAAAATATATTATAATGATAGCAAGAATACCAATCTATTAAATGGCGCTATCATTACAAGTGGATAATATTTTTTTCAAAGTTTGGGAATAAAGTTTAAGAAAATAACAGAACTCATCAAGTTGGAAAAGACAAAGGTAAACCCTAGTACCTAATATAAAATCTAAAGAAGATGATGTTAATAAATTTGACTATTCTAAACAAAAAAACAATAATAGAAAAGTTAGAAAAAAGTTATTACAAATATCTTTTTATCTCCCAAACTTAAATATGAAAGGAGTAAATAATGACATACAATATTATTGATATTGTGGATAAAAATTTAACTAATACTAAATTAAAAAAAATAATTAATAAAAAACTGTATAAAATAATTGAACTAATGGAGTTTAATGTTAATTATCCAGAATAGATGTTATAATAGTATTGGTTATAAGTTTAACTTAAAACTTAATTATTGCCTTAAGTTAGGAGGTAATAGTTATGAATGAAATGGAGAGTGCCCACAGTAAAAAAACATTAAGAGTCGGTATTTATTTAAGATTATCTAATGAAGATAGAGATAAAGCTAATAAAGAAGATGATAGCGAATCTATTAAGAATCAAAGAAATATGCTTATTGATTATATTAATAGACATCCTGAATTTACATTAATAGATGAATATTCAGATGAGAACTTATCTGGTGCTGGAACTTATAGACCAGAATTTGAAAGACTGATTAGAGATTGTGAGAACAGAAAACTAGATATTGTATTATGCAAAAGTCAATCAAGATTTTCAAGGGATATGGAAATCGTTGAAAAATATATTAATAACAAGTTTAAAGAATGGAATATTAGATTCATTGGTTTATCTGATAATGCTGATACTCTAGTTTTAGGTAATAAGAAGTCAAGACAAATAAATGGTTTAGTTAATGAGTGGTATTTAGAAGATGTTTCAAATAATATAAGAAGTGCTTTTAATTCCAAGATGAAGCAAGGAGAATTTATCTCTCCTTTTGCCTCGTTTGGTTATGAAATTGATCCTCATAACAGTAATAAATTATTAGTAGATCCAGTAGCTTCAGAAATTGTAAAAAATATCTATGATTTATATCTAACTGGGTTAGGATTTACAGGTATTGCTAAATACTTAAACGCAAAAGAAATACCCTGTCCTTCCCTTTACAAATATAGAAAAGGGATTAAACTAAATGTAAATAGCAATAGACCTAGAGAAGAAATAAAATGGACTACAAATGCTATTAAAACAATTCTAACAAATGAACTTTATTTAGGACATTTAATACAAGGAAAACGAACTACAGTTAGTTATAAAAATCATAAAATCAAAAATAAAGATAAAAGTGAATGGATTAAAACTCTAAATACTCACGAAGCAATCATTGATGAAGAAACATTTAATAAAGTACAAGTTGCTATGAAAGAAAGAACTAAACCAATGAGTACAACAGGTATTGTCCATATCTTCTCTGGTAAAGTATTTTGTCTTGAATGTGAACATTATATGAGAAAGAAAAATTCTTCTAAACACGAATATCTAGTTTGTTCTAATAATCGTGATGGCTATGATGATTGTGAAAACAAAACAGGAATTAGATATGATGAACTATCAAATTTAGTATTAGATGCTATTAATAAAAAGATTAAGAAGTTTTATGATGAGGAAGAATTAGAAAATTTAAACTCCGAGAAAATTAATAGTAGGTTTCAGAAAAAAATTAAATCTTTAGAAAAAGGACTAACTGATATTCAAAATAAGATTTCTAAAACAAGAAATTATTTAAAAAATATTTATGAAGATAAGGTTAATGGTGTTATTACACCCGAACAATTTAAAGATTTAATTACAAACTATAATAAAGATGAAGATGCTTATAAGGATCAAATAAAGTCTATTACTGCGAAAATAGCTTATTATAAAATGAAAGATGAATCGTGGGAGAATAATAAAGAAATATTTAGTAAATACCAAGAACTAACAGAATTAAACAGAATTATTGTGCAAGAATTTATAGATAAAATCTATATTGGAAAGTTTAATGCTGAAACAAAAAGTAGAGATATACAAATCAAATGGAATTTTTAATTAGAAAAATACTTTTCTAATTAAAAATACAAAAATAAAGGAGGTAAAGATTCATGAAAAACGAAATTATATTATTTGAAAATCAAAACGTAAAATTAGAAGTTAATATGAAAGAAGAAACAGTATGGCTAAATCGTGAACAGTTAGCTATGCTTTTTGATAGAGATATTAAAACAATAGGCAAACATATTAATAATGCTTTAAATGAAGAACTAGATAATTCAGTTGTCGCAAAATTTGCGACAACTGCAAAAGATGGTAAAACTTATCAAGTAGAATATTACAATTTAGATATGATAATTAGTGTTGGATATCGCGTTAAAAGTCAAAATGGTGTTATTTTTAGAAAATGGGCAAATAAAGTATTAAAAGATTATATGATTAAAGGTTATGCAGTCAATCAAAAAAGACTAGAATATCTTGAAAAAACAATTAAATTAATAGACATTGCAGGAAGAAT
>CAKOPK010000012.1 GCA_934099115.1 uncultured Bacilli bacterium
CTATACTTAGCTCTTGATGTTAATTGTAATACAGTAACAATTACTGCTATAAACACTAATACAATTCCTGCATACTTCTTTAACTTATTTCTTTTTAATGTTTCTAATTTCATACTCTAGCCTACTTTCTTGCCCATTATAGTACATATAGAATATATTTTCATTACGTTCGGCAAAACTTGTCAAAACTTCTTTTTATTATGTTTTTCTATTGTATATTTCTAATATACAATAATATTAAGTTTTTTTCAAGAACTTTTATAATTTTTTTAGGTTAGAAATTCATTAAATTTTAAAACATTAACTAATTTTCTAGCTAATGTTTTTTTTATTAAAAAACAACATAAGGATTAGAAGAAGTACCATTTCCACTAGAAAATATTGTATCAGCTTTTAGATTGATAACAGGACGGACTCCAGGAGTAGTCCAGCCCACGTAGCCGTAGTAGTTGCCGGGCGCGCCATCCGAACCCACATTGAACACCCACGCACCACCACTGTTATAGTAATACGGAGACATGGTCCAGTAATACTGGCCCGTATATAAGTAATAACCCAAGTTATTTGCTTCAAACACTCCTCCGGCGTATACTACTTCATCGGCTGTGATTAATCCTACTGATGTTGCAAATCTATCGCTTGTTGTTGCACACTTAAACGTCGGTGCTTTATTTGTTATCAGTCTTATATATGCTGCATAATAGGTTTGTGTTGTTCCAGTTCCTCCACTTCCGTTTAAACTAGAATAATCTGTAGACGGTTGTCTATCATTACAGAACGCTGCTCCTCCTCCGGTTGCTATTTTACTTGCATAGCTACTTAGATTACTACTATACCAGTTATCTAATACGCCTTTGATTGTACTATTTGTTCCATTTCCGTGAACAGAACCACTTGTATATTGATATCCTACATACATGTTGTTGTCATAATTACTATTGAATGCACTTGTAGTTGTTTGTGTTCCTGTGCCCGTTGTATTGGCACTTGTTCCTTGATATATCATCCTGATTGTGCCATCGCCATTGATTCTGATTATTCTCCAATAGAATCCTCCAAATTTTACCCAGTTATCCGTTGGATTTCCGGCAAAATAATAGCTTGTTCCATAATCATCTGCTGCTGTATAAATTGTCCCTGTTGTATCTGTACTTAATATGGTACTAAAATCTGTTCTAGTACTAACTGTTTTACTTGCTAGAATATCTTGTACTGTTAATTTCTTAACATCAAAATAAACATAACACTTTGTTCCCTTTTTTGTTAAATTATTTATATTTATTTTTCCACCATTATAGTCAAAAGTAATAGAACTATCTTTATTTCCATTTACTGCACAATAACTTTTATCAGAATTTAAATTATAACCACTTTGTGGTACTGTATCTGTTCCTTTATAGGTTCCATTATCTTCAATATACATAGATACTAAATTTAAATCTGGTACTGTATAATTAATAGTTCCTCTAGCTAGTTCAATACTTTGTGTAGTTTTATATTTAGCTCTAGAAGTTAATTGTACCACTGTTACAATAACTGCTATAAACACTAATACAATTCCTCCATATTTCTTTAACTTATTTCTTTTTAATGTTTCTATTATCATTTCTCTAACCTCTCTTAGAATTCTCTACCCTATACTAAAATTATATTATCAAGCATGTTGAAAGTCAAGAAAATTCTCAACTATTCCGTCATTTTAAATTAGCGATTATTTCATATGCGAAAATATAGATGGTGATATTATGAACTTACAAACAAAACTACAAAATCTAAGAGATGAATTTGAAATAACCCAAAATGATATAGCAAACATCCTAAAAGTATCTAGAAGTAGTTATAATAATTATGAACATCAATATGATATAATCCCTTTAAAAAGATTAAATATGCTATGCAACTATTATAATGTATCTATAGATTATATATTTAGTTTTAACGAATCAAAACAATATAAAAACTCTAAATCAGAAATAGATTATAAAACAGTAAGTATAAGACTTAAAGAATTTAGAAAAGAACATAATCTAACTCAAGTAAAATTAGCAAATATCTTAAACATTGGTAACGGTACTATTGCAGAATATGAACGAGGAAATTTTTTAATATCCACTGCTTCTTTATATACCATATGTAAAAAATATAATATAAGTGCCGATTATCTTCTAGGTAAAATAGATACGAAGTAACAATCAAAAAGATTTCAAAACCCTAATTTGAAATCTTTTTACTTCTTTATTTTTAAAATTCTTAAACTATTTAAAATTGTAATTAAAGTAACCCCAGTATCCGCAAATACAGCAGCCCACATAGTAGCAAGTCCTAAAGTCGCCATAACTAAAATCAAAATTTTAACACTTATTGCAAACAACAAATTAACATTAATAATATGATTTGTATATTTAGCAATATCTATAAGCTTAACAATATTATTTAAGTCATCATTCATAATTACAATATCACTAGCTTCTATCGCACTACTAGAGCCTACACTACCCATTGATATACCAACATTTGCTTCTACTAAACTAGGTGCATCATTAATACCATCTCCTACGAAAATAACATGATGATTCTTCTTAATTTCTTTTAATTTAGTATACTTTTCATCTGGTAATAATTCACTTTGATACTCATCTATTCCTGTTTTATCAGCAACAATTTTAGCAAATGAATGGTTATCTCCCGTAAACATAATAGTTTTAATATTTCTATTTTTTAAATTAGAAATAACTTCTTGAGCATTATCTTTAATACTATCATCTAAAATAACCTCTGCTACTAATACTTCATCAATACACATAAATAAGTTTCCTACTTTATCAGTATTACAAAACTTACTAGACCCCACTTTAATACTTTTACCATCTACCTGATAAGTAATTCCTTTACCATCTATTTCCCTAAAATCTTTAACTTTCTTTTTATCTAATTTTTTTGTTACTTCATTTAAAATAATCTTAGCAATTGGATGATTAGAATAACTTTCTCCTAAAGCCATTAAATATAAAACTTCTTTTTTACTATAATTCTTAGCATAAATATTTACAGTTTCTATTTGAAAAGAACCAGTAGTAAGAGTTCCCGTTTTATCAAAGATAATAGTATCACATAAAGTCATCTCATCTAAATAATTACTACCTTTAACAAGTATTTTATTTTTACTACCTACACCTATACCAGCAAAATAACTAAGAGGAACACTAATAGCTATCGCACAAGGACAAGATATAACCAAAAAAGTAAGTGCTCTATAAATAGAAGATGCAAAACTAACCTCGCTAATTAAAGGTAAAAATAAGCTTATAACAATTGCTATTATTAAAACAAACGGTGTATAATAACTAGCTATCTTAGAAACCTTTGTTTCTACTTTAGCTTTATTATTAGTCGCATTCATAGTAAGTTCAAGTATTTTATAAATAGTCGAATTAACATATTCATGTGTAACTTCTACTAAAATAACATTTCCTTTATTAATAGAACCAGATAAAACTGTATCTCCCACTTCTTTTTGAATAAGAGTAGACTCTCCAGTTAAACTAGAAGAATCTAAAGAAGTACTACCTTCAATAATTTTTCCATCAACAGGAATTAATTCTCCCTTTTTAACAACAATAATATCTCCCGTTTTTAACTCTTCTGATTTTACTTCTATAATATCATCCTCTACTTTTAAATTAGCAGTATCTACTTTTAAAGATAATAATTCTTTAATAGACTCTCTACTATGATTAACTGCTTTTTCTTCTAATATTTTACCAATAACATATAAAAGTAAAACCATAAGTCCTTCCATATGACTACCTAAGATATATGCTCCAATCGCCGAAATACTAATTAAAGCATTTTCATCAATATTATGAGACCTAATAATCTTTTTAAAAGCTTTAATTACAGTTTTATAAAGTAATAAAAGATAAGAACAAATAATAAATATTTCTTTAATAACTTTAACTGGAATAATAAAAGATAATATTAAAAAGCAAACTGCTACTACAAGACGAATAACTTCATAATCTTTTTTATTTTCTTCCTTTTTTTCCATATAAACTAAAGTATCAGGTTCTACTTTTTTTACAATATTTACTATCTTAGAAAATGGTTCTTTTAAATCTGTTGAAAAAGTAAGAGTTAAAGTATTAAAATTAACCACTACTTTAGTAAAATGTTTATCTTTAGCAATCGCTTCTTCTATTTTTTTCGCACAATTAGCACAATCTAAATTCTCTAAATAATATTTATAATTCTTCAACATGTTCACGTCCTATCTCAAATAATTTTATAATATGCTCATCCTTTAAACTATAATAGACTACTTTACCTTCTTTTCTTAATTTAACCAATTTTGCCTGTTTTAAAATACGCAATTGATGTGATATTGCCGATTGGGTAGAATTCGTAATATATGCTAAATCACATACGCATAATTCACTTAATTTTAAAGCATATATAATCTTCATTCTAGTACTATCGCCAAATATCTTAAATACTTCTGCAATATCAAATAATAAATCATCACTTAACATCTTATTTTTAACTTTTTTCGCTAGTTCTTTATGTATACCACAAATACATTCTTGTTCCATAACTTACCTCCAATATATGAATAAATGCTCATATATCAAATTATATTCTAAATAAAAAATAAGTCAATAGAAAATTTCTATTTAACTTATTTATAAAGTTCGAAAATCATCTTCCATAGTAAATACAATATTTTCTTCAATCCATTCTTTTCTAGGTTCTACTTTATCTCCCATTAAAACATTTACTCTTTTTTCTGCTAAAGCTGCATCATAAATATTTACCCGAATTAAACTTCTAGTATCAGGATTCATTGTAGTATCCCATAATTCCTCTGCATTCATCTCTCCTAAACCTTTATTTCGCGAAATATCTGGTTTACCAGAATTCTCTGCTACGATTTTAAATCTTTCTTCATCAGAATAAGCATAAAAATGTTTTTTACCATATTCAATTTTATATAATGGAGGTTTAGCAATATAAAGCTTACCTGCCTCTATTAAAGGTCTCATAAAGCGATAAAAGAATGTTAATAATAAGATTTGAATGTGAGAGCCATCAACATCGGCATCGGTCATAATAATAACTTTATCATAATTAGAATCTGTAACATCAAAATCTTGTCCTAACCCTGCTCCAATCGTATGAATAATTGTATTAATCTCTTCATTTTTTAAAATATCCGAAACATTGGCTTTCTCTGCATTAATAACTTTTCCTCTTAAAGGTAAAATAGCTTGAAACTTTCTATTTCTTCCTCCCTTAGCAGAACCACCAGCAGAATCTCCCTCGACTAAAAATAACTCATTTATCTTTGGATTTTTACTAGTAGCAGGTGCTAACTTTCCAGATAGATTCTTTTCTATAGCTTTCTTTCCTTTACCATTTCTAGCCTCTTCACGAGCCTTTCTAGCAGCTTCTCTAGCCAGTTTACTTTTACTAGCCTTATCAACAATAGAAAGAGCCACCTCTTTATTTTCTTCTAAGAAAAACTTTAAATTTTCATAAGTAACAGCTTCTGTTACACTTCTAGCTTCTGGAGTACCTAGCTTACCTTTTGTTTGTCCTTCAAATTGTAATAAAGATTCTGGAATTTTTAAATTAATAACAGCACTTAAACCTTCTCTTACATCACTACCATCAA
The DNA here is from genome assembly GCA_934099115.1 of uncultured Bacilli bacterium. GTDB lineage: Bacteria > Bacillota_I > Bacilli_A > RF39 > UBA660 > Caccenecus. Next base: position 5,672 of record CAKOPK010000012.1, read on the forward strand.
ATGTAGCATCTTTGCCTTTTAAAATGTTATTGCTTTTAACATAATCATTAAAAGCTTTAGTAATACCTGTTTTAAATCCAACTTCATGAGTTCCCCCATCAACAGTCTTAACATTATTAACAAACGATAATATATTTTCATTATAAGTATCTGTATACTGCATTGCAATATCCACTTCTATACCACTCTTTTTACCCACAAATTGTAAAACATTATTTAAAGTATTTTTCCCTTCATTAATAAATTCTACAAAATTAACTAAGCCATTCTCATAATGAAATTTAGACTCTTTATTTCCATCTTCATCAATAACTTCAATTGTAACATTTGGTATTAAAAAGGCACTTTCTTGCATTCTTTCAACAATAGTTGTATAAGAAAAAGCACAATTCTTAAATATATCATAATCTGGTAAAAAAGTAACAATAGTACCAGTCTTATTAGTAGTTCCTATCTTCTTTAAAGGAGATTCTACTACCCCACCATTACAAAAGCGAATATTATTAATCTCTCCATCACGATATATTAAAACATCCATTTTCTTAGATAAAGCATTAACAACAGAGCCACCAACTCCATGAAGTCCTCCACTTACTTTATAATTTCCTTCTTCAAATTTTCCTCCAGCATGCAAAATAGTATAAATTACTTCTGGAGTACTCTTTCCAGACTCATGCATTCCAATTGGAACCCCACGCCCATTATCAGCAATAGTAATACTTCCATCCTTGTGAAGAACAATCTTAATATAATCACCATGGCCATTAATAATCTCATCAATAGAATTATCCACGATTTCCCAAACAAGATGATGTAGTCCCCTTTTATCTGTACTACCAATATACATACCAGGACGTTTTCTAACCGCTTCTAATCCCTCTAAAATCTTAATAGACGAAGCATCATAATTATCTTGTGCCATATAAAAACCTCCTAACTGATTTGTTTTACTCTATTACTAATTATAACAAACAAAAGAATAAATGTAAAACAACTTTACTAAAATTTGACAAAAAACTTGAACTTCTAAAAATATTTTTTTATAATAAAATAGAAAGAAAGAGGAACATATGAAAAAAGAAACAAAAACAATTTTAATTGGTATAGGTATAACGATTCTAGTACTTCTTCTAGCATTCTTAATATTCTATATCTGTTATAAAAAAAGTTTAAAAAGCGAAACAAAAAATGAAAACACAAATAATAGTCTCTTTATTGAGAAAGATAACGCCAATACTGTAAGTTCTACAAAAGAGAATAATTCCAAAAAAGATACTGACACACAGATTAAAGACACTTATGTAAGGGATGAGAATACAAACAATAAAGTTACTGTTTACTTATTTAGAGGAGAAGGATGTCCTCACTGTGAAAGCGCTGAAAATTATTTTAAAACAATCATCGATAAGTACGATTATTTAGAGATTAAAGCGATTGAAATCTGGAACAATGATAAAAATAATGAATTGGCTGAAAAAGTAGCCAGTGACTTAAAAATAGAACTGGAAGGAGTTCCATTAATTGTAATTGGTACTTATAATGTAACTGGTTTTAGTGAAGAAATGGAAGAAGAACTGGAAACAGAAATAGAAAAATCTCATAAAAATAAAAATTATCAAGATATGGTCACTAAATATATAGAAAAAAATAATAATTATACCATTGAAAACCTAAAAAAATAACATAGTATTTTGAAGTACTATGTTTTTTCTTATAAAAAATTAAGCTCTAGATGAATACTTTCCATCTTTTGTAGAAATAATAATTCTTTCTCCTTGATTAATAAATAAAGGAACTTTTACTGTAAAACCAGTTTCAATCTTAGCATCCTTTTGAGCATTATTAGTAGTATTACCCTTAACTGCTGGTTCTGTCTCAATTACTTCATATTCAATCTTCTCTGGAAGAGTAATTCCTAAAATTTCTCCTTCATAATAATCAACAGTAATATCTAATCCTTCTTTTATAAACTTAACTTGATCTCCAAGTATTTTTGTAGAAATTTCTGTTTGTTCATAATTATCTGTATTCATAAATACATAATTATCCCCTGCTGCATATAGATATTGCATTGGCATACGATCAATATGAGCTTTTGTAATCTTAATATTTGTATTATAAGTATCTTCTGTAATAGAACCAGTACGTAAATTCTTTAATTTCATACGTACAAAAGCAGAACCTTTTCCTGGTTTAACATGTTGAAACTCTACAATTTGATATAAATTATTATCCATAATAATAGTCATACCATTTTTAATATCATTTATATTAATATTCATATTTTAACCTCACTTATCTCTTTTTGTAAAAATCCCTCTAGGTTTTAAAATTCTTCCAAATCCTTTTGACTTTTTAGGCTTATCTAAAGAAACAGAGTTATTCTTACTATAAAGCATTGGCATTTCATCCATTGGATGTCTTCCACCAAGAACTGCAATAACTGGCGAATAACCAGTTGTTCTGTTTAATTTAAACTTCTTTTGTTTAGCCATAATCTCTTCCCTACTATTTTTTTTCTTTTGCTGCTTGATGTTTGTGACATTTTTTGCAATATTTCTTAACTTCTAAGCGGTCAGGAGTATTCTTTTTATTTTTGCTTGTGCATCTTAATTCTTCACCACATACAGTACATCTTAAAGTTACATAATTTCTATTTTCATTTTTTGCCATAAAAGCACCTCCTTTATAAAAAGTCTACCCGTATTATAACATTATTTTAATCCTCCCACAAGAGGAAATCGTTAATATTACGTGCAATTAATCTATTTACAGGGCTTCTATACTTGGTTTTACCATTGATATTACTAGTATTAGGACTAATAACAACAATAGAATATTTAGGATTATCATAAGGAGCATACATCAAAAAAGTATTACTAATAACAAAACTATCTAATTTTCCATCATAATTCGTATCTATATACGATTCACTTGTTCCTGTTTTTCCAGCACTTGCTATATTAGGATTCATATACCAATAACCCGTTCCACTCTTCATAACCTCTCTTAAACCAAGGCGTATTCTTTCTCTATACTTTTCTTCTAACTGAACTTGATTTAAAACTTGTATTTCATTTTTAATAATCTCTTCTGTTCCATCTTGAATAGAATGCATCAAGTTTAATTTTAACCGTTTTCCATCATTAGCAATTGTATTAATATACTGCATAAGTTCTACCGGTGTATATAAATCATATTGACCTATTGCTAAATTAAGTAATAAATCTGGTGCTACTAAAGTACCTTGCAATCCCTTTTGCTCATTTGGTAAATCAATACCCGTTAAATCTCCTAAACCATATTCTTTAAAAACATTTCGATAAATATCAAAATCTTCTTTCTTAACAACTGCCTTCCTATTATAATAATAAGGATTATTAGATACTGCAAGTGCTATTCGAAATTGATAAACGTTAGAACTAAGTGCTAAAGCTTTTAAATCATTCAAAGTACCTAATGTTTTATAAGAACATTTTAAAGGTAAATTCTCTAATTTAATACAACTATCTTGAAACTTAGTACCAATATCAATAACCTTTTGTTGATATCCTACACTAATAGAAGCTGCTTTTACTGCACTACCAACTGTATAAGCGTTCTGAATAACTCCAATACTAACATCTTGATATTCTCCATTATCCAGTCTTCGAATACCAGCTATTGCTTTAATAGCACCTGTCTTTGGCTCTCCAATTAAAGCATAGGACTCTCTATAAAACTCTGTATTCGCTTGCTTCTTAGCTATTTCCATCTGTTTTTTAATAATATTTTCTACTTCTACCTGTATATCAATATCAATCTCTAATACTAAATCTTTTCCTCTTTTCGCTTCTTTTACTAATTCTAAATTATTATTAACAATCTTATATACTGCCTTTTCTCCCCTTAAATACTCTTCATATTGTTCTTCTAATCCACTAATACCTACTCTATCTTGATAAGTATAACCATCACTTAACAAATCCATCTTTTCTTTAGGTAAACTATTACTAATAGTCCCTAATATACTTTTTAAAGTATCTCCATATAAATATACTCTATCCCATCTCATATTACCAAAAACACCATCTAAATTCTCTTCTAGAATAGATGCATATTCTGCTTCTGTTATATTTTCTAATAAAACTTTATTAGAATAAGCATAACCATCATTCATCAAATAATAAAAATAAGAACTATATTTCTCCAAAGGAGTTAACTCTTCTATCATCTCTTCTGTGATTCTATCTAATTTTAAAGCCTCTAATTCTTTTTTAGAAATCTCTCTTCTCTTATACTTTTCTCTTTCTTTATCTGTAATAAGCTTATTACAATTATCAGGATATAACACCATATAAAATTCTTTTAATTGTCCTTCTTTATAAGAATATCTATAATTAGTAAGAACTACTAATTTACTAGCAATCTCTAATTCTTTTTTTAAAGTTATATTTTCTATTTTATGATAAACAATCTGTGGTGTTCCAATATTATCTACAATAACTTTCCCATTAATATCTAGTATTCTCCCTCTAGGAGCACTCCCTCCTGTCGTATAATTTTCTGTTAGACGTTTATATTCACTGATATAATAACCATGAGAATAATATACTAAAGAGATAACTCGATATAAAAAGAAACTAAAAACTATAACTAATAAAGAACTAAATAAAGAAAACCTTTTTACCATATAAAACACCATTATTAGTATTTTAAATTATTATTTTTTCATACAATATAATAAGTAAGAAAGGAGAATTTTAATGTATCCCTTAATAAAAAGATATATGGAAAAACTAACAAAAGATGACATTAAGAATTTTGCTTTAACCAAAAATACCAATCTAAGTCCCGAAGAATTAGATTTCATTTACTTATTTGTCAAAAAAAATTGGGAACAAATACTAAAAAACCCTAAATTATTAAATTTAGAGCGTTATAAAGAACATTTTACTGAAGAAAACTATCATAAAATAGCAAAATTAATAGAAGAATACAGTATAAAATATCAAGCCTTCTTACGTTAAGGCTTTTTATTTATTATAATAATCTCGTATATCTTCCATCATATTAGTATTAAATTCACCCTTTTTAATCATATCTATTTCAAACTTATAAGGAGGATATAATCTTTCTTTATCTGTATCAGTATTTCCTATATATGGAGTTTCTAAAATTTTAGGAATATTCTCCAATCTAGGATTTTTAATAATACTCTCTAAAGCTTGAAAGCCAATCGTGCCATATCCAATATTTGCATGTCTATCTTTATGAGATAAAAAAGCATTTTTACTATCATTAATATGAATACATTTTACATAAGATAAACCAATCATAGTATCAAACTTATCTAAAAAAATATTAAATTCTTTCATATCATATCCTGCATCATTTAAATGACAAGTGTCTAAACAAACACCAATATGTTCTTGAAATTTTACTTTATCAAGCAAGTATTTAATCTCTTCTAAAGTGCAACCACATTCTGTTCCTTTGCCTGCCATTGTCTCAAGTAAAATAGTTACTTTACTATCTTCTAATATTTGATTTAATGCAAAAGCAATATTATCTAGTGCAACTGTTCTATCTAATCCCACACTAGAACCAGGATGCAAAACTATATAAGAAACACCAATTTCTTCGCACCGACATAACTCCTTCTTTAAAAATTGGATACTAAAATCATATTTGATAGGGTCTTGATTATTAGCTAAATTAACAATATATGGAGCATGACAAATCACATTGTTAATATCTATATCATGTGCAATCATTAATTCTTTTGCTTTATTTACTAATTCCATATCAATACTTTTCCGTACTGTATTTTGAGGAGCTCCTGTATAAAACATAAAAGTATTAGCCCCATAACTAATCGCTTCTCTAGCACTACCTAAAAGTTGTTCTTTCCCAAAAGAAACATGAGAACCTATTATCATTTAAACCACCTAACCCTATTATAATAAAATTCACTCTAAGAAACAAGCTAAAAAAAGAAAAAAGGCTTTCGCCTTATTCTGTTGCTCCACATACAGTAGATGCTTCATTACTAGAAACAATAACATCATCACCTGTAATATCAGGAGCTTTTCCATCTATTAGATTAGTCCCATTAGATAACCAAATCTTATAAGAATATTTACCATTATTCTCTTCAATTAGAAAACTTCCTGTATATGCTTCATCATTCTTTTCAATTAATCCTGAATTAATAACTTCATCATAAGAAAAGCATTTTGTACCACTAGATTTCTCATTTACATATAATGTCTTAGCAGCTGCGATAAACTTATTAGCCTCTGTTGCTAATACTTGCTTTTTTGCCTTATCAGTCATTGGAATAACTGCATTAGTTGCAATTAATATAACAACAGATAGTATAACAATAACGCTTAATAACTCTACTAACGTAAAACCTTTTCTATTCATTTCCATATTCACCTTCTAAACTAATTATACCAAAAATATAACTTTAGTCAACTAATAAATGCATATTTTAAAACTTTAAAAAGTCTCTTTTTAAGAGACTTACTCATAACTCATTTGTGTAACATCATAGCCATAATATTCTAATATACTAACAGCCTTTCTTGACTTAGTACCTTTATTACATATAATATAATAACTCTTATTTTTATCTAATAAAGTACGATAATTAAGCATTAACTTTTCATATGGTATATTAATACTATCAGGATGATGATAGTAATCATAATCTACTGGATTTTGTAAATCAATTAATGTTCCCAAAGATTTATGATAATCATTAATATTTAATCTTTTCATACCTCCACCACTGTAAGATATGAATTTAAAATAAATATGAACATAATAAAAGCCCTAAAAGGGCTATTCATCACCAAAGAAATCATCAAAGAATTCATCATCAGTAATAACGTTTTCATTTACTATAATGCTATCTGCATCTACATTAATCTTTGGCTTATTTTCTGCTACTGTTGAAGTTACCTCTTGTTTAATAGGCATCTCTGGCTTAGAAACTGGTATTGGTTTATCCTCTGGCTCTTTTTCTTCTTCCAATTTCTTTAAGGTATTTTCTCTTTCTCTTGCTTCTTCTTCATCTAATTCTTTAAGTCTACGGTCTATATCTTTCATCATCGCATCAATATCCATATCGGATAATTTACTAGAACTAGCCTCACTCGTATTAGTTTTACTAAAACCTGATGTAGCTAAATCCGAACTAAAAGGATTAAATGGATTACCAAAGTTATTACTAAATGGATTTAAAGTATTCTGATTATTATTAGTTTCTAAACTATTCATCATTTGTTTCCTTTTTTCCTCAGTAACAAACTTTTTAACATCAAACAATTCTATTTTTTTAATCTCTCTATTTGGATATTCTGCTTCAGTACGATTAAGTCCCCAATTCATCTTAAAATCTGGTTCTAACTTTGTTTTAAATGGATTTTTACGTAAACGAATAATAATCGCTTCAAATAATTTTAATTTTTGTAAATCCGAAACCGTAACTAAAGGTGTAGAAGCAGTCTTATCTTTTTCTTTAGATTTAACCTCTCCACACATCTTAGATATTTCTTCTAAAGCAGCAAGCTCTGTACTAATTAAATATACTAAATTACCACAGTTACCTTTTATAATTTCTGCTACCTCTTTACCATAAACATCATTTAATTGAGCAAAGTTTTGAATAATAAAAGTAAAACGAATATCTCTAGAACGAGCAGCACTTACCATAGAATCTACATCTTTTAATGGAGGCATATTTGCAAACTCATCTAATATAAAGTTAGTTCGATATGGTAGTTTACCACCACTTTCTTGTGCAACATCAATAAGTGTTTCATAACACTGTTTAATAAAAATAGTCATTAATGAGTGATATGTCTTTTTCTCATCATGAATAATCATAAATACTGCAGTCTTCTCACGTCCAATATCTTCCATATTAAAATCACTATATGCAAGCATCTCACTTAAAGATTCACGCGAAGAAAATAAACGAATTTTTTGACGAAAAGTAGATAAAATACCACCCTTTGTCTCTGACGGAGCATTAACAGTATTAGAAGCAAAAATATAAGGACTAGACTCTTGACCTTTTAAATTAAAATACTCTTTAATATAAGTACTTGTCGCATATCTCTCTTCTCCAACACTACTCATATAATTAATACTATTTAAATTAACTTCTTTTTCGGTAGCATCATAAAATAAACCCAAAGCTAAACCTGAAAAATAGTCAGCAGCACTCTTTTCCCAAAAGTCAGAGTCTCCACTCTTTCTAGTTTGGTCATATAAAATATTTAAAGCAACATCGTCTAATAACTCTGTAGATTTATCACGATTTCCTTCTTTAAAATAACGATATGGTAAAGTAAGTGGATTCCAAGCATTACCTCTATTAGGTTCACGAAAGTTTAAAACAATAATCTTATATCCTCTCTCTTTTAAAGCAGTCGCTGCATATTTATAAATTTCTCCTTTAGGGTCAGTAATAATCATAGATTCCCCTTTTTTAGCAAGTAAATTAACCATTGGTTTAACAACTGTCTGTGTTTTACCAGAACCAGTAGAACCTATAACTAAATTATGATATTCTCCATTATCAACCCATATTTCTTTTCCATTATTAATAAGTGGAATACCTGCAGCTTCTAAAACATCCGCTTGAGGGTCTACTTTTACAACATTCGTATCACTTTTTATTTCTTTATCAGTACTCCATCTCGCATAACCGCTCTCTTGTTTTTCTCCAATTTTTAAGCCAAAGCCTTTACCCTTTTCTTTATTAAAAATATAAGAAGAAACACTAGTAAAGATAACAACAAGAGAAATGATAAACATAAATAAAGTTAAAACAATATAATCTCCTGTAAAAGCTTTAAAAGGAAGTAAACCATAAAACTTTCCTTCATTAATAAAAGAAGAAAAATTTAAAACAGCAATCGCACATAAATATAAAAGTAATACACAATATAAACAAAATATCATAAAGTCTTTCGGTGATATTTTAAATTTCATTTTTCATTTCTCCTTTTTGTCCTAAAACTAAAAGTATTATACTACAAATTATAGAAAAGGAAAAGATAAAAACCTTACTTTCCCTATTTTAAATGATATGGATAATATATATCATAGAAAAAACTGTTCTTTTTATAAAAATTTTCTAACTGATAAGTATCATCATAAGTCTTCAAAAAAGAATATAAATCTTCGCTTTTACTATTAAACTTATAATCAATTAAAGAAGCAGTCTCATAATAATACGCCGTATAAATAGTAAATTCTGGTAATTGATAACTATTCTTAAGTTCCCTAAATTCACTCTCTTTTTCTTTAAAAAATTGTTCTTGATAAGCTTTAGGGTCTTTATAAATCTTATTATCCCCATTCATACAATAAATATCATCTATCTCACTCGTACATTCTAATTTTTTAAAAGAATGATGAAAAAAAATATAAGAACGAACTCCCACAAAAAGAAAAACAAAAACCATTAAGATAAGTAAAATTAAAAGAATACGATGTTTATCTAAAGTATTAATTATTCTTTTCATGAATTTCTCCAAAACGTCTGTCTCTATTTTCAAATAAAAATAAAGCCTTATTAAATTCTGATTTATTAAAATCTGGAAAATAAGTATTAGTAAAATAAAATTCACTATAACTCATCTGATATAACATAAAATTACTAATTCTTTGTTCTCCACCCGTACGAATTAATAAATCAATCGGAGGTAAATCTTGATATAAATAATGATAAAAATCTTCTCTTTGAAACTGAGTAATATCTAATCCCTTATGAATATCTTCTGCTAAACGAATAGCACCATCTATAATCTCTTCTTGCCCTCCATAATTTAAACAAATATTTAAAATACCAGCCTGATTATTTTTAGTCTTCTCTTCTATATGATTCATCGCTTCTAATACATCCGGCCTTAAATTAATTTTTCTTCCTGAAAATAACACTTTAATCCCTTTTTTATCCAATTTAGCAAACTTCGTTTTAAACATTTTAATGAATAAATCCATCAAATAATCTACTTCTTCTTTACTTCTTTTAAAATTATCTGTAGAGAATGCATAAACACTTAATATTTGAACACCCATATCTACTGCATGAATAGCTAGATTTTCTAAAGTTTTGCTACCCTCTTTATGTCCCTCACTTCTCTTTAATCCTCTAGCTTCCGCCCATCTTCCATTACCATCCATGATGATAGCAACATGATTTGGTTTATTCATTAGTACCACATCCTTAAAAAAATTATACCATAACCAATCTGCTTTATAAAGAAAAAAACTACCCTTTTACAGGATAAAAATTTCTAATTCATGCGTCTTTCTAAACCATTAATATCTGCAATATATTTAATTTTTTATAAATTCCAGCCTTAAGTGTATAGCCATCCCTTATAGTCACATAATAAAATATGCTTTTTTATTATCCAACTATATAATTATATTTACTAAAAGTAACACCATCAATTAATCAACCAATCACATTATATTAATTTTAACATACAAAAAATCTACACGCTTTTTATTTCGTGCAGATTTTCAAATCACTTCTTTATTCTCTTTCTAAGAATAAGACGCAATAAAAAACCATAAATACAGGATTAAATAATATGGTGCTGAATGACTGAATTGAACAGTCCTCTGATGCTTACCATGCATCTGTTTTACCACTAAACTAAATCAGCATAACCACATTATAACAAATATTTATAAGTTTTACAACGAATAACTAACTGTTTTCGTTCTTTTTTAATACTTCATTATCTCTTACAGAAACTACTTTTGTACCTGCTATAATATCATGTAAACCACGATTATCTTTATTAAATAAAATCATCGCAAATATAACTAATAATAAAGTTTGATTACATATAGAAGCAATCTGATATATCATAAAATAAGTATCTTTATTAAAACATAAAGCTATTAAAGTAACAATATACATTATTACTCCATTTAAGATAAAAGCTCTTAAAAAATAATGAATTGGTTTAAGTTCTCTATCTTCTTTATTACTAACAATCTTAATACCCATAAGCTTCTTACCTAAAGTTTGACCCTTAGTAATTGTAACAAATCCTCCATAATATAAGAATACAATAATTATATTACCAATGATATATACATATCCACTTTTATTTAAAGAATAAGCTATATCTTTAGTTTCATTTGTAAACTCTTCTTGATTAATTTCATTATTCATGTAACGATTAAGTACTTCTTCATATTGCTCATTATACTTAGAATATTCATCATATTTAGGATTTATAAACTTCATAACAGGTAAAACCATTACAAAAAGCATAATAACAAATAAATCAATGATATAAGCCCCTATTCTTTTCATAACTAAATTTTCTTTCAAAATATCACTCCTTATATTTAATTATATTATTATTTATATCCCTTGTAAAGATGAAAAATGAATGAAAATAAAAGAACAAGACATAATAAAAAAGGTGATTACATGAATAACTTTAATAAAGAATTACTAGACTTTTTAAACAAAGGAACATGTTCCTTTACAAGTATTTTAGAAATCGAAAAAATACTAAAAGAAGATGGTTTTGTAGCTTTAGAAGAAAATAAAAAGTGGCAACTTTCTAATAATAAATACTATGTAATTAGAAATAATGCATCTATAATAGCTTTTATTTTACCCAAAAATAATATAGAACAATTTAAGATTGTTTGTACTCATTGTGATATGCCAAGTCTCATGATTAAACCAAATCCTGGATTTTATGAAAATGGTTATTGCAAATTAAATGTAGCTCCATATGGAGGCTTACTAAACTATGGTTTTATGGATAGACCAATGGGCATTGCCGGAAGAATTATTTTAAAAAAAGAACATAAACTAGCTATTAATATAGTAGATACCCAAACTCCTGTTGCTATCATTCCTAGTATTGCTATCCATCAAAATGATAAAGCAAATAGTAATTTAGATTTAAACACAGAAGTAGATTTAATACCCATTTATTCTAGCAATAAAGATGAAACTGTCGAAAAATTTTTTAAAAATATTTTTAAAACAGAAGAAAATATTATAGACCATGAATTATATTTATATAACAGTGAAAGTGCTAAAATCTTAAATAATGAATTTATAGCTAGCCCTAGAATTGATAATCTAACTTGTACATATGCTGCTATAAAAGCTTTTAAAGATGCCCATAATACAAACTCTATAAATTGTTTAGCAGTCTTTAATAGTGAAGAGATTGGTTCTAATACCATTGATGGAGCAGATTCTAATTTTCTAATTGATACTCTAAAAAAAATATGTAAAGAAAAAGAATTAAACTTAGAAATATCTCTAGCAAATTCTATCATCTTAAGCGCGGATAATACCCATGCCAGACATCCTAATCATGATAATTTATCTGACCACACAAATACTCCTTCTCTAAACAGTGGTGTTTTAATAATGCGAGAAATGAACGTAACATCAACCAGTATCAGTGGTTCTTTATTTAAAGAAATATGTCTGAAAAATAATATTCCCTGCTCTTACTATACATCTAGAAATGATTTTGCTACAGGAAGTACACAATCCGGAGCATCCTTAAGACATTTAAGTATTCATTCCCTAGATATAGGCTTACCTATGCTTGCTATGCATTCTGGTTTAGAACTAATTGGATTAAAAGATACCTATCTTTTATTTGAAGCACTAAAAAAAACTTATGAAACAAATTTTACTTTTAAAAATAATAATATTTCTTTTTAAAAATATGTTATAATAAAAGTACTAGGAGAATTGATATGAATATAATTGGATATATTAAAAAACATGCAAATAATTCTTTTCAAGAATTTCCTTTTACAGAAGTAGATAATCTTATCTTATCTTTACTACCCTACTTAAATCTAACCGATATCGTAACAACTAAAAAAATAACCATTAAAGATGCAAATAAATTATATTTAGAAAAAAAAGAATTTGAAAGAGGAATATTTAACGGAAATACAAAAGACATGTTTAATCTTTTAGCTAAAACAAATAGATATAGTAATATTTTATTATACAATTATGTCCGTGTTATCAACGATGAGATGCAATTTGGTGCTATTACTTGTAAATTACCCAACAAATTAACCTATATTGCTTTCGCCGGAACAGACTCTTCTATCGTTGGTTGGGAAGAAGATTTTAAACTAGCCTACCTATACCCCGGAACAAGTCAAAAATACGCTGCAAATTATTTAAAAAGAACCATTGGCTTATTTGAAAAGAATATAATTGTTGGAGGCCACTCAAAAGGAGGAAATCTTGCTATTGCAAGTGTAATGCTTAATAAGAGACGAATTAAAAATAAAATAAAGAATATTTATAATAATGATGGTCCCGGATTTTTAAAAGAGCAAATTGAAAGTAAAGAATATAAAGCAATTGATAATAAAATAAAGATGTATGTTCCTAAAGATAGTATTATTGGAATGCTTTTATATCATACAGACAATTATACAGTAGTAAAAGCAAAAGGTATTAACATTTTACAACATGATGCCTTTAACTGGATGTGTAACGAAACTGGTTTTATATTAGATAAACAAACAAATCGTAGTAAAAATCTAGAAAAAAAACTAACCAAAAAATTAGAAGAATTACCAATCCCTAAACGTACTCTCTTAGTTAAAAATCTTTTCTTAATCTTTAAAATAAATAAAATAAAAGACACAAAAGATATTAAAATAAAAAACTTATTTAATCTAATAAAAAGCTTTCAAGGATTAGACCCTGAAACTAAAAATCTCTTAACAGAGTTTATGCTTATCTTATTTATTAAATAAGTTTTTTTATTTTCGCACCTTTACCTCATCTGTTGAATCTATATGTCCAATTAATAAACTAGAATTTACTTCATGTTTTTTTCTATTCTTTATAATATCTTCTTCCTGAAAATTAGCATAGCAATACTTACATAAATGACTACAAGTATTATAAGAGCCAATATCAACCATCTCAGTGCAATGACAATATGGGTTATTTCTCCCCTTCCAAGTCGGAAACTTTTTTCCAGTCAAGCTAAAAACTTTTTCTCTTGATACACAATCCTCTTTTAAGAACCCATATTCTTCTAAATTTTGATATTCACTACATGTTTGCACACTCATCCCATGTTCTTTAGCAATCCTACTAAAATTTTCCCCAATAATTCGAAAATCATCAGAATTAAAGTTCTTTATTAGTAAAACATCCATATTCTTCCAGACATTCTTATAATTATTTATAAAAGAAACAATAATCTGTTTAACATATCCATCTAATAAAGTACAAAGTTTATTAAAAGCTTTAATATGATATTCTAAAGTATAAGTAGAATTAAGAAAAATAGGATCATATCTTAAATAAACATTATTTATTCCAACAATATTAGAAATAATTTTAATATCTTCTATAACCTGTTTTTTAGAAGGCACATTAGGTTCTATTAAAGAATTATACGATGTTAAAGTTACATGAAATAATATTGGCTGTTTTATATTTTTTAAATAAGATATAATAGGATGTGGATTTTTAGTACAAAAAACAATAAGATCAACATCTTTAAAATATATTCTACTAACTAATTTAGGATAGATAGGATTTCTAACATCAACAAATCCTGCTTCATATCTTTTTTTAAACCATTCTGAATAGAAAGCCACTATATCTGTTCTTCCACTAACATTCAAAATCATAATAATCCTCTTTTCTAATAAATTTTATCATTAAGAAAGAAAAAAAGCAAAACCTAATTTTGCTAATTTATAAACTATTTATCCATTTATTAATTTCTTCTAAACTTGTTACTAAATCATCTGTATAACTCTTAAAAACAATATTCATTTCATTAGTAACAATGGAGTTAGGACATAATTCCTTAATTTCTTGAAAAGTTCTTCCTAGCCAACCTGCATTAGTAGCAAAAGGAATAATCTTCTTTCCTCTTAAATCATTCTCCTTTAAAAAAGTCCTTATAACCGGCGGAATACTGTACCACCAAACACCAAATCCAAGTATAATTTCATCATATTTACTAAAATCAACATTAAATTTTTCTATTTCAACAGTTTTAGAAAAATTACTTGTATTTTGTTCTTCTTCCACTACTTTATCATAATCAGTTGAATAAGGAACAATAGGATTAAGCTTTAATACTTCAACCGGTATCTTATCTAAAATTAAATTTACTATTTTCTCAGTATGACCAGAATAAGTAAAATAAACAACTAATTTATTCATTTTTATCACCATAAACTTCTTCTATAAGAGGAAATGTACTCCAAGCCTTAGCCCAACCAGTATAAAAAGCTAAATGCGTAACTATTTCAACTACTTCTTCTTTTGTTATGCCATGTTCTTTTCCTAAAGCAATATGACTTTTTAACTGGGGATATAATCACTGAGCCATCAATGCACTAATTGTAATCATGCTTCTATCTCATAAAGATAATTTATCTTCTCTACTCCATACTTCTCCAAATAAAACATCATCATTAAGTTCTGCAAATTTAGGAGCAATATCCCCTAAAATATTTCTTCCTGCCGTTTGTTTTTTCATAAATACCACCCAACTCTAATATACCACTTAGACCTAACTCCAAGTCAAGTATTATTTTTCTTCTTCTTTTAAATGAACAGTACTAATATAAGAAAAACCAAATAAATAATCTGCAAAATGTTTCTTTTTAAATAAAAATAAAAGGAAATGGATAATATAAAATAGAAATAAAAAGAGACAAACTAATAAAGCATAAAATACCCTATTAGATAAACTAGAATTACTGAAATACATTAAAAAATAAACAAATAATCCCCAAGGCATAATAAAATAATAAAAATAAAGAAAACAAATTCTAAGCAAATTAAAAATAAATCCATATCTTTTATAAACCATCTTTAAATTTAAAAACTTCATTCCTAAAGTACTCATCCCATTAATAAATGGAATAATTCCATAATAGAAAAAGAATACTATATAAAATAAATAAGAAATAGAAGAAAAGAACAAATAACAAAAGAAATAAATAGCCAAGAAAATAACAAAATCAAGAAAGAAAGCCGTAATTCTTTTAAATCCACTAACATTCATTCCTAATTGATAAGCTTCTTCATCAATTAAATCTCTAGATGGTAAATATTTTTCTATAGCTCCAAAAAGAAAATAACCTATTGTACCTCCTAAAGTATTTAATATTAAATCATCAACATCACATAAACGATATGGCTTTGGATAAATAAAATATAAACCTGAAAGTTGTGTTAATTCAAAGAATAAACTAAGAAAAAAACTTAAAAGAATTGTTTTCTTAAGACTACACTTAAAATAATAACGAAGGTACATACCAAAAGGTATAGTAATAAGTATATTAAAGAAAGCCGTATAAAAACATGGTTCTTTTAGTGCTATTAAATAAGTACTAGGTTTATTCCAAACAAATGATGTTTCTTTAATAAAATCTATTAAAAACTTAAACGGAATAAAATTAATAAACGGTCCCTTATTATTAATAACACTAGAAAACTTAGGAAGTGGTAATATAACTAAAAAATAAATAACTAATAAATATAAAATAAATGTATAAATAATAAATGTTCTAAACTTATGAATAGAGCCATATTTATGATACATAATTAATATAAAAGGAATTGTAATAAAAAAAGACAAAAAAGGAAAAACCAAAAATGCGGTTTTAATTGATACTAAATAACCCATATAATCCTCCATCCAAAGAGAATTATAACACAAAAATAATTATTTTTATCTTACAATTTTGTCACTAATAAATACTCTTTTTATTTAAAATAATAAATACTAAAACCACTAAAATTACATAAATATATTCTTTTCTAAAATTAAAATTAATAGTTGTTTTATCTTCTTCAGCCAAAGTTTGTTCTTCCATTTTACTCACTTCTACTGGAATTTCATAGTTCAAATCTAAATAATCAATTAAAGTTAAAGTATCAAGAACATTATAATAATCATTATTAATTCTATCCCCTTTTAAAGTAATAAGAAGCAATTCATGATTATCTTTTTTTATTAAAGAAGACATACAAAGTCCAGCATTAGAAGTATTCCCTGTTTTACTACCAAGAATTCTAGATAAATCTAAATTCATATATTTATTATATAAATCTAATGTAGAATTTACAACCAATCCATTCTTTAAAGTATATTCTCTAGTTGTATATACTTCTCGAAACGTTTCATTCTTTAAAGCTTGCATCAAAATAATTAAAACATCTTTAGCAGTACTATAATGTTCTTTATTATCAAGTCCAATTGTATTCATAAAATGGGTATTGGACAGTCCTAAACTTATAGCAAGTTCATTCATTTTACCAACAAAAGTTGCAACATCACCAGTAGTAGCATACGCTAAAGCTTGTGCTGCATCTGCTCCACTAGGTAATATTGTCGCATATAATAAATCTCGAAACGTAACAACATCCCCTGCTTTTAAACCTGCAACAGAAGCATTCCAATAAATTCCTCTAAGCATAGAACTGGTAATTACTACATCTTTATCTAAATCATCACAATTTTCTAAAGCAGTTAATACAGTCATAATCTTTGTAAGACTTGCAATACTAATAACTTCTAGACTGTTCTTTTCTATAATCTCTTCATTACTAGTTAAATCATAAACAATCGCATATTGTGAATGAATATCAGGCATTTCTAAAGCCCAAACATTAAAAGGAAATAATAACATTAAAAATAAAACAATTTTTTTCATAAGCGATCACTCTTCATTCATTATATCAAAAACTATAAAATAAATATAGATTAATTTAATAAACTGTAGTAAAATAAAAATATGTCCTCGTAGCTCAGTAGGATAGAGCGCTCGCCTCCTAAGCGATAGGTCGTTGGTTCGATTCCAATCGAGGACGCCATTTAATTGCATTCAAAAACCTAGTCATCGACTAGGCTTTTTTAATAAGTTTTAATACTACATAAGTTGTTTTCTAAACTTAATTAATCCAGCAACTACTAAAATAGAAGCAGCACCAATAGTTGCATATAATGCAATATTGTCTCCAGTTTTAGGGTTTTCTGGAGTACTAGGTTTAGAAGGTTCTTCATTTTTAGTGTCATTGTATGCAATGGCATATACACTAAATTTATCAGTTTTAAAGCTTAATGATTTACCATCTTGTGATAAAGTAGCATCAATAAATTCTACTTTTCCATCATGTTCTCTAATAACATAATAATTTCTAGTATATCCTTCACTTACAGTTCTTAAATCATTTGATAATAAAACTGTTAATTCTAAAGCATTATTTAAGTTCTTAATTTTAGAAATTTCTTCATTAGTAGCTTTATTCTTTAATAAAACATTAATATCAAAATAAGAGCTTACTTTAGTATTTTCTCCTTTAGTATTAGCTAATTCTTCCATTTTAGTCTTAGTATCACTTGAAGCTTCTACTTTATCCATTTTAATAGCAATATCAACATCAATACCTTTGTTAACTGCATCTAAAACAGCATCATTATTTTTAACTTCTTCTTCTAAAACTTTATTTACTTGATCTTTATCAGTAATACCAACAGTTGTATCTGCTACATCTTTAGATGGGTCTACAACAGGAGCCTCTACTTCATTTCTTAAATAAGTAACAGTAACGTTCTTTAAATCTGGGTCTAACATACTCTTTAAACCACTATTTACATTTTTTGGAGCGTTAGCAATAGTAATGCTTACTAAAGCATTTTCACTATTATCGAATCCTTTAGCATATCCTTCTAAAGCAGC
Source organism: uncultured Bacilli bacterium (assembly GCA_934099115.1). Classification (GTDB taxonomy): domain Bacteria; phylum Bacillota_I; class Bacilli_A; order RF39; family UBA660; genus Caccenecus. The sequence goes on from CAKOPK010000012.1 coordinate 24,431, forward strand.
ATTTCCTTTATTTACTTCTAAGAATTTAGCTTTTTCAACAAATTGGAAACCAGCATAAATATTCCCATAAGTAACTTTTTTTCCTAATTTAAAGTTAATTTCTTTAACTTGTCCATAGTTTACATTACCTATTTTTTCCCACCAGCTTGCACCTGATTGTTCAGACTTATCATAGAAACTTCCAGCATATAAGTCCCCAACAGTTGTTTTTCCATCAACAGTAACATTCATTTTTTCAACCATTACTCTTTGACCAGAAACAATTCTATCAATATTAGAATCTGTAACATTTACTGTAAAATTAGTAACATAACCATTAGCACCAGCACCAATACCTACGTTAGTTGAACTTTCATGTTTAACAGTAGAATTTTTAATATTAATAACAAAATCTTTTAATGCACTATAAGAAGTAGTACCAATAATACGATTTCTTACTGTAGCATTTGTTACATTAATAGTAGCTTTATCAACATAATAATATGCTTTCATAGCATCATATGTAACAACACCATTTGTAGACACATATTTTGTTGGAATAGCTACATCATAACGGTCTGCTCCAATGTAAGTAGCTTGAGTAACAGCAGTAATACCTGAAACAGTTCCACCATTAACATTAACTTTTACATCACTAACATGAATTTTATCATAAGTAGCATTTTTAAAGTCTGTAACAAGGTTTCCCCCAGTTATTTCACCAACATTACCACTATTAACAGTAATACTTGTACTTGGTAAATCAATTGTACAAGCGTCAGTCTCACCAGAACATGGATTATAATATCCACCAACAATTACAGTATTAGCACTAATTTCTACTCCTGTAGTTTCTCCTTCCCAAGTAATTATAGTCTTACCATTGACTTCTTTAATTTCAATTGGAGTTCCCTTAGCTTCGAATACTTTTCCACTAGCATCAAAACCAGGAGTTCCAGTTGAAAGAGTCTTAGCACTAACAAAACTTGGAATAGCAAATAATGATAGCCCTAAAACTAACCCTAATTTCCTTCTCATAACATAAATCCTCCTTATCTGTAGATTATCACGAAACAGTAAAAAAAGCAAGCTTATAACATAAATTATCACAATTAGACATAATTTAATTCTTTTCTTAAAAAGATAAGCAAAAAATGATTTGTTTTTCTTAAAAATTTTTATATAATAGAAATAGAAAGAAGGATATTTATGGCTAAAAAAAAGAATACCAAAAAGAAAAAAAATTCTAAGAAAAAAACAAAAAAGAATTATCAAGCAAAAAAGAAGAATTATCAAACAAAACAAAAAGCGAAAACTAAAAATATCCAACAAAAAAAAGAAGCCAAAAAAGATAATAACAAAGAAACGAACGATTTTCTAGGCACTTTAGAAAAAAACATCCCTAAAAAAGAAAAACCAAAAGAAGAACTAAAAAATAATCCTAAAAAAGCCAAAAGAAAATGGAAACGAATTATCTTTTATTTAATATTTATAACTGCCCTAATATCTCTATCCTACTCTTTATATCATATTATAAACTGGAATAAAGACAATCAAAACTTAGAAAAGATAACTGAAGAAGTAATTGATAAAGTTCCTGTTACCGAAATTAATGAAGAAGTAACCGAAACAACTATGATTAATGAACCCCAAAGTGAAACAGATATCTATTGGAAATACAAAGATATTTCTTTAATAGATGTCGATATTAAAAAGCTTAAAGAAGAAAATAATGATACAATTGGTTGGATTCAAGTCTTAGGAACAAATATTAATTACCCTATCGTTCAAAGTAACGATAACAGTTACTATCTAAATCATGATTACTTAAAAAGAAGAAATGATGGTGGCTGGATTTTCTTAGACTATAGAAATAATTTAGATAATTTACAAAAAAATAATATTATTTATGGTCACAGAAGATACAATCAATCTATGTTTGGAACTTTAAAAAACGTCTTGACAAGCACTTGGCAAAATAATACAAATAATCACATTATAAAAATATCAAGTGCTAAAAATAATTATTTATTTCAAGTATTTAGTATTTATACAATTCCTAAAGAAAGTTATTATATACAAACAGAATTTAACGAAACAAATAGTTTTCAAACATTTATTACAACAATAAAAGATAGAAGTATCTACAACTTTAATACAGAAGTAAATGCTAATGATAAAGTATTAACCCTATCAACCTGTCATGGCGATGGAGACCGCTTAGTAGTACATGCAAAACTAATAAAAATGAGCACAAAATAACTGAGACCAATAATCCCAGTTATTTTTATTATCTATAAAAAGTTAATTTACTTCATCACAACTTATATCACGTTAATTCTTTTTAAATAAAATACTCAGTTTTAATAGGCATTTCTATCTCCTATTTTTTAAGTCTCACTAACTTTTCTTCTTCTTGTTTTAATTTTTCTTTTTCTTGTTCTACCAAAGCTGTAGGAGCTTTACTAACAAAATTAGCATTATTAAGTAATCCTTTTCTCTTAGCAATAGATGCCTCTAAATCTTTTATTTCTTTTTCTAAAGCTAATCTATCTTCTTCTGTAATTTCTTTATCATAATAAATAGTACAATCAAAAGAAGGTGTATAAACATGATAAGGAGTCTTATCTAACTCTTCTTCTGTTATAGAAGTTATCTTTAATACTTTCATAATTAAACGATAATCTGCATCTTTATTCCATTTAATAATAACAGACTTATCCATATGATTTTCTTGATATACTTTACGATAATTCTTAATAAATAAAATGGTTTCATCTATCATAGTTAAAGCATCTTTATCTATTTCTTTTTTATTATATTTAGGATATTCACTAATCATAATAGATTCTGTATGATTAGGTAAAGCTAAATATATCTCTTCTGTTACATATGGCATAAAAGGATGTAACATCTTTAAAATACCAGTTAAAACCTTTAATAAAACCTTTTTTGTATTAGAATTATCTATAGAAAATTTAGCAAATTCAATATAATTATCACAAAAATCTTGATAAATAAAATTATAAATAGCAACTCCTGCATTATTAAGTTCAAACTTATCCATATATTTAATAACTTCTTTAAGTGTAATTTGATATTTAGAAAGTATCCATTTATCTATAAGAGATAACTCTCCTTCTATATTAGTATTATCTATATCACTTATATTCATTAATACAAAACGTGAAGCATTCCATAATTTATTAATAAAATTCCATGTAGATTTTAAACCTTCTTCATCAAATTTTAAATCAAGTCCATTAGATACAGAAGTAGTTAAATAATAGCGAAGAGAATCTGCTCCATACTTTTCTATCATATCCATTGGATCAATTCCATTGCCAAGACTCTTAGACATTTTTCTACCTTCTTTATCACGAATAAGTCCATGAATTAAACAGTAATCAAAAGGTCTTTCATTCATAAATTCTAATCCTTGAAAAGTCATACGATTAACCCAGAAAGGAATAATATCATAACCTGTTACTAAGACATTGTTTGGATAATATTTCTTTAAATCTCCTGTTTCATCTGGCCAACCTAAAGTAGAAAATGGCCATAAAGCAGAACTAAACCAAGTATCTAACACATCAGTGTCTTGTATCCATCCTTTTTCTTTTGGAGCTTCCATACCTACATAAGTTTCTCCATCTTTATACCATGCAGGAATTCTATGTCCCCACCAAAGTTGTCTAGAAATACACCAATCATAAGTAATTTCCATCCAGTGATTCATAATTTTTTCAAATCTTTTCGGAACAAAATTAACTTTCTTATCCTTCATCTTTTGGGTTTCTAATACACGATCCGCAAGAGGTCTCATTTTAACAAACCATTGTTTAGATAATATTGGTTCTACTAAACTTCCACTTCTCTCACTAAATGGAGCATTATGAGTAATTTCTTCTACCCTTAAAAGTAATCCTTTTGCTTTTAAATCTCCAATTAATTTTTCTCTAGCAATAAAACGATCAAGTCCTTGATATTCTAAAGCTTCTTCATTTAATGTACCATCAAGATTAATACATTGAACCTTTGGTAACTGATTTCTTTCTCCTACTAAAAAGTCATTAGGGTCATGAAAAGGCGTAATTTTAACACAACCAGTACCTTTATCCATATCTGCATGAGCATCTGCTATAACAGGTATTAACTTATTTTTAATTGGAATAATTACATTCTTCCCAATATATTTTTGATATCTTTCATCCTCAGGATTAACTGCTACTGCTGTATCTCCAAATAATGTTTCTGGTCTTGTAGTAGCAACATCTAAATATTCTTCACTATCTTCTAATTGATATTTCAAATGATAAAAAGCTCCTGGAATATCTTTATAAATAACTTCTTCATTAGATAAAGCAGTCATAGCAACCGTATCCCAGTTGATAATACGATATCCTTGATAAATAAGCCCTTTATTATATAAATCAACAAATACTTTACGTACTGCTTTAGATAAACCTTCATCTAAAGTAAATCTTTCTTTATTATAAGCTAAAGATAATCCCATCTTAGCCCATTGTTCATGAATATTAGAAGCATATTCATCTTTCCATTCCCATGCATGTTTTAACCATTCATCACGCTCCATGCTTCTAGGATCTATTCCCATTTCTTTCAATTTTTTATCTACTTTTGCTTGAGTAGCAATTCCAGCATGGTCCATACCAGGAACCCATAAAGTATCAAATCCTTGCATTCTTTTATAACGAATTAAAATATCTTGAATAGTAGTATCCCAAGCATGGCCAATATGTAATTTACCTGTAACATTTGGAGGTGGAATAACTATACAAAATCTTTCTTTCGCTTCTCGAGGTTCAAAATACCCCTTATCTTTCCAATTCTTATATTTATCCTTTTCAACAATTAAATGCTCATACTTTTTATCTAACATCTCATTTCCTCTTTTCTAACATAAAAAAAGGTAATACCAAAGGTCGAGTTAATCCCGAGGTACCACCTTAATTATTTCTTATTTTGATAACGCATCATCTGCGGGAGAAACTCCAACTCTCAAGCTACCTTCAGATTACTCTAATACTTAAGTTCCACCATTCTTAAGCTCTCTATCATTAACTATAATCTTACTCCTCTTGTTCTTCGTTTTTACATATTCATTTTAACAAAATTATAATGGAATAGCAAGTCTTTTTCTAATAATTTACTGCATTTCCATTCGCATCTACTTCATAAACAGTATTACTATTTTTAACTTTTATATAAAAGTTACCATTCATACTTGTTACTTCAAAAGCAATCGCATAATCTGTATTACCAATCGGAATAACATCATCTCCCAGAGTAAAACTAGAATCATTATATTTATGAATATCTAATTTTTGTTCAGAATTAATTACAACATAATAATCACTAGCAAGTCTAATATATAAATAACCAGTTGGGTCTATATTAGAACCATTAAAATCATAAACATAATATTTATTATCATTTAAAACAGTTAAATATTTATCTTGATAATTTACTATCTTATAACCATATTTATGGCTTATCTCTTCTCCCTTATTATTCATTAATAAATAAGAACCAGCACTTTCTCTAACCATATAATATTCTTTTAATTTCTCTATAGATTGATAATTAAATGGAATAATACTCTTTACTTCTTGACCAATAGCAATTACCCCATACTTATTACTCTTATTCTTAGCCATAATATAGCTATTTTCAGTATTTACATAAGTAATCTTTTTATCTTTCGTATAAGCCCCACTATCAACACTATCATATTTACTAAGTATCTTATTATTAACTAAATCATATAAAATTATATTATTACCCTTTGTATCTAGTGTATCATTTAAAAATACATATCTTTCATTATATATAGGTATCCATCCTACATCATTACTATGGTCAGTTTCTATCTCATTCTTACTATAAAAGCTATCAGTTGCTATATAACAATTACTAAATTCTGTAGTATTCTTATCTACATTATTTTTATTAGTACAACTATAACTACCAATCAATTCATTCTTATCTTCGTCTTTATAAAAATATAACTTACCACCAAAATAATTCATAAAAGCATAATTAGCACTTAATTTTCCTTCATAAATTGTAATATCCATAGATTTTTCTTTATTTTTATTATTTAAATAAGTAAGCTCTAAATGGTCTTGTTCTTCTTTTATTTTATAAGCCCATTTACTTTCTTGTAATACTTTATCTTTATTATATACATTTATAATGTCATAATTCGTATTACCAAGTTCTATACCCTCTTCAAGATATTTATTATTTTGATAATCTTTGATATATAATTTTTTATCACGAATTAATACTGCATAATTATCTAATAATCCTACATATTGATAAGCCTCATTAAATATTAAATTAGCCTTATAATCATATACAGAGTAATCCTGGTCTTCTACTACAATATAATTATTATTATAACTCTTAATTGGATACTCTAACCCTTTACTCTCTAATTTACCATCTCTACTATAAATAAAGTATTTATTATTTGTTTTAGCAACAATTTTTGCATCACTATTAATCATTCCTAAATAATCAAAAGTAAAATCTATCTTTTTATTAATTTCTTCTGTTATTTCATAAGAACCATACTTTCCATTATTATCTTTTAAAATAACATAATTACTATCTTTAAATCCTTTTACAAGTCCAAATATTCCTTCAGTTTTTTCCTCTTTAAAATTATAAAGTAAAACCGAGCCATCACTCTCTTCTGCATTATCATAAATAAAAGCATAAGTATTATTATATAAATTAGTTCTTCTAAGAACCCTACTATCATTTTCATACACATTCTTATCTCTAAAGAACTCATCTTCTTCACTATAATAAGCTAGATAACAAAGTTTCTCATCTTTATTCTTGCAAGTATAAGTACCAAGTTCATTCTTATCTTTATCAATAAAAGTAAGTACTCCGTCTTTATATATATAGTTTTCTTCTTCTACAATTACTTCTGGAACATTTGGTTTATCATTATTAGGTTCTTCATCTTTACGTAAAACAAAAAATAATATAACCCCTATAAGAATTAATAATAAAACAAATACAGAAATCATAATTATTTTTTTCTTCTTACTTAATTGTTTCCACCACTTTTTTATACTTTTCTTTTCCTTTTTAGGTTTTTCTGGCTCTTTTACAGCTTCTTTAACTTCTTCTACAGCATCTCTAAGCCCTAAAGTAAATTCGTCCGTTAAGTTATCTTTACTAGCCCCCTCTTGTTCAATGTTTTCAATAGGACTAGGTACTTCAGTATCTATGTCAAATAAGTCCTTCGTTTTCTCTAAATCGTCATACTTCATTTTTTAGACACTCCTTTATCATATAAACAGTATATCATAGATTTTAAAATTTTCCTAGATATTCTAATTAAAAAAAATCATTGAAGATTTTTGCCACTTTTACCACTTTTCTTCAATGAGCATATTTTTCTATAAAAAAAATCCCTAACTTAAGGGATAATTTCTAACTACTAATTTTCTTCTTTTTCTGTAGTGATTACTTGTTCATTTTTATAGTAACCACATTTAGTACATGCACGATGTGGTCTTAAAGTATTACCACATTTTGGACACTTAGTAAGTGCTCCAACCTCTTTTTTTAAGTGAGTACGACGCATTCTTTTTTTAGTTTTGCTTGTTCTTCTAAAAGGTACTGCCATTGTTTCACTCCTTCCTTTCGTCCAATAATTTGGCAAGTTCTGCTAATCTTGGGTCAATATTGTCTTTTTCTTTTTTATAATTCCCCATACTCCAACCTTCACCAGATAAATCAGTATCTTTCGCATTTGTTAAACGAATGGGTACTTCTAGAACAATATTTTCCCACAAAATAGCAAGAATATCAAGTATATTTTGACTTTTTTTATAATATTCTACAAAATATGGTTCATTTGTATCATATTCTTCTTGTATTTCTGTATGAAATGGATATACAATATCTTCTAAAGTAACACTATCTTTCAAAATCATCTCTCCAGTTAATAATAAATCAATATTAAGTAAATCTGCAGAATTAAAATATATAGTTCCAGAAACATGCACATTTTTCAAATCTTGAATATCTTTATTAGAATATTCTTTTAAATCAATATTAATATCTTGATTAATTTGTAGTGGTTTTGAAAGTTTCGTTAAATCAATTTCCATAACAATCACCATCAATAGTATACTATAGAATAAAATAGAAAACAACCGCAAATATTTTGAAAACCCCCTAAAAAGTTCTTGACTTTACCTATTCTATTTGATATATTAGTTATGCAAAAAGAAATGGCGATGTAGCTCAGCTGGCTAGAGCGACCGGTTCATACCTAATTAGCCACTGACTCAATTTATAAATTTAAAAATCAATTTTTACTAGATTTTATAAGGGTTTGCAAGGTTGCAAATTCTTTTTTTAAAATTTTTTCAGGGAAATTTTAGGGAATTTTTTATTAAATTCTCTTTTTTTATTTATGTTTATTTATACTTATTTAATTTTAATTATATTTTTTAGACAAAATAAAAATAGTCCTGTACTAGCGACTATTTAACAATTTAACAATAAATCAATCTTACTAATGAATTTACAATAAATGGATATACTAAAAGTAAGCAATATGATGAAAAAGATACCAAAATTGATAAAGAAATGGTAATTTAGGCATTTTTTTAAGGAAATTTTG
>CAKOPK010000013.1 GCA_934099115.1 uncultured Bacilli bacterium
GAATAATATAGGAACATTCCAATATTGTGTAACAACAAATAGTAGTTGTACACCAAATATTAATATAAATGCAGGAACAACAGAAGCAAGTTATAACTATACATTTGGAACAGCAAGTAGTGGACAAAGAGTATGTGCAACCTCAACAGATATAGTAGGAAATAATACAGGAGTTAAATGTTCCGAATCATATAAAGTAGATGTAACAAAACCAACAATATCAAATATGAGTGCTAGTACGTCGACAAAAGCTATTAACATTTCTGTAACAGCAACGGATGTAGGAAGTGGCGGATTAACATACTATTACAGTATAGATGGAGGAAAGAATTATACATCAAGAACAAGTAATACCTATGGTGTTAATGCTGCAGCAGGAACCTACAGTATTTATGTCTATGTAGTAGATAGTGCAGGAAACCAAAGCGCAGTAAAGACAACAAGTGTAGAGATAAAGAATTTTGTAAAAGATGTAATTCTTGAAAATTCACCAACTATAACAACGAGGGCAGATTTTAGTACGGTTTTAACTGATACAACTACTGGAACATTATATACAGCAGCAGATGATTATGGAACAAGTTATTATTATGCTGGAAATCCAACAGACAACTGGGTAAAATTTGGTGGATTTTATTGGAGAATCATTCGAATCAATGGAGATGACACCGTAAGAATGATCTATCATGGGACAAGTGCCAACACAACGGGGACAGGAACTCATATAGGAGAAAGTTACTTTAATAGTAATAAAGACAACAATATGTATGTAGGGTATATGTATACTAGTGGTCAAGTACATGGGAATGGAACAAATAGTACAATAAAAGGAGTAGTAGATACTTGGTATAATAATAATTTAAGTATGTATGCAAGTAAAATAGCAACCGGAGGGGGAGCAACATTCTGTAATGATAGAACTCCATATAGTGGAAGCGGTATAGGAACTGAAGAGACTGATTATGCTCCTTATAAAAGAGTACAAGCAAAACAGGGTCTAACATTTAAGTGTACAAATGCAAACGATAGATTTGGAACAGCGATAGGATTAATTACAGCAGATGAAGTAGCGTATGCCGGAGGAGTATTTAATAAAAATAATACAGGCTATTACTTATATACGAACCAAAACTATTGGACAATGTCTCCGTCTGGCTATCCGTTTGCTGGTGTGTTGGCTGTGAATGGGAATGGTCGTCTTAACACTTTCTACGGCGTGTGCACTTTGTATGGCGTACGACCAGTAGTCAATCTGAAATCTGATACAAAATTTGTTGATGGTGGAAAGGGCACAAGTAGTAACCCGTACGTAGTTTCATAAACTGCGTATGGGCAGTGAACACTGTTTTGGAGGGAGTGTAGGAGGTTTAAAGGTTTGGAAGAAGTCCAATAGCAAGGACATGGATTGGCAGTGCTATTGTACACATTTTAAGCAAGCACACTCTAAGTAAACAATTGCAAGCCCAGTGTTTATGCGGGATTATTAAATAAAAAGTGCGTCTAATCACATATTAAAACGGGTCTAAATTTAATACCTTATTCATAAATTTAAAAACAAATGCCAAAAACGAGAAAATTACTACACGCAAAAAAATTTTCTTGTTTTTTTCATGCTTATAGAGTTAAGTTTCCGAACTCATACATCATAAAGTTTAAAAGAGACGGGAATTCTAATGTATATATTGGAATTAAAAGCTCTCTTAAATAGAGTTAAGCCAATATTAAATAAAGGCATGATTCTTATTTTTACTATCTTGCCATCTATGTTATAAGTTTTATGGGTTTCAATTTTGACATCTTTATAACAACTAGTATTTTTAGAGTAATCTATTCCTAGTATAGTTAAGTCAAGAACACAAGTGCATACACAAGTTCACATTATTTTACCTAGATTTTTTAAATTCTATTTTTATGTTATTTGGTTTTATGTCTAGAGTACATGTTCCTCCTATGGGGATAGTAAACATGGGATTAGTGTGGCCAAAATCTGCTCCAAAGACTATGGGGATGTTTTTAAGTTTTTCTTTTTGTTTAATTAAAGTCTTTAATTTTTCTATAGTCATGTTACTACATAACTCAAATCTTCCAAATACTATTCCTTTAATATTACTATTTTTTGATTGTAATAAAGATTCTAAATTACGATCAAATTCTAAAAGAAATACATCATTTTTAAAATCATCTGCATCATCTTCTATAAATAAAATACTATCATTTAGATTAGGCATATATTCTGTACCTTGTAATAAGTTAAGCGTACATAAATTGCCACCGATAACTTTTCCAGAAGTTTTACCACTGTTGATTGCTATCATTCCATTATTTTTTAATATAGATTGATTGTCATATATTTCTTTAGAAGAATTAATAGTTAATTCTTCATTTTTTAATACTTTTTCAAAATATTCTATTGTATATTGATGTTGATATGTAAAACCGCTTAACATGGGGCCATAATAAGTTATTAAGTTAGTTTTACTTGTTATAGCATTTAATAATGCTGTTATATCTGAATATCCAATAAGCATTTTGGGATTATTTTTTATAATATTATAATCTAGGAAGGGTAGTATTTGATTAACATTGTAACCACCATTAGCACATATTATTATTTTAACATTCTTATCTTTAAATGCATCCATTAAATCGTTAACACGATTTTTAATACTAGAACAACCATAGTATTTATCTTTGTCAAAGATATATTTTCCTGTTGTTAAAGTATAACCTATACTTTTAAAGTATTCTTCTGCTTTCTTTAATTTACTTAAATCTTTTTTTTCTAAACTTAATGATGGTGCTACTATTCTAACTTCTTGCATATTTTGCCTCCTTTTTAAAAAGTATTAATTGTTTTTCTGTAGAGTTTATTATTTGTTGAGGTCTTTTAGCATTTTCTATTTTTATTATATTTAATATTTTTTTAATCTCACTATTTGTAAATAAACAACCACATGTAGTAATTATATAATATACTAGAGTACTATTAATAGATATATAATCTATTAATATATTATATAAGTCTTTTTTAAAGTCAGAATAATAACCTGGGTATGTTTTATAAGCTTGTTTTATTAATAAGATTATATTCATTTTTAAATAGATTTCTTTTGTATCTTTTTTATTATCTATATTATAAGAACTTATATATTCTTCTTTTAAGTTTTGATAAATACTTTGTAATTCTTGATTATTTAGAAAACTATATATATTTTCATTACTAAATAAATATTCTAACTCTTTTTTTAAATTTTCTTTCCATTCATCTATTTTAACTTTCTTTATTTTGCTTTTTAAATTATTTTTATTATTAAAATCTTCTATAATATTTTGTTCTTCTTCATTTATATTATTAGTAATAGGTATTTTATTTAAAGAATTAATTAAAGATTTAATTCTTTCTAAAATACCTTTATTTATTATATTTTTTCTATTCTTTTTTTCATTATATTGGTTTACTAATATAACTAGGTTTGTTACTTCAGATGTTTCTAATTCATTTTCTATTTTTAGACTTTCACCATCTATAAATAGATATATTTCACCATAAGAATAAATCTTATTATTAGATATTAGAAATAGACTATTGGGTTTACAAGCGAAAAAAGCACATTTATAACTATCGGGTTTTAAATAGTTTTCTATATATATTTTTGTTTTTTCTATTGTCGCATCATTGGGGTAAAAGTCTGTTTCCATAGTAACGGGGTTAAAGTTTAATGATTTAACATTTATAGGGTAGGTATATAAATCTTTATTATAATAATAATTATCATAAACTCCTCCATATATTCTATTAGCAGACATTACACTTCCAGAACATATAGAAGATACTAAAATATTTTTTTCTTTTATTAATTTATTTAAACTAAGACCTTTTTTATCTAGTTTATTGATTATACTTTCGAAAGTTTTATCACAACCTATACCTAAGAATAATAAATCACATTGTTCTATTTTTTCACTTATTAAATCTATATTATCTTCTTCTATTACTGTTAGATTACTTTTACTTAAAGAAGGGTAACCTAAATAGTTTAAATAATAGTTATAAGCGCTTATATATAATTTTGCTCTACTTATATTTTCTTCTTTAGAATATCCTCCTACATATATAATATTTAAATTTTCTATTTTTCCTAATTTGCTTAATAATTCTCCAAATATAGATATATATTTTTTTAAGAATATATTATCAATTAATTCTTTATTAACACGGGGATTTCCTCCACTTGTTATAATAGTAGGGTAACTAGCCGCGATCATGGTATTTTCATTCATTTTTAAAATCTCTCTTTCTATTTTTTAATTTAAAAAAACTATACAGCTTGTTGCCTGTATAGTTTTAAAGTTTTTCTAGGCAACAAGCATCACAAATAGCACTTGTGCCTACAACAATTTTAATGTCGTATTAACAAGTGCAGATTATTATGATGATGGTTGCTCTTTATATTATTAAAATTAAACATAACAATCTTTCCTTTCAAAATTGTTTAAAGTATAGCATATTTGTTATGGTTTGTCAAAATATATAGAAGAAAACTTTACATTTTTGCTTGATTTTCGCATATATATATGTTAGACTTATTTATAGAATAAAAGGTGGTGTAAGGATGAAGTTCCTTGATAAATTATATGAAAGCAACTATTTTGGAATAGGTTTATTTGCTGTTATTTCCTTCTTGGTTGTAACATTTTTAGTAGTGTTGTTTTTTGGTAAGAAAGATGAAAAGAAAAGAAAGTTAGAAAATGCAAATAGTATCAATAATATAAATACAGAGAATACATTTAAAGAGGTAAGTGTTCCAACACCTGTAGAAGTACCTGTACAAGTGCCAGTAGCTCCTATAGAGAATGTAACACCTGTAATGGTAGAGCCTGAACCAGTTGCACCTGTTAATCCAATGGATTTTACTTCTGTTCCTGTAGAACCTGTAAAACCGGTTCAATATGAGGAAGATAATAATTTTGTGGAGAATTTAAGTGTAGAGGAACCTGTTAAGGTTCAAGAACCAGTAAAACCAATTGAACCAGTATATTTAGAACCAACTAAAATAGAAACGCCAATTAGTGTAGAACCTTTAATTAAAGAAAATGAAGCTCCTATTATAACAGATGTTATAGAAGAGCCTAGAATTAAAGAGACTTATTATAAACCAATAGAAGAGCCTAAAAAAGAAGAGATTAATGTTCCTAATATTGATTTTGATGCTTTAGCAGCTTCTATTTCTAAAGAGTTAGATGATTTAGAAAAGACTACTACTAAAAAGGGAATTGAGGATATTAAAGTAACGCCTATTAGTGAAATATCTAATATAAAAGAAGATAATAAAGAAAGTCAATTTAGTTCTGTTTATGTAAGTAAGCCAGCACAAAGAACACCAATTGATTTACCAAAGAAAATAGATTTACCAGAAAAAAAGGGTAATGATATAGAACCAGAGAGCTATAATATATAGTTCTTTTTTAATATATTGGGCAAAAAGTAGTTAAAAACAGAAAAAAATAGCGAAAATTTCTTGATTTTATAAGCTATTTCTGATAACCTTAATATGTAAGGTAAACACCTTATAAAAATAAGGTTTTTGAAAGGGAGGTATATTACAATGTCAAGAACTGAATTAGTTGAATTTATTGCTGCTAAAGCTAATATGACTAAAGCTGAAGCTGGTCGTGCTTTAGATGCTACATTAGAGGGTATCCAAACTGGACTTAAAAAAGAAGGAAAAGTTGCTTTAGTTGGATTCGGAACTTTCAGTGCTAAGAAACGTGCTGCTCGTGAAGGAATTAACCCATTAACTAAAGAAGCTATTAAGATTCCTGCTAAGACTGTAGCTTCATTCAAAGCTGGAAGCAAATTAAAAGACGCTTTAAATTAAGCCAAGAGAAGAAAGTAGAAAATATAATCTACTTTTTTTGTTGGTTAAAAGTCAATTTTGTAAATTGCAGTTTACAAAATTGACAAATAATAAAGTGAGTGATATAATGTTTTTGGAGGCTGGTTGCTTATGATAGATAGACCTAATTATTTAAATGAATTAAAAAGTTTTAGAGAAAAAGATTTAATAAAAATTGTGACAGGTATCAGAAGATGTGGAAAATCTACTTTATTTGATTTATATATTGATTATTTATTATCGACGGGAGTTTGTGATAATCAAATTATACGTATGAATTTAGAAGAATATGAGTTTAATGACATAGTTAATTATCATGATTTATATCGTTATGTTAATTCTAAATTACTTAATGATAAAATGAATTATGTGTTTATTGATGAGGTGCAGAAAGTAACTGATTTTCAGAAAGCAGTAGATAGTTTATATATAAAAAAGAATGTTGACTTATATATAACAGGTTCTAATTCAAAATTATTATCAGGAGAATTAGCTACTTTACTTTCGGGGAGATATGTAGAAATAAAAATGTTACCACTTTCATTTAAAGAATATATATCCTATGTAGGAGAAAGTGATATTCAAAAAAAATATGTTGATTACATTACTAATAGTTCTTTTCCTTATACTTTAAAGTTAAATAATAGTAAAGATATAAGAATGTATTTAGATGGACTTTATAACACCGTTATAGTTAATGATATCGCAGAAAGAAAAGAAATATCTGATATTGGTATGCTTAAAGACGTTATTAAGTTTATGTTTGATAATGTAGGGAATCTTTGTTCTAGTACTAGTATAGCAAATACTATGACTTCAAGCGGAAGGAAAATATCTGTGCCTACTATAGAAAAATATCTAGAAGCTCTTGTGGAATCTTTTATTTTATATAAAATAACAAGATATGATATAAAAGGAAAAAATTATTTGACTACAGGTAGTAAGTATTATTTATCAGACATAGGTTTAAGATATTATTTATTAGGAAGTAAAAATGTTGATGAAGGGCATATATTAGAAAACGTGGTATGTTTAGAACTTATAAGACGTGGATATGAAGTTTATATAGGCAAAAGTGATGATAATCTGGTTGACTTTGTTGCTGTTAATGAAAAGGGAGAAGAGTATTATCAAGTAGCATATACTGTAAAAGATGAAAAAACACTAGAAAGAGAACTAAGACCACTTGATAATATTAGTAATCATAATCCTAAATATTTATTGACGACTGATTATACACCATATACTTCGCATAATGGAATCAAACAAATAAATGTTTTTGATTGGCTATTAGATGAAGAATAAAAATGACTGCATTTATTTTGCAGTTTTTTGGTTCTTAACAGATAATGATATTTATGTTATAATTAGTTCCATGACTAATAAAATAAATTGGAGGGATGTTAATGAAGAAAAAAAATAAAATTACATTATTTATAATACCTGTTATTTTAGTCATAGGGTTACTAGTAATTCAAGCTTTATGTGACTTAGAGTTACCTAGTTATACTTCTGATATTATAAATAATGGTATTGCACAAAATGGTATTGATAGTGGAGTACCGAATGTATTAACAGAGCGTATGTATAATGCGATTGTTAAGATTAGTGGTGAAGATGTAGGAATTGTTGCTAGTTATGATATGATTGTTAAAGACAATTTAAGTAAACAAGATTATGAGAAACTATCTAAAGAATATCCTATTTTAAAAGATGAAAATGTTTATGTATTAAAAGACTTAAATAAAGAAGAGTTGAATATATTAGAAGAGAAAATGAGAATGCCTTTAATTATTGCTTCTATGTTTGAGTCTAATAATGAAAATTTAAAGAAATTAATTAATATAGAATTAAATGAAGGAGATACTTTATTAGATTTTGTTTTAATGTTAGATGATAATTCTTTTAAGAGTGTTATAGAAAATGTTAAGACTGGGTTAGAAACACTTGATAATTCTATATTAGACCAATATGCGGTTTCTTCTGTAAAAATGATTTATAATAAAGTTGGAATAGATATGGATCATTATCAAATTAACTATATTATGAATAAAGGTATGATGATGCTTGTAATAGCTGGTTTAGGAATGATTGCTGCGATTATTACTGGTTTTTTAGTAAGTAAATTAGCTGCGACTATTAGTTATTTATTAAGAACAAAAGTTATTAGTAAGATACTTTCTTTTAGTTCTGCTGAATTTAAAGAATTTGGAGCATCTAGTTTAATTACTCGTTCAACAAATGATATTGAACAAATAAAAACGTTTTGTATTTTATTACTTAGAATAGTTATTTTTGCACCAATTATGGGTATTGGAGCGTTTATAAAAGTAAGCGATAATCCTCTTAATTGGTTAATTGGAGTTGCTTTATTAGCAATAGTTATTTTAATTAGTTTATTATTTGCTTTTGCAATGCCTAAGTTTAAGATTATGCAAAAATTAATAGATAAGATGAATTTAGTATCTAGAGAGATTATTACGGGTATGCCTGTTATTAGAACTTTTGGAACAGAAAGATATGAAGAGAAAAGATTTGATAATGCTAATAAGAAACTTACAAAGAATAATTTGTTTGTTAACCGTTTAATTGGTATTATGATGCCTAGTATGATGCTTGTTATGAATATTATTAGTATTTTAATCATTTGGTTTGGTGCTAAACAAATTGATTTAGGTACTTTACAAGTTGGTACATTACTTGCATTTATTACTTATACAATGCAAATTATTATGGCTTTCTTAATGATATCTATGGTATCTATTATGTTACCTAGGGCTTTAGTTTCTATTAAGAGAATTAAAGAAATATTAAAGAAAGATATATCTGTTCAAGAATTAGAAAATACTCTTCCAATGAAAGAGGATGCGAAGGGTGTTGTAGAATTTAAAGATGTAAGTTTTCAATATCCTGATGCTGATGAAGCGATGTTAAGAAATATTAGTTTTAAAGCTATACCTGGGACTACTACAGCATTTATTGGTTCAACCGGTAGTGGTAAGTCAACTTTAGTTAATTTAATACCAAGATTTTTTGATGTAACTAGTGGAGAAATCCTTGTAGATGGAGAAAATATTAAGAATGTTAAGATTAAAGATTTAAGAGATAGAATTGGATTTGTTCCTCAAAAGGGTGTATTATTCTCTGGAACAATTGAGTCTAATTTAAAATTAGGAAATGATGAATTAACAGAAGAAGAAATGATTACTGCTGCTAAAGTAAGTCAATCTTTAGAGTTTATTAATAAAAAAGAAGATAAATTCTTGAGTGAAATAGCACAAGGTGGGGGTAATGTAAGTGGTGGTCAAAAACAAAGATTATCAATTGCTAGAGCCATTGCTAAAAATCCAGAAATTTATATTTTTGATGATTCATTTAGTGCCTTAGATTTTAAGACAGATGCTACTTTAAGAAAGGCTCTTAGTAAACATTCTAAGGATGCAACTGTTTTAATTGTAGCTCAAAGAATCAGTACAATTATGAATGCTGATAATATCATCGTTTTAAACGAGGGAGAAATAGTAGGGGCTGGAACTCATAAAGAGTTATTAGAAAACTGCGAAGTTTATAAAGAAATTGCTCTTTCTCAATTAAAGGAGGATGAATTATATGGCTAGACATGGGAATATAGAAAAGGCTCAAGATTTTAAGGGAACAATAAAGAAGTTTTTAAAGATTATTAGTGAATATAAAGTATTAATTATTTTAGCTTTTCTATTTGCAATAGGTAGTACAATATTTGCCATTGTTTCTCCTAAAATATTAGGAAATGCTACTACAGAAATATTTAATGGAATTATTGCTAAAGTAAATGGTACTGGTGGTATTAATTTTAATAATATTAAGAGAATATTAATTTGTTTAACTATTCTTTATTGTATTAGTGCTATATTTAGTTATATAGAGAGTTTAATTATGACAAGTGTATCACAAAAGACTAGTTATAAATTACGTCAAAAAATATCTAATAAGTTAAATCATTTACCTATGAGTTATTATGATAAAGAAGAAACTGGTAATATTTTATCTATTATTACTAATGATATCGATACTTTACAAATTAATTTAAATCAATCTGCAACTGAACTTGTATCTTCTATTGTTACATTAATTGGTATATTTATTATTATGTGTACTATTAATGTAACACTTGCGATTGCTACTGCTTTAGTTATACCTGTTGCTTCATTTATTGTTATGCAGATTGTTAAGAAAAGTCAAAATCATTTTACTAATCAACAGAAATATTTAGCTGATGTGGATGCAGAGGTAGAAGAAATGATTAGTGGATATACTGTTATTAAAGCATTTAATGCTGAGGATAAGACAATTGCTAAGTTTGATAAAGATAATCAAAAATTAATGGAAGCGGGATTTAAAGCTCAATTCTTATCTGGACTTATGCAACCTATTATGAATTTTGTTGGTAATTTAAATTATGCCATTATTGCTATTTTAGGAGCTTTATTTGCTATAAATGGTAAGATTACTGTTGGTAATATTCAAAGTTTTATTCAATACTCTAAACAGTTTACTAGTCCTATTGCTCGTTTAGCTCAAATTTCTAGTCAAATTCAATCTATGATAGCTGCTAGTGAAAGAGTATTTAATTTTTTAGAACAAGAAGAATATATTAATGAAGGAACTTTAACAAGTAAAAATGTAGTTGGTAATGTAGAATTTAAACATGTTAAATTCGGTTATAATAAAGATAAAGTTATTATTAAAGATTTTAGTGCGAAGGTAGATGCTGGACAAAAGATTGCGATTGTAGGTCCAACGGGAGCTGGTAAAACCACTATAGTGAAGCTATTAATGCGTTTTTATGAATTAAATTCTGGAGAAATATTACTTGATGGTAAAAATATTAATGAATATCGTCGTAGTGAGTTAGAGAGTGTATTTGCAATGGTATTACAAGAAACTTGGTTATTTAATGGTACTATTTTAGATAATTTAAGATATGGTAATTTAAATGCTAGTGATGAAGAAGTAATTGATGCTGCTAAGACAGCAAATGCTGATTATTTTATTCATACATTACCAGAAGGTTATAACATGGTTTTAAATGAAGAGACTAATAATATTAGTGGAGGGCAAAAGCAATTGCTAACTATTGCAAGAGCTATTTTAGCAAATCCTAAGATATTAATATTAGATGAAGCTACTAGTAATGTAGATACTAGAACAGAAGAGTTGATTCAAAAAGCTATGGATAAGGTTATGGAAGGAAGAACTTCTTTTGTAATTGCTCACCGTTTATCTACAATTAAGAATGCTGATTTAATTCTTGTTATGGATGAGGGAGATATTGTAGAAGTTGGTAAACATGAAGAACTTTTAGCTAAAAATGGCTTTTATGCGAAGATATATAACTCTCAATTTGAAAAATAGATATTCTTTAAAAAGAGAATGTCTTTTTCTTTTTATTATGTTATAATATGGGTAGGTAGGTGATTTGAGATGAATAAAAAAAGAGTTATTGATTTTATGATTAGTTTTGCTTTAATGATTATAGCAATTGTGGTTACTTTATTACCAGTATTTAAAATAGAAAATGTTCGATTAGCTTTAATCTTTATTTTTAGTTTTTATACAGTTCTTAAATTAACACAATTTGTTCTTGTTTGGAAGTATAAAGATTATCAAAGTCTATTTACTAGTATTATATCTTTAGGAGTTTTAATTGCTGTTTTAAAAGTTTCATTAACTGCTCAGAATATTGCTTTAATCTTACTTATTTGGATTGGCTTTATGTGTTTAGTAAAATTAAAAAAAGCTGATTTTTATCATGATAGAGAAAATAAGATGTGGATATTACGAGTATTTATTTTATTTATATTTTTAACTTGTGGATTAATAACGAGTATTAATTTATATTATGAAGCAGGAGTACAAGAATTAATGCTTGGTTTTTTCTTCCTTATTAATTCAAGTTTAGAGGCGATTGACCCGATTGCTTGCTATATTGCAGGAGAAGAAAATGAAACTAATTAATGATTTTACAGAATATCAAATACTTAATATGTCTAATGGAGAAAAGACTGAATCATGGAATGGAGTAATCTTAAAGAGACCTGATCCCCAGATTATTTGGGAGAATGATAAAATTATTTTTAATATAGATGCTATTTATACGAGAAGTAACACTGGTGGTGGCAAGTGGAATATTAAAAATAAAGTGCCATCTAGTTGGGTTATTCATTATCAAGATTTAGAATTTAATTTAAAATTGATGGGGTTTAAACATACTGGTTTATTTCCAGAACAGGCTTATAATTGGAATTTAGTACGTGAAAAAATAAGAAATGCTAGAGGTCAAGTTCGAGTATTAAATCTTTTTGCTTATACTGGTGCACTTTCTATCGCTGCTTTAAAAGAAGGAGCTAATGTTACTCATGTTGATTCTTCTAGAGGAATGATTGATTGGGCAAAAGAAAATGTTAAATTAAATCATTTAGAAGATAAGCCTATTCGCTTTTTAGTAGATGATGTAAGAAAGTTTGTTAAAAGAGAAATTAGACGTGGTAACCACTATGATATTATTGTTATGGATCCTCCGTCTTTTGGAAGAGGAAGTAAAAATGAAGTTTGGAGTATCGAACAAGATTTAAATGAATTAATTAAGGATACGGCTTTATTACTAAGTGATGATGCTTTATTATTCTTGATTAATTCTTATACGACAGGATTATCTAAAACTGTCTTAGAAAATATTTTATATTTATATATTAAACAGGATGGAATAATATCTAGTGATGAATTAGGATTACCAGAGAAAGATACAAAACTTATTTTACCGTGTGGAATATATGCTAGATGGGAAAGTAAAAAATAGTATTAAAATATAAAATGCTTCATATATTTAATTAGAAAGTCGAGGAATTAAATATATGGAAATATTAAAAGTATCAAGTAAGTCTAATCCAAGCAAAGTGGCTGGAGCAATTGCAAATATCTTTAGAGAAAAAGGGAGTGTTGAACTACAGACTATAGGAGCGGGTTCTTTAAATCAAGCGATTAAAGGAATTGCTATAGCTAGAGGGTTTGTTGCTCCTAGTGGAGATAATCTAGTAGTTATTCCGGCCTTTAATGATGTCGTTATCAATGGTGAAGATAAGACGGCAATGAAATTAATTGTTACTAAGAGTAAGTAAAAAATCAATGAAAAAATTGATTTTTTTTTGGATATAGATTGTGAAATAGAGAAATATTCGTTATAATATATATACTAAGAATGATAACAAGAGGTGAAGAAAATGAATAATTTAGTTTTAACTGATATAGAGGGGAATAAGTTTAAAGCAACTTTTTTGTTTACGCATTTTGATTATAATTTTGGAAAGAATTATATTGTTTATTTAGTAGATAATGATTTATTAGCATCTCATTATGAAGAAGTAGATGGTAAGTATATTATTGATAATGATTTAACTAGTGGTGAGTATGATATGATAGATCATGTAATTGAAAGTAAGATGGGTGAAGAAAATGAGTAAATATTTTATAACTTATAACAATGGAAGAAGTTTTTATTCTTATATAAATAGTAATAAATATGTAGAATTAACTGAGACTGAAAGTATGCTTTTACTTACTAAGATACTTAATTCATCCATTCATAATATTATAGAGATTGGCGAAAAAGCGATGGAGATTCATTTAAAAAATAGTGATAGTATAATTATAGATGACCTTAGAATCTTTCAACATGAAAATAATATTATAGATGGAGAGTTTGACCGTTTTAGAAATCTTATTATGCATTTTAATGAACGAAAAAATATTGATAAGTATAAAGAAAGTATACCTAAAGATTATAAACCAAGAGTTAATAGACATCGTAATAGTTCTATGCCTAAGAAGTTAATTGCTACTGGTTTAACTCTTGTTTTAACTATGGAATTAGGATATAATTTGATGTCTAGCATTGAAAAGAAAGAAAAGTTTTCTCAGGATGTTGATGTAGTTGCTATGAGAGAAATAGATGATGTTTCTGATAGGGAAATTACAAAAATAAATAGTGATTATGATTATGTTGTTCCGGAACAAATTGCTTTAGATTTTGAAGACAGAACAGATTCTGGAAAGCTAGAAGAAACTCAAAGTATAGCAGGTTCTATTATAGAGTATTATGCATCGCGTTATGGACTTGATTATAATATATGTTGTGCTCAAATTACCCAAGAAAGAGGAAATATTTATGAAAATCCTTGTCAAATAACTTATAGTTTATTTGAAGGGATAGAAATGCATGTTCCAGTTTATGATGAGAATGGATTTACTAATACGTATGATGATTTTGTTGTAACAAGAGAGATGTTAAATACTTTAGAGGGAAATATTATGGTTGGTTTAGCATATGATAGAGCTTGTATTGATAAGTTTGATAGTGTTCTTACTGGTTTATTTTCTTATAATCAAGGAGAGTTTGCATTAGGTAGAGCTTGTGAACATTTTGGAGTTAATATAGAGGATTATAAGGGAGATAAAAATGCACTCAAAGCAAGAGATTTGGTTAATCAATATTATGCCTCTTTAGGAAAAAAGCATGGGGATTCTAATTATTTAGAGCATGTACTTAGTTATTTGCCAACAGATAGAGGTTTACAAGAAGTTAGTTATTATGTTAAAGATAAAGAAGTTAGTATAGACATATTAAATAATACTTTGTATAATAATGAAATAACTAGGTGATTTAATGAATAGAGTTGTTTTAATTACAGGGGCTTCTAGGGGTTTAGGAGCTTCTATTGCTAAATTATTTTTAGATAAGCAAGATATTGTTTATATTAATTATCATAATAGTTATGAGGAAGCTTTAAAATTAAGTAGTGCTTATAAAAATGCTTATCTTATTAAATGTGATATAACGGATGAAAAAGAAATAGAAGAGATGATTACTAAGATAGAAGAAGAACAAGGAAGAATTGATATATTAGTTAATAATGCAGGTATTTCTAATGATTCTTTAGTAGAACAAAAGACGAAACAATCTTTTCAAAAGGTGTTAGATGTCAATTTAATTGGAACTTTTTTAGTTAGTAAGTATACTAAAAGAATCATGGATAGAGGGACTATTATTAATATTTCGTCTAATTCGGGGATAGATGCTTATTATCCTTATGGGTTAGATTATGATGCTTCAAAAGCTGGGGTTATTTCTTTAACTCATAACTTAGCTTTAGAGTATGCACCTAATATTCGAGTAAATGCTATAGCACCTGGTTGGATAAATACGCATATGAATGAAAAAATGGATTTAGAATATCGTAACCAAGAATGTGAAAATATTTTACTACAGAGATTTGCAGAACCAATAGAGATTGCTAAAGTTGTTTTCTTTTTAGCAAGTGATGATGCTAGCTATATAAATGATAGTATTATTAAAGTAGATGGGGGATTAAAATGATAGATAAATTATGTATAGATGCTGAAAAAGAATGTGCTTCTATATTTCAAGAGATTAATGAAAATGAGATTTATTTTAGTAACTTAGTGTTAGATGCTTTTCGTACAGAAAATATTAGTGAAAATCATTTTCATATGACGACTGGTTATGGTTATGGAGATTTAGGTAGAGATGCAATAGAAAGAGTATTTTCAAGAGTTTTAAAAGGAGAAAGGGCTTTAGTTAGAAATCAATTTATTAGTGGCTCTCACGCTTTAACAACGGCTCTTTTTGGTATTCTAAGACCAGGAGATACAATGCTTTCTATTACAGGATTACCATACGATACATTACATGAAGTAATTGGAATAAGAGAAAATGCTAGTTCTTTAGCAAGTTTTCATGTTCATTATGAACAAGTAGATTTAATAGACAATCAATTTGATATAGAGGGTATTTTAAAAATATTAAGAGAAAAAGAAATAAAATTAATAGAGATTCAAAGAAGTAAAGGATACTCTGTAAGAGATAGTATTTCTGTTTATGAGATAGAAAAGGTTATTAAAAAGATAAGAGAAGTCAATCAAAATGTAATTATTATGGTTGATAATTGTTATTGTGAATTTGTAGAAAGAACTTCGCCTTTAGAGGTAGGAGCAGATATTATAGTTGGATCTTTAATTAAAAATTTAGGTGGTTCTATTGCTAATAATGGAGCTTATATTTGTGGAAGAGAAGATTTAGTCTTATTATGCAGTGAAAGATTAAATATTCCAGGAGAAGGAATAGAAGTGGGTCCTAGTTTGGGAGCTAATAGAAGTATTTTACAAGGATTATATTTTGCTCCAAGTGTTGTTGCTTCTGCTTTAAAAACAGCAGTTTTAACAAGTTATATGATGGAAAAACTAGGATATCAAGTAGAGCCTAGATATAATAGTCATAGGGTGGATATTGTAGAGAGTATTATTTTTAATAATAAGGAAGACTTAATAAAATATGTTCAAGGTATTCAAAAATATTCGCCAATAGATTCTAATATTTTGCCTATTCCTTCTAGTATGCCAGGGTATTCTGATGATATTATTATGGCTAGTGGAGCTTTTACACAGGGTTCTAGTATTGAATTATCTTGTGATGGACCTTTAAGGCCTCCATATATTGCTTACCAACAAGGTGGGGTTACTTATAATTATGGAAAGATAGCAATTATAAATACTTTAAAAGAGTTAAAAGAAGTCTAAATGAAGTCTTCTTTTAACTAAATTAATAAAAAATTGGAAAAAGAGGCAAAAAATTCATAAAAACAATTGACAATTTAGTATTTAAATGATATATTTAATTACGTCACAGATAAATCGGGCGCTTAGCTCAGTTGGTTAGAGCACCTGCCTTACAAGCAGGGGGTCATAGGTTCGAGTCCTATAGCGCCCACCATTTATTTTTTGCCGACATAGCGTAACTGGCAGCGCAACTGACTTGTAATCAGTAGGTTGGGGGTTCGACTCCCTCTGTCGGCACCATTTTTATGGGGAGATAGCGAAGTGGCCAAACGCGGCAGACTGTAAATCTGTTCCTTCGGGTTCCATGGTTCAAATCCATGTCTCCCCACCACTTTTGTATATTGCCTCGTAGCCAAGTGGTAAGGCATCAGACTTTGACTCTGACATTCCGCTGGTTCGAACCCAGCCGAGGCAGCCATTATTTCTTGGTTCGTTAGCTCAGCAGGTAGAGCATTTGACTTTTAATCAAAGGGTCTTGGGTTCGAATCCCAAACGAGCCACCAGTTAGATAGTTAAACAGACTTAGAATTTTCTAGGTCTGTTTTTATGTGTAGAATATTGTTTTATTATAGTAATAAATGTTATAATATTATAGGAGATGAGTAGTATGTTATCAAATTTGGATTATTCGATATTAAAAGAGTTAGATAGACAAAATATGAAATCAGAGATTATTTCTTTAGTGATGGATAAATTAGATACTAATGATAAGAAAAATGATTTTCTTGATTTTATGATTGATAATAGAAATGTTCTTATGTCTATTAAAGATATTTTTAGAGAATTAAGTTTGATTAATAATTCTATGAAAGCAAGATAAATATAGTTATAATAAAAGAGTAGAGAAATGATTATGAAAAAGAGATTATTAATAGTTGTAATATTGGGAGTATTCGCTTGCAATTTGGTGGGATGTGGTAAAACAGATTTAGAAGAGGCTCAAGAAAAATATGGGTCGGTTGAAAAAGAAACGGTTGATAATTTAGTTGCTAAGTTTAATACCGAAGTATTAGATAGTGGTGTATTAAATCCCGCATCAACAGATTATTTAACAGAAAATAATAATCAATATTGGTATGGATTAATTGAAGGAATTTATTTAGTGGTAGTTCCAGAAAAATACACCGGAGATAAGACAACAGAAATTGTAGATTATATGCTTTTATATGTATATAAATCTAGTAAATATGAAGAAGATGCTTATTCTTATATGCAATATTTAATTAAAGCAAATAATAAAAATATTACAGATACAGAGATTAATACATTAATAGAAGAAGCTAAGACTAAATCTAATTCTGGCAAGCCTGCTAATAATGGTAAAGGAATATCTATTGGATATACAGAAACAGATGAAGTATATCAATATCAAGTTTTAAGATTATATAAATAGTTATTTGAAAGAAAGGTGTTAATAAATTGAATAAGAGGTAGATAATATTATTTTTTATTATTTTGGTTATAGTAATAGGTTTATTGGTGGAAGGATATTTTTTAGCTAAAAGGTATAGTGATGATGTAGAACAAGAAAAGATAAATGAGGTAGAGAAAGATGAACATATGAATCCGAAAGATGACTCTTTAAAAGAATATGATAATGTTAATAATGATTTAGAAGAGAATATAAATGAAAATAATAAAAATATTTCTAATGGCAAACAAAATACAGTAGATGATAGTAATATTTCTTTTAAGTTAGAATTAAAAAGTTTAGGAAATTTGCAATATTATTTATATACACCTAGTAATCCAAAGGAGGGAATGCCTCTTATTATGTATTTACATGGTGGAACTAATAAGAGGACTACTGTAACTGAGTTGTTAACTACTGATGGCTTTCCTAAATATTTATCTGATGGTTATTATGGTGATTTAAGAGCTTATGTTGTTATTCCTAAGCTTGACAATAAATATATGGGTTGGGCTGATATAGCAACTGACTTAAGAAATTTAATAAAGAATATAAACACAAATTATAAGATTGATATGAATAAAATTTCTTTAACAGGACATTCCATGGGTGGAACTGGTACTTATCAATTACAGGTAAAATTACCTAATACTTTTTGTGGTATTGCCCCTATGAGTGGTAGTATTAAGAATACTGCTGATAATATTAATGGATTAAGTAATGCAAAAGTGTGGGCTTTTGTTGGAAGTGAAGATACGATTGTAAATCCTAATTCATTAAGAGAAATAATTGCAGCTTTGAAAGAGAAAGGTGTAGATGCTAGAATCACAGAGTTTCCTTCTGCTACTCATTTTGATGTGCCAGCGCTTGGTTATAAAAATAATGAATTGATAAACTGGTTAGTAAATTGTAGCAAATGATATTGTTAAAAAGTATTGCTTGAAAGCAACTGTTTAATTGTACTAGAATTTATTTATGGAAAGGAGAGAAGTGCCATGTTAAAAGAAAATATTAGAATATTACGTAAACAAAGGGGACTTTCACAAGAAGAATTAAGTGTTCAATTAAATGTTGTAAGACAAACAATATCTAAGTGGGAACAAGGATTATCTGTGCCGGATGCAGAAATGTTAATTGCTATATCGAAAGTATTTGATACACCTGTAAGTGTATTATTAGGAGAGAATATAGAAGAGAAAGAAGAGAATGAATTACAAGTTATTTCCAAAAAATTAGAAATTATTAATCGACAATTGTATGAAGAAAAGAAATTAAAAAGAAAGAAGTTATTTTATATATGTCTTAGTTTCAGTATTATGATTGTAGTTATAACTCTTTTACTATATATTTTAAATAGCCCTTATTTAAATTGGAATTATAACATTCCAGAGAATGCAGTTTTAGGGGTTATTTATCATTACTTTGAATGGTTATTTATGCGAGTAGCACCTTTTGTTTTCATACTCTTAATTGTAGTTATGATTGTTCTTAAAAAGAAAAAATAAAAGCACTTAATTGAAAGTGCTTAAAAAACGAAAGTTTTTTCAATAACATAATCTTTATAAATATAAGGAACGTTAGAGTTAAATTGTCCTAGAGAATAGAGTGGATGTTTTATTTTATAATTTGCTATTTTATTATTTTCACTGGTTATTTCAACAATTTCACCAATACTAATTGTATTATCTAGGCTGATGATTGTTATATCGTCTTTAATTTCTTTTATATTATAAAGTTTATTATGAATATAAACTTTTTTTATTTCGGGGTTCATACCATTTTTATAACCAAAAGGGATTATACCTTCGTAAATAGTTTTTTTCTTTTTAGAAATAGAAACAATATTTATAATTTTAGAATAAAGAGTAAAAGCTTGTTTAAGAGTTATTTGCTCTTTTTTTAATGGTTTCTTTTTATTATAAATACCATAAATAGAACTATCTAATAGTATAGCATTTGATCCTTTAATTTTATGCATATCTAATTCGCTATTTAATATTTTTAACTTTAAATCTTTTAATGGACTTATAAGAGAAGTAAAATCATAATAATCTTTTTCTAAAATATTACTTTTAATTCCTAAAATATGAAGATGTTTTTTATTTTCTAAAGCTTCTATTATATTTCTAATATCTTCTTTTTTAGAAAAACCATTATAACCTTTTGAGTCTATTTCTAATAATAATTCTATATTATCTTTATCTTTTATACTTAATATATATTGGAATGTTTTTATATCTTTTATAGTTAAAATAACATTGTTTAAAACTAGATCAAAGAAGTTATTTTCTAAGATATCACCATCATATATAATGGGTATTTCTTGATTATATTTTCTAATATATAAGACGTCATTAAAATTATGAACATATAAATAATCTATTTTATTTTCTATACTTAGTATAGAATACATTCCATGTATAAAAGCATTATTGCTTACATCTAATATATAATATGTATAGGGATAATGTTTTTTAAAATTGGTTATATTTTCTATTAAATAATCTGTATTTATATATATGTAATTGGAATAATTCACTTTAAACCTCCTTTACTTCCTAATAAATTGTATCAAAATAAAGAATTCAAGTCTATAGTTTTACAAAATAATCTTAATAACTAAAAATAAAAATGTAAATTATGTATATTTTATAAAAATAAATTGATAAAGTATATTAGAATTTGGTATACTTTTAGTAGATAAGAGGTCGATAAGTTATGCCAAAAATTATAGATATAAAAGCTAGAGAAATATTAGATAGTAGAGGGAATCCTACTGTAGAAGCAGAAGTTGTTTTAGATAATGGGATAAAGGCATCTTCATCTGTTCCAAGTGGAGCATCAACAGGTAGTAGAGAAGCTTTAGAGTTAAGAGATCATGACCCTAATAGATATCAGGGTAAAGGTGTATTAAAAGCAGTAGAAAATGTTAATACTATTATTAGAGAACATTTAGTAGGAAAAGAATTAGAACAAGTGACTATTGA
Source organism: uncultured Bacilli bacterium (assembly GCA_934099115.1). Taxonomy (GTDB): domain Bacteria; phylum Bacillota_I; class Bacilli_A; order RF39; family UBA660; genus Caccenecus. The sequence goes on from CAKOPK010000013.1 coordinate 20,967, forward strand.
TAAACTTTTGATTACTTTGGATGGAACTCCTAATAAGAGTAAGTTAGGAGCAAATGCGATATTAGCGGTTTCTCTTAGTTGTATAAAAGCAGCTGCTAAGAATGAAAATAAAGAGTTATATGAGTATTTAAGTAGTGGTAGAGTAAATATTCCTATACCTATGATTAATGTTATTAATGGGGGAATGCATGCTGATAATAATTTAGATATTCAAGAATTTATGATTGTTCCGGTTGTTAAGACTATTAAAGAGAGAGTAAGAGTTGCTAGTGAAATATTTCATACTTTAAAAAAGATATTGAAAGACCAACATTTAATTACTTCTGTAGGAGATGAAGGGGGATTTGCTCCTAATTTAGAATATAATACTTTAGCTCTTGATTTAATTATGAAAGCAATAGAAGAAGCAGGATATAGACCAATTGATGATGTTTGTATTGCTATTGATGTAGCTGCTAGTGAATTATATAATAAAGATACGAAGAAGTATCACATTGACCAAAATGAATTAACAAGTGATGAATTAATTCAGTATTATGTAGCTTTAGTTAATAAGTATCCAATTATTAGTATTGAAGATCCTTTTATGGAGGATGATTTAGAATCTTTTGCAGTTTTAACAAAAATAATTGGCGATAAAGTTATGATTGTTGGGGATGATGCTTTTGTTACGAATTCTAAGTATTTAGAGAAGGCTGTAGAGATAGAGGCTGGAAATGCTATTTTATTAAAGGCTAATCAAATTGGAACTGTAACAGAGATGATTAAAACTATATTACTTGCTAGAAGAAAAAATTATAAGATGATTATTTCTCATAGAAGTGGAGAAACAGAAGATACATTTATCGCTGACTTTTCCGTGGGACTTTCTTTACCATTTATAAAGACTGGTTCTATGTCAAGAGGAGAGAGAATTGCAAAATATAATCGTTTAATGAGAATAGAAGAAAAATTAATGCATAAATAAAATCTTTATAACATAAGCTTCTCTTATAGAAAGAGGGCTTTTTTAATGAAATTAAATGTAATAACAGAAAGTACAAAAGAATATCCAGAGTATATTACTATGAAAAGAATAGTAGAAGAAAAAAGACTATTAAAAACTAAGATAAAATTGTTACAAATTGAATGTTTTGAAAAAGATATTATGTCTTTACAAGAAAAAGGACTTTATTTAACAGGACTAGGACTTGATAGATTTCATTTTACTAATACATATAATATGTATGTACCAATAACAATTGATGATTTAACAACTGAGAATAATATAGATACAGAAATAAAGTATTATTTGATTTATTTAAGTTATTTATATAATGTTGATTTTCTAAAGTTATATTTTGAAAATCCTTATTATTTATATGATTTATTGCTTACTTTACATATAGATAAGAAGATTAAAGAAAATTTATTTTTTGTATTAAATAAGATACCTGCGGATAGATTTTCAAAATATATAGATAACTTAAATAACGAAGAATTTAGGAATGCTTTATATGAAGATCAGTTAAGATTAAAAAAAGTTTTAAGTGTCAATCATTAAAAATTTTTATTTTTAAAAGTTTCTAAATATGATAAGATATATAGTAGGGAAGGTGATAAAATGTTTATTGGAGAAAATCCAATTCATATTGAGGCAAAAGCTGATATTGGAGAGCTAGTATTAATGCCTGGAGACCCTTTAAGAGCTAAATATATTGCAGAAAATTTTTTGGAAGAGGCTAAACTTGTAACAGATATTCGAAATATGTTTGGATATACTGGAACATATAAGGGTAAAAAAGTAACTGTTATGGCACATGGTATGGGTATGCCTAGTGCTAGTATTTATGCTTTTGAGTTAATCCATTTTTTTAAAGTAAAGAAGATAATTCGTATTGGAACTTGTGGGGCTGTTAGTAGTAAGGCAGATATTGGAGATTTAATACTTACAAAGAGTGTTTATTCAGAATCTAATTTTGCATATACTTATGATAATTATGTAGGAAATGTTGTAGAAGCAGATAGTCTTTTAAATAAAACTATTTTAGAGACTGCAGATGAAGAAAAAATAAAAGTTCATTATGGAATGGCTACTACTATGGATGTTTTTGGGCCTTATATTGATTTTGAGAGAGTGTTAAATCGTATTCCTCAAGAATATGAAATACTTGGAGAAGAAATGGAAGCTTTTGGTTTAATTCATGTTGCTAATAGTTTAGGAGTTAGTGCTACTACATTATTAACTGTTGTAGATTCTAAGTTTTCTAAAGTTGTTTTAACACCAAAAGACCGTGAAACAAAATTAAATGATATGATTAAGCTTGCCTTAGAGTCAATTATTAAATAGTGTATTTTTACACTTTTTCTTTGGTATTTTTTTATTATATTACACAAAATAATAAAGAAATTAAATATTTTTAGCACTCTCTATTGACAAGTGCTAAAAATGGAGTTATAATACATAATGATTAGAGAGGGTGAAGAAATATGTATCCAAATATGCAAGAAGAAAATGAAAATGTTTTAGAAAAATATGGAAGAGACATTACAGAGTTAGCTAAAAATAATAAAATTGATCCTGTAATTGGAAGAGATGAAGAAATTCGTTCTATTATTCGTATTTTATCTAGAAAAACGAAAAATAACCCTGTATTAATCGGGGAACCGGGAGTAGGTAAGACTGCGATTGTAGAGGGACTTGCTATCCGTATTATTAGAGGAGATGTTCCAAGTACATTAAAAAATAAAAGAATATGGTCGTTAGATTTAGGTGCTCTTATTGCGGGTGCTAAATATCGTGGAGAATTTGAAGAAAGATTAAAGAAAGTATTAAAAGAAATTAGTGATTCTAATGGAGATATTATTCTTTTTATAGATGAAATTCATATGATCGTAGGAGCAGGTGCCGAAGGAGCAATGGATGCAGGTAATATGCTTAAACCAATGCTTGCTAGAGGGGAGATTCGTTTGATTGGCGCTACCACTTTAAATGAATATCGTAAATATATTGAGACAGATGGAGCTTTGGAAAGACGTTTACAAAAGATTCAAGTTAAAGAGCCAAATGTTCAAGATACAATTACTATATTACGTGGATTAAAAGAAAAATTTGAATTATTTCATAGTGTTAATATTAAAGATAGTGCTTTAATAAGTGCAGCTACTTTAAGTGACCGCTATATTACAGATAGATTTTTGCCAGATAAAGCTATTGACCTTGTAGATGAAGCTTGTGCTACAATAAAAATGCAAATGGCTTCTGTACCGACAGAATTAGATACTTTAACTAGAAAAATAATGAGCTTAGAGATTGAAAGAGAAGCTATTAAAAAAGAAAAAGATGAATTATCAAAGGCTAGAAGAGTAGAGTTAGATACAGAAATTGCTTCTTTAAAAGATAAAGAAAAAGATATGAGAAGCAAATGGGAAGAAGAAAAAAGTTTAAATGATGATATTAACAAGAAAAAGGAAGAACTTGATAATGCTAGATTTAAACTTGCTACTGCAGAAAATAATTATGATTTAGAGACTGCTGCTAGATTACGTCATGGGGAAATTCCAAAATTAGAGACAGAACTTGAGAATTTAAGAAAGAAAATTGATTCGCAAATGTTAAGTGATACTGTTACAGATGAAGATATTGCTAGAGTAGTTGCTAAATGGACAAATATTCCTATTCAAAAATTAGTAAGTGGGGAAAAAGAAAAACTTTTAAACTTAGAAGCTAATTTAAAGAAAAAAGTTATTGGTCAAGATGAAGCAGTAAAAACAGTAAGTGATGCAATTATTAGAGCAAGAAGTGGAATTAAAGACCCTAATAGACCAATTGGTTCCTTTATATTTATGGGGCCAACTGGAGTAGGTAAAACAGAACTTGCTAAGGCTCTAGCTTATGAATTATTTGATGATGAACGTCATATGGTAAGAATTGATTGTTCGGAATATATGGAAAGTTTTAATGTTTCTAGATTAATAGGTGCTCCTCCAGGATATGTAGGTTATAATGAAGGAGGAGAGTTAACAGAAGCAGTAAGACGTAATCCTTATAGTATTGTCTTATTTGATGAAATAGAAAAGGCTCATCCAGATGTATTTAATATTTTATTACAAATATTAGATGATGGTCGTATTACAGATAGTACTGGTAAATTAGTTGATTTTAAAAACACTATTATTATTATGACTTCTAATTTAGGTAGTGAATATATATTAGAGAATAAAGAGAATAGTAATGCTTTAGTTATGAATGCTTTAAAGAAGACTTTTAGACCAGAGTTTATTAATCGTATTGATGAGGTTATTATCTTTAAATCTTTAGGAAAAGATGTTGTTTATGGTATTCTAGATAAGATTATTAAAGAAACTGAAAATAGATTAAAAAATATAAATCTTCATTTGGAATTAACAAAGGAAGCAAAAGATTTTGTAATTTCACAATCTTATGATGAAGCTTATGGAGCTAGACCAATTAAACGTTTTGTTACTCATAATATTGAAACTTTAATAGCTGATAAGATTATTAAAGATGAAGTTAAATGGAATGAAACGATTATTATTGATGTTAAAGATGATACTCTTTATATAAAAAATAATTAATAAAAAAGCTTTAAAATAGTAAAAATATTTTAAAGCTTTTATTTTCTATAAATTGGTTTATCTATTTTACCTAGGAGGTAGTCTGTACTTAGATTGTATTTTTTGCATATGGTATAAAGAAATGGGGTTGCAATAAGTCTTCTTCCAATTTCATAGCCAGAAATAACACTAAAGGTTGTATTTAATTCTTTAGCTAGTTTGTTTTGGGTAAGTTTGTGTTCTTTCCTAAATTCTTTTAATCTTTTGTTAAATAATTCTTTGTCATAACCCTTTTTAGAGTTTTTGTAATTTTTAGTATTTGTAAATTCAAATAAATAATCTATAGATACGTTGTAATAGTCTGCTATTTTTATTAAGTGCTTGCTAGGAATAATATTATATTCGGTTTCATAATGACTATAGACACTTTGAGTAATGTTTAGATATTTTGCTATATCTTTTTCGGGAGTATTATTTTCTTCTCTTATTTCTTTTAATCTATTTTTATATAACATATGAATTCACCAAATTTATTTTCTCATTTTTTTATTTGCAAAAGTTTTAATATGCAAAATAGCGTAATTTTTCTTGACTTTCAATATACTTGATTATATAATTTTAGTATATGGTAGAGAATTCTAAGAGAGGTTAGAAAAATGAAAATAGAGAGATTAAAAAGAAATAAGTTAAAGAAGTATGGAGGAATTATATTAGTGTTTATAGCAGTAATTGTAACGGTAGTACAATTAACATCAAGAGCTAAATATAAAACTACGGAAAGTATTGAGCTTGCTAGAGGAACAATTAATTATCAAATACCAGATTTAAATTTAGTATCTATGTATGTTGAAGATAATGGAGAATATAAAGGAACAGATAGGGTACCACAAAATGGTTATAAATTAAATTTTGATAAAAGTTACTGTGCAGTAAATGGAAATAAAGATAGTTCTATTACTTTTGATTTTGAAAACGGAGAAATAAGTGTTAATCGTTTAACAAAAAAAGGAACAAAGTGTTATTTATATTTTGATAAAAAGCCATTAACAGTACAAGATATTTTAGCGAGTAAAACAATTGCAACTAGAACAGATTTTAGTACAACACTAACAACAGATACAACAGGAACAATGTATAGTGCCGAAGATGATTATGGAACAAGTTACTATTATGCTGGAGCAGTAAAAGATAACTGGGTTAAGTTTGCAGGATATTACTGGAGAATCATTCGCATAAATGGCGATGGAACAATAAGAATGATCTATAAGGGACCAACAACAGATCAAACAGGAGAAACAACCCATATAGGAACCAGTGCTTTTAATAACAGTGGTAGAGACAATATGTATGAAGGATATCAATATACAAGTGGAGAAGTCCATGGGAATGTAACAAATAGTACCATCAAAGAAGTATTAGATAACTGGTATAGTGGTAATTTAAGTGGTTATGCAAGTAAAATAGCAACAGGAGAAGGAGCAATATTTTGTAATGATAGAACACCATATAGTGGAAGTGGTTTAGGAGATACTTATACTGAATATGCAGCAAAATATAGACTGTATGTAAATAAAGCACCAAGTTTAAAGTGTACAGATGTGGGAGATAGATTTACAACATCTGTAGGATTAATCGCAGCAGATGAAGTAGCATACGCTGGAGGAGTATATGGTTCTAATAACTCAGGTTTTTACTTATATACGGGCCGGTTTTACTGGACCATATCTCCGTCTTACTGTCTCGATGGTTACGCACGCGTGTTCTACGTGAATTCGGATGGCGGCCTCGGCGGCGGCAATGTGAACTGGGCTGGTCCTGATGTACGACCTGTCATTAATCTAAAATCAGACACTGTATTTGTGGGTTCTGGATTTAGTTCTGACCCATACATAGTATCTTAAATAAAAAACATTAGCTGGAAA
>CAKOPK010000014.1 GCA_934099115.1 uncultured Bacilli bacterium
TGGCTTCATAGCTCAGTCGGTAGAGCAGAGGACTGAAAATCCTTGTGTCGCTGGTTCAATTCCCGCTGGAGCCACCATATTGTATTTAAAACCTTTATTTAAAGGCTTTTTTTATTGCTTTATTATTTCAAACACACTTTTTTATAAACTAAAATAAACTTCAAAATAATGTTGCAATTTTTCCTAAAATATGTGTATAATATAGATAGAAAGAAACAAAAATTCTTTTCTTTCGAAAAAAGGGCAAATAAAAGAGATACCTGTTCGGTGCTCTCAGCCCATTATGATTGGTTTGAACACCTTATCAATTAAGATATGGTGTTCTATTTTTTTGGTTCGCCAATTATACGAGCTATTAAAACAAGTATAATGGCTAATATCGTTAGATATTCCATAACCCTCCTGTAAAAATACATTTTGATTTATGGACCATCACCTCGCTTCCTTTAAAAACTAAAGTTGAATTAGGACCGAGGGAACACCAATTAGGTATTTTTAAAAGAATTATAGTATATTTTATAATATTATGCAAGTGATGCAAAATTTGTTACATGCCAAAGTTATTTGTAACTATATCAATTCTCAAAAGAAATAATCTATATTTTTGTATAATTTTAGTTTTTAATCATACTTTTTATTAAGAGGTGTGATATGAAAAAAGTAATAATATTTTTCTTTACATTTTTATTTTTAATTCCTATAGTAAAAGCAGAAGATACATTAAATTTAAATAGTGAAAGTGCCATACTAATAGACCAAAATTCTGGTAAAATATTATATAAAAAAAATAAAGATGAACAATTACCAATGGCTAGTATGACTAAAATTATGAGTATGCTTTTAATTATGGAAAACATATCAAATGGCAATATAAAGTATACAGATACAGTTATAATAAGCAAAAACGCTAGTTCAATGGGTGGCTCACAAGTATTTTTACAAGAAGGAGAAGAATATAAAGTTGAAGATTTATTAAAATGCATCGCTGTTTCAAGTGCCAATGATGCTGTAGTAGCTATGGCAGAAAAAATAGGTGGCAGTGTTGATGCTTTTGTAGAATTAATGAACCAAAAGGTTAATGAATTAGGACTTAAAAATACCCATTTTTCTAATCCTCATGGGTTAGATAATGAAAATCACTATTCCAGTGCCTATGATATGGCTATGCTTGGAAAAGAATTATTAAAATATCCTGATATTTTAAAGTTTACATCCATTTATGAAGATTATTTAACAAAACCAGATGGTTCACAAATTTGGTTAGTAAATACCAATCGCCTAGTACGTTTTTATGAAGGAGTAGATGGCCTTAAGACAGGTTTTACTACTGATGCAGGATATTGTTTAACTGCGACAGCTAAAAGAAATGATTTAAGACTTATAAGTGTAGTTATGAAATCAGAAACTGCAGATACTAGAAGTAAAGATACAGCTACTTTATTATCTTATGGCTTTAATTCTTTTAAAAATCATCTAATTTATTCCAAAGATGAAGTATTAGGAACTGTTAAAATATTAAATGGCAAAAAAGATAATGTAAATGTATATTTAAAAGAAGATGCAACAATTCTTTTAGGAGTAACAGAAAAACCAGATAATTATAGTGTAGAAATAGAATCAGAACCTATAAAAGCTCCAATAAATAAAAATACAATCGTAGGAACAGCATCTATTTTAGATAATGAAGGAAATATTATTTTAGAAAAAGAAGTAATAGTAAAAGAAGATATTTTAAAATCTAATTTCTGGAACTATTTAAAGAAGAATTTAAAATTAATAACAGGAGGGAAATAACCTTCTTTTTTTAATTATTTCTTGCTTAAATAACTATTATTTTTTATAATAAAATAAAGGATGTTAAGTTTAGTTGCGCTTTTTCCATTAAGAGTTGGTAGATTGCAACTACTTTCTTTGTTAAAATGCTTTTGTAAAACGTTTTAGGAGGAGAATAAAAATGAATTTAGGTGAAAAAATTTTAAAACTGAGAAAAAAACAAAATATGAGCCAAGAAGATTTAGCAAACATTTTAAATGTTTCTAGGCAAACCATTAGCAAATGGGAAACAGGAGAATCTACCCCTGAGATAGATAAAGTAGTCTTAATTTGTAATTATTTTAAAATATCAACAGACGATTTATTAAAAGAAAGAGATATTCGCTATGAAAAAGAAATAGGCAAATTAAAAGGAAAGAATAAAGCATTATCTATCTCATTATGTATTATAATCTTCACATTTATGTGTATAGCAGTTATATTTTTAGATGAAATTTGCGCTAGTGATTTCCTAATAGCAACCATTTCTCTAATTAGTCTTGCAAGTATAGCAATTATTTTAGTTAATCTATTTACAGAAGAACCAATAAACAAACCAGAAAAAAGTAAAAAAGAAAAAATAATTCATTCAATATGGTTTTTAAGTATTCTATTTATCTACTTTATAATTAGTATTTTATGTTCTAATTGGGACTATTCTTGGATAATATTCTTAATTGGATTATTATTATATCGTTTAGTAGAATTAATTCGTATTTTAGGAGGTAAAAATGAAAAATAGTAAATTAATAGTGGGAGAAATATTACTTATTGTAGTAGCCATCATCATATTAATATTTATAATGATTAAAGGAAGCCAAAAAGCAAATATCGAAAATCATTTAGTATACGAAGAAACTTTTCAAGATATAACTGATTTAAGTATAAATCTAAATAGTTATGATTTAAAAATTTATGAAAGTGAAGACGAAAACTTTAAAGTAGAAGTATATGGAAAAGATAAAAAAGCTATAAACGTTGTGACAGACAATAACTCTTTAAATATAAAAGAGAAAGGAAATACTTTCTATTTTGGTATTTATTTTTACAGTGATGAAATCCATGTATATATTCCTAAAAATTATCAAAAAGATAGTTCTATAAAAACAGTAAGTGGTGATATTACTAGTAACAAATTATTAAAGGGAAGCATTACATCTACAAGTGGCGATATTACTTTAACTAGTATTGCTAATACTTTCGTTAAAACCTTAAGCGGCAATATCAAAATAACAGAAATGAATAGCTCTAAATTAAAGAGTACCAGTGGTGATATAGCAGTAGATAGTATAGAAAATGATACAACAATAGAAACAACCAGTGGAGACGTAGATATTAAAAAAATGACAGGTATTATTAATTTAAAAACAACGAGTGGTGATATTTTAATTTCATATTTAGAACTTTTAGGAGATTCTAAAATAAGTGCCAGAAGTGGCGATATTGAAATAAGTACTTTAAAAAATGGCTATGTATCTGAAGATACTAAAAGTGGTTCTGCGAGTGTAAAGACAGAACGTGGAGATTATAAACTAGATATTAACACTACGAGTGGCGATATTTATATCCGCTAGTTAGATTGAAAGAAATTAAAGTTTATGATAAAATAATTATAGTGATGTTGTATGTTAAGTAAAAAAGAAATTTGTTCAAATGGTAAAAAAGCTTTTTATCGCAATTGGAAATCTTGCATTATTATCTGCTTTTTATATACGGTATTTATTGGTGGAACAATTATAACTGTTCAATCTAGAGTTGATTTTGATAAACCGACAAAAATTGTTTCTATAAATACAATTGAAGGAGATACCAACTCTGAGATAGTTAATGAATTTTTATATGAAATAAGAGGAAATAAAAAAGAAGAAGAACCTTTTGTTAAAAATGCTACAAAAGGAGTTTTAGGAAGTATAGCCAATAATATTTCTAGTTCAGGCTCTTATCTATTCGGAGTATTAAATGCGATTAATCAAGCCTTATTTAAAGACCGAATATGGGCTAGTGTAGTAATTATTATTGGTGCATTATTATCTTTAATTTATTGGATATTTGTAAGTAAAGTTTTAGAAGTAGGAAGAGCCAGATTTTTCCTAGAAAATAGAAGATTTACAAAGACTAGACCTCAAAAAATATTATTACCGTTTCGTATAAATAAAACCACCCATATTGCCTATACCATGTTTATTAAAAATATTTATACTATATTATGGTCATTTACCATTGTAGGCCCCTTTATAAAACATTATTCTTATAGTATGGTCCCATATATTTTAGCAGAAAACCCTAATATGACGACAAGAGATGTTATTCGCTTATCAAAAGAAATGATGAATGGTCATAAATGGGAAATGTTTTTATTAGATATATCTTTTATACCGTATTATTTATTAGGAGTATTAACTTTTAATATAGGAAATTTAGTATTTACAGACCCGTATATGAATGCTACTAAAGCAGAACTTTACATGGACTTACGTGAATTATCTAAAACAAGAGGAATAATAAATTCTAATTTATTAAAAGATAAAGAGTTAGACGGTAAAATAATAGATGAGGAATATCCTGCTTATGAATTTATGTTAAAAGAAGCAAGACATCATTATTTATTATCATATGACTATAAAAGAAATTATTCTATTTTAGACTTAATATTATTATTCTTTATTTTTTCTTTTATAGGCTGGATTTGGGAAGTATTAATTCATTTATTCCAGTATGGAGATTTTGTAAATAGAGGAGCTTTATATGGCCCATGGTTACCCATTTATGGAGCAGGTTGCATCACTCTTTTAATAATATTAAAACCGTTCCGTAAAAATCCTTTTCTATATTGTGTTTTAGCAATGATAGTTTGTGGTTTAATAGAATATGGCACAAGTGTTTATTTAGAAATTGTTCATCATATGGCTTGGTGGGATTATACTGGATTTTTCTTAAATATTAATGGTAGAGTTTGTTTAGAAGGACTATTATTATTTGGGGTAGGAGGAACTTTTGTTACTTATGTAGTAGCACCTTTTCTAGCTAATATCTTAGACAAAATGAAAAAAGAACCTAAAATCTATATCTGTATTTTACTAGTTGGTATTATAACTTTTGATTTTTATCTTTCAGGTAAAAAACCAAACAGTGGAGAAGGAGTAACATCAGAAATAACCGATAGTAAACTTGATAAACAAAAAAGTAATCTACAATAGATTATTTTTTTGTAAACTAATTATTAAATACTAGCACTATTCTTTAAACTATCTTATAATAGAAGTGGTGAATACTTATGAAAAATAAAAAAGGTTTTACATTAATGGAAGTTTTATGTGTAATAGCATTATTAGCGGTTATTACTACAGTAGCAACCACTGGTATAATGTCACTAAGCCAAAAAAGCAAAGAAAATTTATATTGTGCTAAAATAGAAATGCTTAAATCAGTAGCAATCACCTATGGTTCTAAATATGAAAATGATTTAAATAATAGTACAGAATACTATAATGGTTATAAAAGCATAAAGATAAAACTCCAAGATTTAATTGATAGTGGTTTTTTAGAACCAGATAGAAAAAATGAAGTATTAAATCCTATCGATGATAGTAGTATGAATTCTAAAGAAATAATTTTATATCTTAAAAATAATCAAATATATGCTTTTATAGATAATAATATTTGTTAAAAAATAACTTTTGTGATAAAATAAAACCTGACTGGAGGGGAAATTATGAAATGTGTTTGTTTAATAGGTCGTCCTAATGTAGGAAAATCAACAATATTTAATAAATTAATTAAAGAAAAAAAATCTATTATAATGGATGAAGCTGGAATAACAAGAGACCGTATATATGGTAAAGTAACATATAATGAAAAAACATTTTCTATAATTGATACTGGTGGAATTATAAATGATAAAGAAGACTTTAATAATGATATAAGAATGCAAGCAGAATTAGCAATCGATGCTTCTGATTTAATTTTATTCGTAGTAGATGGTAAAAATGGTTTAGATAGAAATGATTATTATATTCGTGATTTATTAATTAAAAGTGGCAAAGAAGTTCTTGTATTAGTAAATAAAATAGATAATAACAAGCGTAAAGATAATATCTATGAATTCTATGAATTAGGATTTGAACATGTCCTAGGAATTAGTGGAAGTCACAATATAGGCTTTCAAGAATTATTAGATTTTATTGTAAAAGATATAAATAGTGACAATAAAGAAGAAGAAGAAATACCTAAGTTTTGTATCATTGGTCGCCCTAATGTAGGAAAGAGTAGTCTAATGAATGCTATTTTAAATGAAGAAAGAAGTATTGTAAGTAATATCGCTGGAACTACAAGAGATTCTATTGATACTAAATTTACTTATGATAAAAAGGAATATATTGTAATTGATACTGCAGGATTAAGAAAAAAAGGTCGCATCTATGAGAATGTCGAAAAATATAGTTATTTAAGAAGTTTAAGAGCAATCGATGAATCTGATGTTTGTGTAGTTGTAATAAGTGCCGAAGAAGGCATTTTAGAACATGATAAACATATATTAGGATATGCTATAGAGGCAGGAAAGGGAATAGTTTTAGTAGTCAATAAATGGGATACAATCAATAATACAGACTCAGAAATAAGAATTTGGAAAGAAAAAATAAAAAATGAATTCCAATTCGCTGACTATTTAAAAGTAGTATTTTTAAGTGCTAAAACTAAAAAAAGAATTCATACTCTAATGCCAGAAATAATTAATGCTTATGAAAACAATAAAAAAGAAATAAAAACAAGTCTATTAAATGATGTTATCGAAAGTGCAGTAAGTTTTCAAGCTCCACCATCATTTAAAGGGAAGCGTTTAAAAATATATTTTGTAAGCCAAACTGGTTCCAGACCGCCAAAATTTACCTTCAATGTAAATAATAAAACTCTAGTACACTTTAGTTATGCTAGATATTTAGAAAATAAAATAAGAGAAAACTTCGATTTTAGTGGTACTCCAATAATATTCCAATACAAAAATAAAAATGATAAAGATTAATTTTAATACCTGACTATGTTAATAGTCTTTTTCTTTTAAAGAGAATGTTATATAATATTTAAAGCACTGAGTAAACTCATCCATTCCAAGATAGTAGAAGACAGTGAATAAAATCATATATTTTTAAACAAAAGAAAAAGCAAACTGCCATGCTTGCTAACTAATTTTCAATTTTAACTTTCTCATCAATCCTCTTTTTATGAATAATATGATTTTCGTTATAAAGAATTAAATCATTTACGTCAACGCCTAATTTCTTGGCTAAATCATGAATAGTATCAGCAGTTAAATTAATTTCTCCACGTTCTATTTCAGCACAATATTTATGATTTAACCCTAAATTAGCATAAAACTTTTCTTGAGAATACCCGCTTTTATAACGGTAATATTTTAAATTGATTCCTACAATCTCTTTTAAATTCATTTAAACTAACTCCTCACACTTAATATTATTGATAAATAAACCGAAAGTCTACCCAGTTATAGCTATACAAAATTTGACATTGAAAAGAATTTGGTTTATTATAGTACTTATGGAGGAGTTATGGTTAAAAGTAGTACAAAAGTAAATTTTAAATTACAAAATTTACGCAAAGAGAATAATCTGTCTTATGAAGATGTTGCAAAACAAGTTGGTATATGTAAAGCCTATTATTGGCAAATAGAGCATGGAAATCGTCGTTTATACTATGATTTAGCTTTAAAAATAGCCAAAGTTTTTAATTTAAAACCAGATGAATTATTCCATGATTATTATAAATAAAAACAAAATATCTCTTTAATCATATAATAGATTAGGAGGTATTTTTGAATGTTAAATGATTCTTTTTTTAAAAAAGTCGAAAAGAAAACGAAGGTAGATAAAAATACAATTATATCCCTTGCAGAAAAGCTACAAAATGGCAACATGAAAGATGAAAAAACTTTAAATGAAGTAATTGATACATTAAGTAGAATGACTGGAAAAAAAGTAAATAAAGATTTAAAAGAAAAAATAATTAAGAAAGTTGTAAATGATGATGTCCCAGAAAATGTGGACAAAATGTTTTAAAATTTAAAAAAGTGTTTTTTTAGATTGCAATTCATCTTTAATTTTTGTTATAATAAATGTCAGGTGGCGTGTTATGAATCAAGTAAATAATGTTATGGATGTATTAAAGGTATTAGAAGATATAGAATATGGTTATTTAGATATTGATAATAAAGAAAATCATGAAATAGATAAAAATTTTAAAAAGAAGTATATGTTATCTAGTCCCGAAGAAGTAATGAAAAATAAATTAGGAATTTGTTATGATGTAGTAGAACTAGAAAGAGCTCTATTTAAGAAATTAGGAATGAAATTTGGAACTTATTTTATGATTTATTATGAATCTTCAAAAAAGATTTTTACTCATACCTTTGTAGTTTATGAAGAAAATGAGAAATTTTATTGGTTTGAAGCTTCTTGGAAAAAATTCACTGGGATTCATGAGTATATGAGTTTATTTGATTTATTAACAAGTGTCCGTGAAAATTTCCAAAAATTTAATAATTTAAAATTTATGGATTTAGACTATTTATGTGTTTATAAATATAAAAAACCAAAATCTCACATCGGCTTAAAAGATTTCTATAAGCACTGTGAGAATGGAGAAAATGTCATGATTTAACTTGACATACCAAAAATAAGTGCTATACTTAAAACATAAATCGTTTGATAAAAGACATGATTTATAAAATATATTTTTAGAGAATTGATGGTTGGTGTAAATCAATAATAGTTTTATAAATTACTACTTTTAGAGATGGGATTAATACTCTCCGTGACATTCGCGTTAAGAATAATTAAGTAAAATAAAGGATGGTACCGCAAGACATTGCTCCTTAGCATGTTCTGCGGTTTTTTATTTAGAAAGAGGTAGAAAAATGATAAATATTAAAGAAGATGAAAAACTAAGTGTATTAAATCATAGTTGTGCTCACTTAATGGCCCAAGCCGTAAAACATTTATATCCAAATGCTAAATTTTGGGTAGGCCCAGTTATAGAAGAAGGTTTCTATTATGATATTGATTTAGGAGATATAACTCTAACAGAAGAAGATTTACCAGCAATAGAAAAAGAAATGAAGAAAATAGCTAAGGATGGTAAACGTATTATAAGAGAAGAAATATCTAAAGAAGAAGCTTTAAATAGATTTAAAGAAGACCCTTATAAAGTTGATTTAATTTCTCATATGGATGAAGAAAACACAGTTATTAGTTGTTATACCCAAGGAGATTTTACAGACTTATGTCGTGGACCACATGTTGCAACTGTAAAAGAATTAAAGAATTTTAAACTATTAAAAGTAAGTGGAGCTTATTGGAAAGGGGATGCTAAAAATAAAGTATTACAAAGAATATATGGTGTTTGTTTCCCAACAAGTGAAGAATTAGAAGCTCATTTAGCTGCTTTAGAAGAAGCTAAAGAAAGAGACCATAGAAAACTAGGAAAAGACTTAGAAATATTTATGTTCTCTGATTTAGTAGGAAAAGGCTTACCAATGTGGCTACCAAATGGTTTTATAGTTAGAAGAGCTTTAGTAGACTATATTACTGATAAAGAAATAAGTCATGGTTATAAACATGTAATGACTCCATCTTTAGGAAGTGTTGAATTATATAAAACAAGTGGCCACTGGGATCATTATAAAGAAGATATGTTTCCAGAAATGGAATTAGATAATGAATCATATGTTTTAAGACCTATGAACTGTCCTCATCACATGATGATGTTTAAGAATACTCTTCATTCTTACCGTGATTTACCATTACGTATTGCTGAAGTAGCAAATGATTTTCGTTATGAAGCAAGTGGTGCTGTATGTGGTATTGAAAGAACGAGAGCATTTACTCAAAATGATTCCCATATATTCTGTACACCAGAACAAATAAAAGAAGAATTTAAAAACGTAGTAAATTTAATATTAGAAGTATATAAAGATTTTGGTATTAAAGAATATCGTTTTCGTTTATCTTTACGAGATAAGACTGATACTGAAAAATATTTTGGAAATGATGAATTATGGGCTATAAGTGAACAAAAACTTCGTGAAGTATTAAAAGAATTAAAGGTAGATTTTTATGAAGCAGAAGGAGAAGCAGCATTCTATGGGCCTAAATTAGATGTTCAAGTAAAGAGTGCAATAGGTCATGATGTAACTTTATCTACAGTTCAATTAGACTATCAATTACCAGAAAGATTTGAATTAAATTATATTGATGCCCTTGGTAATAAATGTCGTCCAGTAGTTATTCATAGAGCAATTTTAGGCTCATTAGACCGTTTTATCGCTTATTTATTAGAAGAAACTAAAGGCTTTTTACCATTATGGCTATCTCCAGTCCAAATAAATGTTATACCAGTTAATAGGGACTATCATTTAGAGTATGCAGAAGAAATATTTAATAAACTAAAATCTTTAGGATATCGTATTGAATTAGATGACAGAGAAGAAAAACTTGGTTATAAAATGCGTGAATCTGTCTTAAAGAAAAAAACTTATGCCTTAATTATTGGCAATAAAGAAGTAGAAACAAATACAATTAGCTATCGTAAATGTGGTAGTGAAGAAACTTTAAATATAAGTTTAGAAGAATTTATTTCTATGATAGAAGAAGAAATTAAGGAAAAGAAAAATAATCACATAAAAAAGGTTGCTTAACGCAACTTTTTTCTATAATACAATAGCAATTAAGTTATTAGCACCTTTATTAACTATCTTAGTAACTGTTTGTGATAATTTATATCTAGTAGCATCTGGCATCATCGATAATTTAGCTTGAATACCTTCTTGAACGATTGCTTCTAAACTTCTACCAAATATTTCACTTTGCCAAATAGAATTTGGGTCTTTTTCATAATCTTTCATCAAGTAATTAATTAACTCTTTCGATTGCTGTTCACTACCAATAATTGGTTCAAAAGTGGATTGTACTTCTACTTTCATTAAGTGAACACTAGAAGCGGTAGCTTTTAATTTAACACCATATCTTGTTCCTTGTTTTACGATCTCTGGAGTTTCTAATTTCATATCTTTAATAGTAGGATAAACAATACCATAACCACTATTTCTAGCAACTTTTAAAGCACTTTTAATAGAATCCATCTCTTCTTTAGTATCTTTATAAGTAGCAAAAATACGAATTAAACCAGCTTTAGAAGTAGCAGACTCACCCATAATACTCTTTAATACTTCGTTATAAAGTTCACTTTTAGCTTCTAAATTAATAGTTACAACTCCAGTAGCAGCGTCTAACTTACTAATATAAGATTTACTAATATATTCACTATCTTGAAAGTGTTCTAAAATAGTATCTATATCTTTAATTTTTTCTACACTAATAATACTTTCTTTAATTTTTTCTAAAAAATGTTCTTTAATAACATGAGTTTTAGGTAAAGCATCAATCCATTCTGGTATTTTAACTTCAATATCTAAAACAGGAAATTCATATAAAGCTTTTTTCAAAATTTCCATAATTTCTATTTCATTCATCTTTTCAGCACTAATAGGAAGAACAGGAACATCATAAGTATCTTCAATTTCTCTTGCTATTCTAACGGTTTCTGTATTAGTAGGATGAATACTATTTAAAATAACAATAAAAGGTTTACCAATTTCTTTTAATTCAGATATGACTTTATTTTCAGCTTCTAAGTAATTATTTCTAGGTATTTCTCCAAAAGAACCATCAGTAGTAATAACAACTCCAATAGTTGCATGGTCACGAATAACTTTTTCTGTACCGATTTCTGCAGCTTCTACAAAAGGAATAGGATCTTCAAACCAAGGAGTTTTAACCATTCTCGGATTTCCATCTTCATCTTCATAACCATTAGCACCCGGTATTACAAATCCTACACAGTCAACTAACTTAATATTTGTTTTAAATTCATTAACAGTAACGACTGCTCCATTAGAGGGAACAAATTTTGGCTCGGTAGTCATAATAGTTTTTCCTTGGGCACTTTGAGGAATTTCGTCTAAACAATGTTTCTTTTCGTATTCATCGGTAATATTTGGAACAACTAAATTTTCGATAAATCTCTTAATAAAGGTAGATTTCCCAGTTCTAACAGCACCAACAACACCTAGATAAATACTCCCATTTCCTCTTTTGGCAATCGATTCTATAATCTCTTTCTTTTCCAAAAATTTCACCATCTTTCAATCTTTCTAATTAAAGCTATGACTTTATTTTTAAAAATAGTACTAAAAGTTGTAACTTTTTTCTTTACTTCCAAAACTACTAGAAATTGACTAGTATTGGAAAAATATTTCCAATACTTGGCTTTTAATAATACTTGCTATATACTTTAAGTATAGAAAAAAGGAAGGTATATTATGATAGAAAGACCAGTATATTTAGAAGAATTAAAAAGATGGAAAGATAAAGATTTAATTAAAGTAGTAACAGGTATCAGAAGATGCGGAAAGTCCACTTTATTTTTACTATTTATCAATTATTTAAAAGAAAATGGAATCCAAGATAATCAAATAATTCATATAAATTTAGAAGATGCTGACTATGATTTTAAAAATTATAAAGAATTATATGAATATATTAAAGAAAAACTAACCCCTGAAAAGCAATATTATATCTTTTTAGACGAAGTTCAAAACGTACCAGAGTTTCAAAAAGCTGTTGATAGTTTATATATAAAAAAGAATGTTGATGTTTATATAACAGGTTCAAATGCTTATCTTTTATCTGGAGAACATGCAACTCTATTATCAGGAAGATATATAGAGATAAAAATGCTTCCTTTATCATTTAAAGAATATGTAACAGCTTTTGATGACAATAATTATCAAAAATTATTTTTAGAATACATGAAAAATGGTGGAATGCCAGGAAATATAAGCATGTTAAAAACAAATGTTAATGATATAGATAAGTATTTAGATGGTATTTTCTCTACCGTTGTTTATAAAGATATTATGGCTAAAAATAATATAACAGACAAAACGTTATTAGAAAATATCCTAAAATATATATTTGATAGTGTTGGTTCTCCAATATCTACGAAAAAGATAAGTGATACTCTAACAAGTAAAGGAATAACTACAAGTAATCATACAGTAGAAAATTATATACTAGCATTCTTAGAAAGCTTTTTAATCTATAAGGCAGAAAGATTTGATGTAAAAAGGAAAAACTTACTAGTAAGAGATTATAAGTATTATGCAGTAGATACAGGACTAAGAAGCTATCTATTGGGTAAAAAGTCTGATAGTGATATGGGACATATCTTAGAAAATATTGTATATCTTGAATTATTAAGAAGGGGATATAAAGTTTATGTAGGAAAAGTAGATGATTTAGAAATAGATTTTGTCGCTGAAAATAGAGAAGGCTTAAAATATTATCAAGTATCTTTAACAGTAAGAGATGAGAAAGTTTTAGAAAGAGAATTAAGGCCTTTACAAAAAACAGGGGACCACTATCCCAAAACTCTTTTAACACTAGATATGGATTTAGAAGCAGACTATGATGGAATAAGAAAAGTTAACGTTATTGATTGGCTTTTAAAAGATTAATTTTATTATCTTGTTTTCAAAAAACATACAAGAAAACATACAAGAAAACATACAAGATAATTGGCAAAATGTTTTGCTATCCAACTGGGAACCATTATTTCTATATGTCCCGATAGAATCAGAAATAAAAAAATATCAAGATGATTACTATAAAGCAATAGCAAACTGTAATAAGAATGGAGAATCTACCGAATTTATTGAATTTATGTTAAAAATGATTGATGAAGTATTGGAAAAACTTATTATAAATATTAACACAGAAATTAATCATATGAGCTCATATATTAAGAATGTATTAGATGTTATGGAGCCAGGAATAAACTATACCACAAAAGAGCTTATGCATTTATTAGGCCTGAAATCTCGTATTTCTTTTAGAAAAAACTATTTAGTACTGGCATTAAATAATGGTGTAATAAAAATGGTTTCCCCAGATTCTCCAACCAGTAAGAATCAAGCATATTATAAAGCTTAAAATATTTCTTTACATAAAAATATGTTTTTGCTATAATTTAACAAGAGGATGTGTATTATGAAAAAAATAATAATTAGTTTTTTATTTCTATTACTAGCAGTCTTACCAATTAAAGTAGATGCTAAATCAAAAGTTACTATATACTTTTTTAGAGGATACAATTGCCATTATTGTGAAGAATCTTTAGAATATATTAATAAACATAAAGATGAAATTCCTGATAATGTTGAAATTGTAACTTATGAAGTATGGAAAAATGAAAATAATGAAAAATTACATCAAGCAGTAATAAAAGAATTAGATGTTAATGAATCTTATAAAAATAGTGTTCCTTTTTTAGTAGTAGGAGACCAATATAAAGTAGGTATGGAAGCAACAGAAACAGATTTTAAGAAATTAATATCTATGGCCGAGGATGCTCTAAAGAGTGATGACTATAAAGATGTAGTAAGTAAACTAGTAAAAGAACAAAATATTGATGTGAAAAGTATAACTTTTGAAGATTTATACAAAGGACCAAATAAAACAGTAACTATCGTAGTATATACCATTTTTGGCCTAGTAGTACTAGGAATTGGAGCTATGATTATATTCTCAAGAAAATAATTAGGAGCAGGCAATCTGTTCTTTTTTATTTGCCTAAAAGTATTTTACTATATAAAATATTATGGTATAATAAAGTAGCCAAAAGAAAGGAAATAAACTATGAAAGTAATTTTATTAAGTGACGTTCGTAAAGTTGGAAAAAAAGATGAAATAAAAGAAGTAAGTGATGGATATGCGAATAATTATTTAATTAAAAATAAACTTGCAGTCCCATATACCAAAAGAAGCAAAGAAGTATTAGATACAGCCCTAAATAAAAGAGCAGAATTAGAAGAAGAAAAGATAAAAGAATTAAATGAAGTAAAGCAAAAATTAGAAAATAAAACTTTTAATTTTAAAGTCAAAACAGGAGCTCAAGACAAAGTTTTTGGTAAGATTTCTACCAAACAAATTCAAGAAGAATTAAAAAAAACTGGCTATAACATTGATAAAAAATGTATAAATCTAGACCATGATTTAGATGTTTTAGGAACCCATGATGTAGAGATTATCTTACATAAACAAGTAGAATTTAAAATAAAAGTAAATTTAGTAAAGTAGGTGATAATATGGCAAAAAGAGCACTTCCATGCGATAATGAAGCCGAAATGAGCGTTTTAGGTGTAGCATTCTTAAATAAAGAAGCATTAGAAAAAATATGTGATGAAGTATCAGAAGACATGTTTTATAATGAAAAAAATAGAACAATATTTAATGCTATAAAAAGCTTATATAAAGAGGGAACTCCAATAGATTTAACTACAATAAAAGCAGAATTAGATAAGAAAAAAGCCTTAAATGAAATTGGTGGTATCACTTATTTAATGGATGTTATAGACTCTGTAGTAACAACTGCTAATTTAGAATATTATATTAAAATATTAAAAGAACAAGCTATCAGAAGAAGACTTATAGAAACAGCAACCGACATTGTAACAACTGCTTATAATGATGAAAATATTAATGGTATGTTAGATGATGCCGAAAGAAATATTTTAAATGTAGTAAGAGCAAGAACGTCTAGTGAATTTGTTCCTATTCATGAAGTTTTAAGACGTGCTCAAGAAAGACTAGAAGAATTAGCCAAAAATAAGAGTGATATTACAGGTATTCGTACAGGATTCTATGATTTAGATAAAGCAACAGCAGGCTTACATGGAGGAGAATTAATTATTCTTGCTGCCCGTCCTGGTATGGGAAAAACTGCTTTTGCATTAAATATTGCTACTAACGCCGCATTCTCTACAGATAAAGCTATTGCCATATTTAATCTAGAAATGAGTGCAGAAATGTTAGTAAATCGTATGATAGCAAGTGTTGGAGGAATCGACTCTTATAAGTTATCAACTGGTAAAATGGAACATAATGATTGGAAAAGATATAATGAAGCGATGAGTAGATTAGGAGAAACAAATATCTTTATAGAAGATAATGCCTCTATAACAGCTCCCGAAATTAAAGCAAAATGCCGTAGATTAGCAAGTATGCCTAAAGGCCTTGGCTTAGTAGTAATCGACTATTTGCAGTTAGTCACAACCGGTTCTAATCGCATCGAATCTCGTCAAGTAGAAGTATCAGAAATATCTAGAAGTCTAAAAACAATGGCTCTAGAATTAGATGTACCAGTTATTGCTTTAGCTCAGCTTTCTCGTAGTGTAGATAAAAGAGAAAATAAAGAACCTGCTTTAGTAGATTTAAGAGAATCTGGATCTCTAGAACAAGATGCAGACTTAGTATTATTCTTAAATCGTAAAGATTATTATGAAGCTAAAAGTGAAAAAAGAGAGACTATAGTTCCAATTGATGTTATTATTGCTAAACATAGAAAAGGCTCAACGGGACTATATCGTTTATTATTTGAACTAAACATGAGTAATTTTAAAAATTATATGAATAAAGAGGAATTATAAGAGGTGTCTATGAATAAAAAGAATATAATAATTACATCTTTAATAACAAGTATAGTAGCTATTACTTTACTCTTAGTATCTATGAGTAAAAAGTTATATGAACCTACAAATATTTATTACCAAATTTATTTAAATGGAACTAAAATAGGTGTAATTGAAAATAAAGAAAGCTTATATAAACTAATTAATGATAGCCAAAGCTCTATAAAAGAAAAATATAATGTAAATAGTGTCTATCCTCCTAATGATTTAAAAATTATAGAAACAAATACTTATTTAGCGAAAACTGATACAGTAGAAGACGTCTATAATAAAATTGAAAACGAAGATGATTTTGCTATCAAAGGATATACAGTTACAATTAATGGTAATAATGGTAAATATGAAGTCCATGTTTTAAATAAAGAAATATTTTATAATGCTACAAAAAGATTTGTTAAAGCTTTTCTAGCAGAAGATGAATATGAAAAGTATATTAATAATACTCAAGAAGAAATTGTAGATACTGGTCGTATTATAACCAATATGAAATTTAATGAAGATATAACCATTAAAGAAGATTATATTAGTGTCAATGATACCATATTTACCGATGAATTAGAATTAGTTCACTTCTTATTATTTGGTTCTACACCAGATACGAAAACTTATACAGTAAAACTAGGAGATACAATCGATTCTATATCTGAAGAAAATCAATTAAATGTAGAAGAATTTTTAATAGCAAATACTAAATATAAAACTTCTGATTCTATCTTAAGAGTAGGGGATAAAGTAGATGTTACATTAATTGACCCTCAACTTACATTCGTTTATGATTTAAATGAAATTAAAGATGAAGTAGTTTATTACAGTAAGAAAAACAATCCTGATAACACCAAATATGTTGGTTATCAAGAAGTAACAACTCCTGGTATTAATGGAATTGAAAGACGAAAAGAAACTTATTCTGTTACAAATGGAGAGCGAAGCCAAGAAGCACAAGCAACAACAATTGCTGTTATTCAAGAAGTTCAAGACCAAGTAACAACTGTAGGAACCAAACGACGTGATTACATTCAAGGAGGAGGAACACCAGTAATAACAACCGGAGACTGGGGCTGGCCAACTAACAGTGGTTATGTAATTACAAGTTATCGTGGTTGGAGATGGGGACGTATGCATCAAGGTATTGATATTTCTGGTGCCGGTAATTTTGGTTCTAAAATCTATGCTGCGGCAAGTGGAACTGTCACATATGTTTACACTGGTTGTCCAAGCCGAGGAAGTGGCTATGGCGACCCATGTGGAAATGGTATGGGTAATCAAGTAACAATAGATCATGGCAATGGTTATATAACAAGATATGGCCATTTACATGCCTCTGTTCAAGTAAAATTAGGGCAAAAAATAAATAAAGGACAAGTAATCGGATATATGGGTAATAGTGGTTCTTCAACAGGAATTCACTTACACTATGAAGTAAAATATAACAATAATAACATCAATCCTCTATTATTATATCAATAATGCGTGTATGTGTTTTAGCAAGTGGTTCAGGGGGAAATTCCACTTATATAGAAACAGCTGAATATAAAATACTAATTGATATTGGTAAAAATCGTAAATATATTGTAGGAGCTTTAGAGAGTATTGGTGTTGACCCATCCGAAATTGATTATATATTTATAAGCCATCTTCATGATGACCATATATCTGCCCTTAAAACCTTTATTAAAAAATATGAACCAACTATTGTAATATCTAAACCAATGTTTCAAGAACTAATAGATATAGAGGATTATCCTCATATATTAATTTATGAAGATGAGGTAATTTTAAAAAATTTAAAAGTAACTTGTTTTCATTCTAGCCATGATGCTACAGATTCTCGAAACTTCTTATTTGAGAATAATGGCCATTCTGTCGTATATGTAACAGACACAGGCTATATAAACTATAAAAATTATCAATACTTACAAAATAAAGATGTTTATTTATTTGAGAGTAATCATGATATTGAAAAACTTCAACATGGCCCATATCCTGATTGGCTAAAGAAAAGAGTTCTATCTGATTATGGTCATTTATCAAATAATGCCTGTAGTGTTTATTTAACAAAGTTAATTGGTAGTAATACCCATGCAATCTATTTAATGCATTTATCAGAGAAGAATAATAGTGAAGAGCTAGCCCTAAATGAGATAAATACAGTATTTAAAAATCATAAAATAGAGTTTACAAATATAAAATGTGCCAAACCAAATGAAATAAGTGAGTTAATAGAAGTATGATTAAAATAATTTGTTTAGGAAAACTAAAAGAAAAATATCTAGAAGACTTTGTAAATGATTATTTAAAAAGAATATCTAGATATCATAAAATAGAAATTATAGAATTAAAAGATACAAATAACCTAGAAGAAGAAGCTATAAATATTAAAAAACATATAGATAATAAAGATTATGTAATAACTATGGAAATAGAAGGTAGCGAGTATAGTAGTATTGAATTAGCAAACTTAATAGATAAGACTTTTATTACTAGTAGTACAATAACCTTTATTATAGGGTCTTCTCTAGGATTACATGAGACAATAAAAAACAGGAGTAATCTTTCTTTATCATTTGGCAAGATTACTTTACCTCATGGAATATTTAGAAGTATTTTATTAGAACAAATATATAGAGCTTTTAAAATCAATAATAATGAAGAATATCATAAGTAGGTGAAATATTGACAATAGAAGAATTAGAAAAATTATTAGCAAACGATATAGAAGATTATCAAATCAAAAAAGCAAATTTAGAAAATAGAAGTATCTTTTTAATAAGAGTAATTAATGATTTAAGTGAGAATAGAATCTCTAAAAGAGCAAAAAGCTATTTTATGGATAATTATAAAATGGAAGTAACAAAATATAATCGCTTAGAATTCTTAAGAATTGCTAGAAGTGATATAAGAGTCCAAACTCTAAAATATGAGTTATTAAAAGAAAACTTAAATTGTTCTTTAAAAGCGTATAATGAAATTCATTTTAATCAAATTATAACTCCCTCATCTATCGTATATATTGAAAAAAGATTAATAGACTTAAAAGCAAAAGATTTAATCGCCCTAATTGAATTAATTAAAATTCGTAATAGTAAAAAAGCAGTACAAAACGGTGCTATGAAAAGAGATGATTTATTCTTAATTTTAAATATTATAAATCAAGGATATGAAGAGATTATAATAGATGAAATAAATCCTAAAATAGACAACGAATTAATAAGCTTTATAAAAAATTTAGAAGAAAATGGAATTGGCAGTTTAGAGACATTAATAAATTTAAAATTATATGAAAATGAAGATAAAATATATTTATATAAAAGTATTTTAAAGTATTATCAAAACAAAATTTATGAATTATGTTCAATCTTAAATGATAAAAATTTTTATTTTAATATAAGTATTCTAGCAGAATTAAAAGAAGATTATAAAAAACATTTAGCTAAGTATTTATTAATTCGTAATAAACTAAATGAACTAGAATCAGTAAAAGAACAAGAGGAAGAAGATTTAGAGATAGCTATTAGTGAAGAAAACAAACTATATTATAGTTCTTTAAGTGACTCTCCTGAAAAGTGTTATTTTATAAGAGATTTAACTTTGATTAGAGAAACATCTTATAGTACGATTTTAGAACTATTAGAAAACTTTAAATTTCATCCTGAATTAGTTCATGTAAAACGTTTAAAAAATTGTAATGGCTGTCTAGAAATAAAAAAAGACCAAATAAGAATAATATTAAAAAGAATAAAAGATAATTGCTTTTCTGTATTAGGCGTATTTATTAAAAAATCTATGAATGATATAACTAGTTACAAAAAAATATCCAATAGGATAGAAGCTTTAATAAATGATGATTATAGTGCTTCTGTAGAAGAGTATTATAAAGAGTATATTTTAAATAATGCTAGAAAAGGGAGTAGAAGTTAAAAAACTTAAATGTAATAGAGAAAGAAGAGGTATTAAATGATAGGAAACGATTGGGATGAGAAACTAAATGTAATATGGAATAGTGAAGGCTTTAAAAAGTTTTATCATGTAGTAGAAGAGGAATATAATACCAAAACAATATATCCTCCAAAAGACCATATATTTGAAGCTTTAAAATTAACTCCCTATAAAGATGTAAAAGTAGTAATTGTAGGACAAGACCCATATCATGGAGAAAATGAAGCTCATGGTTTATCTTTTAGTGTTCAAAAAGGAGTAAAAGTTCCTCCAAGTTTACAAAATATTTATAAAGAATTATATGATGACTTAGGAATACCACCAAAACAAGATGGTGATTTAACAAATTGGGCTAAAAATGGAGTATTATTATTAAATTCTGTTTTAACCGTAGTAAAAGATACACCTGCCAGTCATAGAAAACTAGGTTGGGAAAGACTAACCGATTATATAATTAAACTATTAAATAAAAAAGAAGAACCAGTCGTGTTTATCTTATGGGGCAATTTTGCCAAAGAAAAAAGTGTCTTTATAACCAATCCTAGACACTTAGTTCTAACAAGTCCACATCCTAGTCCTTTTAGTGCTAGACATGGCTTCTTTGGCTCTAAACCATTTAGTAAAACCAATAATTTCTTAAAAGCAAATGGCTTAAAAGAAATTGATTGGAGTTAAAAAAACGACTAAATTTTAAAGTCGTCTATGATTTCATCATCCATGTCTTTACCATCAAAGAATAATTTGATTTTAAAGTGATGAATTTTCGCAATAAGATTAGAAGGAAACTTACGAATGATAGCATTAGAATCACTCGTATTTTTATTGTAATAATTTTTAGCAGCCGTTAATTTTTCATCTAATCTTTTTATCTTTTCTAATTCTTTATTTAATTCTTCATCATTCGTAAGCCCTAAATCATCTTGCATTTTTAATATAAGAGTAAACCCTTCATTTAATTTCCTGTCCATATCAAAATTACTAATTTTTTGATCTTTAAGCTTTTCATATTCTTTAAAATAATTTTTATTACTTTCCATATTCTTTTTTAGCATATTACTAATACGAATTAAAGAATCATATTTTGTTCTTAAAGCTTCATCTATAATACTTTCTGCGGCCATAACTTTAGTCTTTAAATCATTTAATTCATTAAAAAATTTAATATAATATATACCCAATAAAGAAAGTATTATAATAATTATTAATAAAATAGAAAACCACAACATATTATCACCACTATAAGTATAACAGTTATTCTTAGACTTGAAAAGAAAAAGTTTAAAATTTTACTTTATATTACAAATAAAATATGATATGATGCAAATATAAAGAGAGGATAAAAAATGAAAATAAAAAGACTTGTTATTGGTGATTTAAGAACCAATTGTTATATAATAATTAAAAATAAAGATTGTCTAATTATTGACCCAGCAGGAGATAGTAAGAGAATAAAAGAAGAAACAAAAGGTTTAACTGTAAGAGAAATATTAGTAACTCATCATCACTTTGACCATATTGGTGCCTTAGAAGCATTAGAAGAATATTATCATTTAAAACATAATACATTTCCTAAATTTTTCCCATATGAAATAATAAAGACACCAGGACATACCAGTGATTCTTTAACATTTTATTTTCCTAAGGAAAAGATAATGTTTAGTGGCGACTTTCTATTTAAAAATACAATAGGAAGATGGGATTTAGATACAGGAAGTATTGAAAGTATGCAAGAAAGTTTAAAGAAAATAGCAACTTATCCTATAGAAATAACCATATATCCTGGCCATGGCCCATCTACTACTCTAAGAGAAGAAATACCATTCTTTAATCTTTATTTCCAATAAAAAAACGTTTAAAACGTTTTTTCAGAATAATCATGACTATAATTAATTCTTTCATCAAACACAACATAATCTAAATAAATCATACGAAGCAACCACCATTTACCGGTTTTAGGATCACTCATAATTAAATGATCTCTCCCAGCTTCTTCTACAATTCCATCATAGACTTTATCACGCCATTCATTAGAATCCGGATAAGAAAAATAAGCTTGAACTTTTTTGCCCTTATTTAGACGTAGTATATTTTCAATATAACTTTGTTCCATAGGTAAACTAGCGGTACTATAATTAATATTTCCTGGAGGACTAGTTAAATTATTATCTGTATTATTAGGAAAAGTAGGATTACCAAAAAAATTACCATTCATAAATAAACACCTCAATTTAAATATATGGTAATAATTAGTTTTTATGTTGACTTTTTAAATATTTAAACTTATTATTAAAATAGAAAGTAGGACTTATATGGATATTACAAAATTATTACAAAAAGTAACTAGTAAAAACTATGTTCCAAGATTATTATTCATGATATTAGGAGTATTTTTATTAGCTTTAAACTATAATATATTCTTAGTAAAGAATGATCTAGTAATAGGAGGAACTAGTGGACTTGCAATAGTATTTAATAAATTATGGGGTTGGAATAATCAAATATTTATATATTCTTGTAGTATTATTCTTTTACTAATTAGTTTTCTTATCTTTGGCTTTAAAAAAACAAGACCAGCGATTATAGGAAGTATTTTATATCCCTTAATGATTAGTTTTACCAAACCTCTAGGGGACCTTATAGCTCCTCATTTTATCTTTGAAGACTTTATAACAGTAATTACTTTAACAAGTATTCTATATGGCTTTTCTAGTGGTTTAGTATATAAAATGGGCTTTAATACAGGAGGCTCTGATATTATAATGAAAATTATGAATAAATATTTTCATATGAGTGAAGGAAGAGCCTCCTTTACAACTAATCTAATTATAATATTATTTGGAGGTATAGTCTTAGGAGTAAATAAAATAGTATATGCGATTATTATTCAGTATACATCTAGTATTATTGTAGATAAAATGTTAATTGGTATCTCTAAAAATAAATTATTTATTATAGAAACCAAAGAAACAGAAAAAGTAATGAATATTATTATGAATGAATTTCATCTAGGAGTAACAGAAATTATTGGAAAAGGGGGATATTCTAAAGAAAAGAAAAATCTCTTATTATGTGTAGTACCAACCCATGACTATTATATGTTTAAAAATATTATTTTAGAGATTGACCCAGGAGCTTTCTTTATCATAAATGACTGCTATGATACAGAAGGTGGAACTACAAATAATTATGGTTTAGATAGTCTATTTTAAAAAGAGCAATAAACTATTCAAAATAAATAGGTTTATTGCTCTTTTCATATTTTATAACATTATATTTACTAACTAAACTATAAATAGAAGCAGCGATTAATTCATATTTATATTGTAAACTATTAGGAATAGGAATTAAAGATATTTCTAAATCTTCTTTTAATTCTCTTAAATAAGCTCTACCTTTAGAATTAAATCCTAATACTTTAACATAAGGTAAATTAGATAAATTATTAATATCTTTAGGAACACCTACTAAAATATGAATAAGCATTCTACATATTTTATTATAAGTATATCTTTTTGTTTTAACATTCTTAACAAAATCTTCATAATCTAAACTATCTAATATTTTTTCTTTTAATCTATTTTCTATTCCTTCATCTACAGTTAAATATCTACTTAAATCATTATCAGTAAGTATTTTATACTTAATAAAAGGAAATAAATCATTCATATTAATATCTTCAATTAACTTAATAACTTTTCTAGGAGTATATAAAGAAATATCTTGTTTTAATTTAATTTTATTTCTAATATTACTAGCACTTATAATTTCTTTATCTTCTGTTTTACTATGATATTCACTTGTTCTTTTAATACATACAGCCTCTATATTAAAATGATATTTATTAATTGCTTTTATATAAGATATACCTAATAAATCATTAGGATTATATATATTCTCTTTAATATTTAAAGCTTTAGCTAAAGCAGTAGGATAATTAACTCCTTGTTCTAAATATTCTTTTACTCTTTTTTGATAATCATTATCTTCTTGAATAGAAGCAGCTTTTTTAAGAATATCTATATTATTACATTCACTACCAAAAACTAAGTATTTAACTCCAAAGTTATTTAATATTTTAACTGCAGTTTGAGCAAATATATCGGCACTTTGAGTACCCATAATAAAAGGAAGCTCAACTACTAAATCTACTCCATATATTAAAGCTAACTTTGTTTTATTTTCTTTAGATAAAATACTTATTTCTCCTCGTTCTAAAAAATAACCATTTATAACTAAAACAATAGCTCTTCCTGGATATAATTTTTTAACTTGTTCAATATGATAGATATGTCCTTTATGTAATGGATTATATTCACAAATAATACCTACAGCTTCCATTTTTAAATCACCTAAATAAGTATATCAAAAAAAAGAAAGAAAAACTTAATTCTTAGTGTATTTTACATGAATTTAACTTATTGAAAATAAATTAATTTTTATATAATAATATTATAAATTTGAAAATAACATAAAATTCTTGAAAAAAACTAAATAATATTGTATAGTAGAAATATAACATAGATAAGTATATGATATTTATTTTTTATATATGTTAGAGCCTATTTATGTATATATAAGTTTTGACAAGTTTTGTCGAACGTAATGAAAAATTATTATGTATGTATTATAATCTAAAAAAGTAAAGGAAGAATGTTATGAAGAAGAATTTGATAATAGGAAGTACAGTATTATTTATATTAATTGTTATTGGGTTTTCCTATGCT
>CAKOPK010000015.1 GCA_934099115.1 uncultured Bacilli bacterium
CCTGGCTGGTGGGGCTCTTTTATTGTATCAAAAAACCACACCTTTATGGTGCGGTTGAAATTTCAATTTAGGAAAAAGAGCTCAAGCTCTTTTTTGTTTGTATAAATTTAAGTTTATTTTAAATTGAATAGTTTTTAATACTAATCTATTAATTAATTCTTCTGATATTTTATCTTCAATAATAGCATTATATATTTCGTCAAATGCTGATACATAATCCGATACTATTAATATATTATTACCTGCCAATATGGAATCTATATAAGGCGTTTTAGTATTATATCCTTTGACTGCATTCATGGATAAATCATCAGTAATAATTATTCCATTAAAACTCAATTCGTTTCGTAGTATGTTGTGTATATTTTTTGAAAGTGATGACGGTTTATTATCAATACTTGATACAATATTATGAGATACTAAAATAGCGTTTGCCCCATTTTTAATACCAACTTTAAATGGTATAAAATCATTAGTTTTAATTGTTTTATACGATCTATTATCAATTGCTGTGCTTTTATGTGTATCTAAATTATCAGAGTATCCAGGAAAATGTTTAAGTACATAAGACACATTATTATTTTGTGTTGATAAAATTGTTTCGATGTACTTAGCTGTTTCATTTTTATCTTTACCAAAACTTCTTTCATAAATGTAAGATTTTGAATTTGTAGAAATATCCGCAACAGGTGCTAGATTAACATTAATATCTAATTCTTCTAAAAGGTTAGTTTTAATAATTGCATCTTGTTTTATTGCTTCAAATCCACCGCTTTTAAATAATTCTTGTGGTGATTGAAATGGAGACTTAACAATATTCTTATTAGAACTTAACCTTGATACTGTACCGCCTTCTTCATCTATTGCAATTAATAATGGAATGCTTGAAACTGATTGATATAATTTGATTTCATCAATTAATTCATCTTTTCTTTTGTTATCTACATCTCTTTGAAATAAAATATATCCACCAATATTATATTTATTGATTGTTTCTATTTTATTCGTTTCTGGTATCCTAACTAATAATAATTGTCCGATTTTTTCATTCAAAGTCATATCTTGTAATATTTTTAAAGCTTGATTGTCATAATTAAGTTTGATTTTTTCTTCATCAATACTTTTAATATCTACTTTTTGTATATAATTAAAATCATTTAATTGTTTATTATATTTAATTCTAATATTCTCGCCAATGTCAAAATCACTATTATAATTAAATCTGTATATACTATCATTTTCGGTTATTACTTCAAAATAGTTAGTATCTTTATATATTATTGTTCCGATTAAATATTTGCTTTTATAAATATTATAAAA
Organism: uncultured Bacilli bacterium; assembly: GCA_934099115.1. Taxonomy (GTDB): domain Bacteria; phylum Bacillota_I; class Bacilli_A; order RF39; family UBA660; genus Caccenecus. The sequence goes on from CAKOPK010000015.1 coordinate 1,321, forward strand.
ATATAATGATATTAAAATAATAACTATAAGTGGGATAAATAAAAAAATGTTTTTTATTAACTTTTTATATTTTTTCACAATAAGCAATAATGTATCCCTTTGTATTATTTATAAATCCCACTTTTACATTTTTATCATTGCAATAAATTTTATTGTTTTTTATTATAAATTCTACTTTTAATATATTATTTAGGTTTGTTCCTAACATTTTAAAGTATGCTTCTTTTAATGTGAATATTTTAAATATTCTTTCTTCTATATTTTTATTTGATGATAGTATATATTCTTTTTCTTTTTCTGTCGCAAATTGATTTATTGTTTTTATCGGTGTTTCTCTAACTTTTTCTATATCAATTCCAATATCATTGTTAGAAATTGCGGTTATAACATAATCAAAAGAATGACTAATATTAAAAAATATATTGTTATCTTTTAAATATGGCTTTCCGTACTCATTAATATAATAATCTAAACTATTATAAGATACATTATTTTTTACTAATAATTCCTTTAAAATCATTTCACCAATTATGGATCTAACTTTGGAATCATAATTTTTTAATTTATTAATTTTATCTTTTTTAAGTTTAGGTATTTTATCATAAAAATTGTTAATATCGTTTTTATTAAAATCATTTATATTTTTAATAATATATTCCAATTTAAACACCTTCCATTATAATTATAATAAAAATTCGGAATTTTTTCAATTTACTAAAAGAAAAAGGCTTAATACTTCTACAATTTTATAAAATATGTATTTTTTTGTTCGTTAGTATGTTATAATAATTTTAAAGATGAAACATCTTTAGTAATGTGAGTAGTGAGATAATTATGGGAAGAAAACTTTTTTGTGATATAAGTCCAACAACTTATAAAATTTCAGTAAAAAAAGAGATTATGTTAAGACATATTAAAAACATAATCAGTAAAGAGAAAATTGCTAAAACACATTCTAATAAAGAATTACCTAATATAGTAAAAAGCCATAGTTCGATTCTAATTAGAAAGTTAGCAGGCGTAGATTTAAGATTACAAGAAAATAAGGTTACGAACATTATGCTAGCCTGTAATAAAATTAACGGATTAATTATACATCCAGGAGAAACTTTTTCTTATTGGAGTACAGTAGGACCAACAGGGAAAAAATACGGTTACAAAGAAGGACTTGTAATAGGTAGAAAAGGTATGACATCTGGTTATGGTGGTGGGTTATGCCAAATGGCTAATATGATACATTGGTTAGTCCTAAATAGTCCATTAGATGTAACTGAATTACATCATCATTCAGATGCATTATTTCCAGACGAAAGAAGAAGAGTACCATTTGGAACTGGTACATCAGTTTGTTATAATAATGTTGATTATAGATTTAAAAACAATACTGATCAAGATGTACAGATTCTTGTATGGTGTGAAAATGGTGAATTGTGTGGAGAATTAAGAAGTGAAAGAGAATATCCTTGCCGTTATAAATTGGTAGAAGAAAATCACCATTTTAAAAAAGAAGGCGACAAATACTACCGAATATCACAAGTTTATAGAATAGTAATTGATAGGCTTACAAATGAAGGGTTATATAAAGAATTAATATTAGATAATCATTCGGCTGTTATGTATGATTATGCACTAATACCAAAGGACCAAATAAGAGATGATAATGATGATAAGCAAAATAAAAAGAATAGTAGAACAAAATCTAAATAAAATAGCTTATAAGGTTAATAATGAGTGTATCACCTATAACGAATTATGGAGTTGTGCATATAATTATGCGCAATTTTTAAAAAGACAGGGAACTTCTCCTGTAATAATTTATGGACATAAAAATATTAGTGTTATTATTTCTATATTAGCTTGTATTATAGCAGACAGAACTTATGTACCTGTTGGATCTTGCACTCCACTATATAGAGTTAAACAAATAATTGATATAACAAATTCTTCATTAGTTTTAACTGATAATAAAGTATCATTAAATAATATAGATTGTTTTAATTTAGAAGGATTAAAAAAATATGAAAATTGTGATATAAAAGAAAATAAAAATGCTATTGTTTATATGATATTTACTTCTGGAAGTACAGGCATCCCAAAAGGAGTGCCAATTTCTAAAACTAACTTAAATAATTTTATTGATTGGATTTCTAATCTAAAACCTTTATGCGATTATAAAGATATAAATGTATTAAATCAGGCAAGTTTTAGTTTTGATTTAAGTGTTGCTGATTTATATTATTCATTATGTAATGGCCATACATTAATAGCTCTCGATAGTGATATTCAAGAGGATTATGACGAGATATTTAATTTAATGTCTGAAATTGATGTTGCTGTTATGACACCAACCTTTATGAAATTATGTTTATTGAACGAAGAATTTAATTCAAGTAAGTATCCAAATTTTAAATGTGTTTATTTTTGTGGGGAACAATTAGAAGTAAAAACAGTTCAAAAAATATTTGAAGCATTCCCTAATTTGAAAATTATAAATGCTTATGGACCAACGGAAGCGACATCAGCAGTATCGGCAATTTTGATTACAAAAGAAATGGCAAATAGTATGCAATTACTACCTGTTGGAGAAGTAGAAACATTTGCAACAGAAATCGAAATAATAGATGATGAAATAGTCTTAAAAGGTAAAAGTGTTTTTGGCGGATATTTGGCTAATTATGTTGGTGGATATTATAAAGAAAATAATATTAATTGTTATAAAACAGGTGATATTGGATATATTGAAAATGGAAAATTATATTGTAAAGGAAGAAAAGATAGTCAGATTAAATATAAAGGTTATCGTATTGAATTAAATGACATTGAATATAATATTAATTTAATTAAAGGTGTTAAAGAATGCGCTGTTGTTGTTAAATATAATGATAATTTAGTAGTAAAAACAATAAAAGCGTTTGTAGTAGTAGAAGATAACAAAGATGCTAATTACATAAAATCTGAACTTGAAAAATATATTCCAGCTTATATGCTACCAAGAACAATAAAAATAATTGATAAATTACCAATTAATCAAAATGGAAAAATAGATAGAAAGGCGTTAAGTGAATTATGATAAATACTAAAATTGATATACCAAAATTATTATATGAAATATGTGAAGATGAAGGCATTTATGAAAAAGATATTGACTTAATTGAGAGTGGATTATTAGACTCATATGCCTTTATAGAATTGTTTTCAAGATTAGAAGATTATGGAATAAATATTCAACCAACAAGAATTGATAGATCACAATTAAGAACCGTTAAAGGAATAGAAAAATTAGTTAATGACTATTTAAAAAACAAATAGTGGGCTATATGCTTCGTAGTGAATAATACAAAAAAATATTACCATTATATATGAATATAGAAGTATTTGGTGATATTATGAAACTATGGAGCATTTTTTGTAAAAACATAATGTATTATAGATATAAAAAAAGTTATTCCCAAGAAAAATTAGAGAATTAACTGATTTAAGTGCAAGATATATTAGTGCTATTGAATGTGGTAGATATAGTCCTACTATTGATACCATAGAAAAAAAGCTGATGCTTTAGATATTGAAGGATATGAATTATTTAAGAAGCTAAATAGTTATGATAAATTAGAACCAAGAATTGATATACATAGAAAAAACAAAGAAATAAAGATATACCTAACAATTAAGATATATCTTTTTCTTTTTGTGATAAATTCTTATGGATTGATGAAAGTCTTTTAATTCTTTGATACGCCATTATATAAATAACTATTATATAAACTACAAATATAGAGTACATTATAAAGTTTTTCTTAACTAAAAACAAATCATATACTAAATGCAAATAAATTGGAACTAAAATACTTAATAATCTATACTTTCTAGATTGTTTAATTTTATTGTACATTAATGCGTTTTTAGAAATACCTAAGTAATATCCCATAAAAATACCAAATACTGCATGGCTAGGAACTGCTATAAAGCCTCTCATAATAATAGGCATGATTCCGTGTGAACTAAAAGTAATACCATAAATAATATTTTCTAATGTTGCGAACCCGATAGCAACAAAAGTACAATAGACTATCGGATCGTATATGTGTTTAAAGTTTTTATTTTGCCATATCGTTATATAGTTAATTACCCATTTAGATCCTTCTTCTATAACTACTATTGTAAATAATACTTTGAATATAATTTGAAATATATTCATATCAGTATAAGCTGAATTTAGAAAATATATATATTGTTTAGATAAAATAGATAAGAGAATAGAAATAGTACATGCAATTATTCCTCCAAGAAATAATAAAAGTAATAAATCAAATGGCTCTTTTTCTACCTTATCTTTAATATATACATACCAAAGCAGTATTAAACTAGGGATTACGCATAATGAAATTAGCATTACATTATCCATAAATAAACCACCTACTTTAAACTATACTAATTATATCATTAAATTAACTTTTTTTGGAAGTATTTAGAGATAAAATATTATTTTGGTATGTTAGTTTTTATTATTTATATCTTTAAGCATTTAAATAATCAACTATTTGTTCTTCGATTTTATGTCTAAATTTCATTAATATTACAAGATCTTTTTGGTTTTTAGCAGATAAGACAATATCAACAATTTTGATGGTAAAGAAGCCATGATAGTCACCATTTCTACTTATACATTCAACTCAATTCTTCTGCTTAATAATATACTTCATTTATATACCTCCAAATAAATTCCTAATATATATCGCTCTTAATCAAAAATTAGTCAAGTTATGAGGACTTATAATCAATAAAGTGGTATGTTGTATATGAAGATAACAATAAAAAGATGTGGAAAAATAGCAGTTTTAGAACCATTTTGAGTAAACTTAGCAGGTTAGAACCAGTAATTACTGAAAAAAGTGCCGTAATATAAGGAAAAGTGCAAAAGGACAGTGGTAAAAACATTAAACCTTGCCGGCCATGTGGCGGTGGAAAGAAATATAAACAATGCTGTGGTAAGTAGACTTTAAAATCGTTTAATTAATATATTTATTATTTTCTTTAAAAAAGGGTGTTAGCATTTAGATGTTAACATCTTTTATATTGGATATGGAAGGTTAAATAAAAAGAAACATAACATAGTAATTTATCAACTTGATGATGGAAAAACAAAGATAGATGTAAAGTTTGAACATGAGACAGTATGGTTATCACAACAACATATTGCAGAGTTATTTGGAATATCTAGAACAAATATTATAGAATATATAAATAATATTTAAGAAGAAATGAAATTAAATAAGAAATCAACTTGTCAGAATTTTCGATAAGTTCGAAAAGAAGGTAATAGAAATGTAACAAGAGAAAAAATTTTTTATAATTTAGATATGATTATATTTTTAAGATATAGTATAAAATTATGCTACTCATGGACATGTAGCACTTGAAGTAATCTATGAAAGAGCAAATTCTGATAAAACTTTTATGAGATTTACTACTTTTAAAGGTGATTTGCTAATAATGAGTGATGTTGTAATTACTAAAAATTATTTAATAGAAGAATAACGAAAATTTTAAATAATTTAGTATCAGGATATTTTGATTTTACAGGAATATAAGCAATTAGACCTAATCAAGCAATATAAAAAACAAAAGATGAATACCGAAAATATCAAGTAAAAACAATTAGTTCTGTTGAAAAATAACATTTAGAAACATTAAAACATCAAGTAAGAAAATTGATGATAAAGCAATAGATGAATAGAGTGTATGAATTGGTACGAACTCTTTTTTATTTAAATCTTGGTTAAAAATAAAAAACTAATAATTATAATGGTTCATTGTATAAATGTAGGAATTATGCTATACTTATAATAAATTGGTATTCTTATGAATGGGGTGATAATGTGGGAATAATTGATAGTGTATTAGGCATTAATAGATTTAATGATACAATTTTTTATAAAGAAAATAGTGATTTACAGGATAAATATGATGCTTTAGAAAAATTAGTGAAAGAGTATCCTAATCATGCAGATTTATTAAAAGAATTAATAATGGTAAAAAAGGGTTTAAGTGGCGAAAATGAAATAGCTTATCAATTAAAAAAAGCTAATATTGGTATGTATGTTTTACGGGATATTAAAGTAAAATTTAAAGATATGACAGCTCAGATAGATTATATCGTTATTACTCCTGTGTTTGTTTATTATATCGAATGTAAGAATTTGTTTGGAAATATTACTGTAACGGATAAAGGGGATTTTATTAGAGAATATACCTTAAATGGTAAAAAAGTAAAAAAAGGAATGTATTCTCCATTAAGACAAGTAGAAGCTCAGAGGGAAGTTCTAAGAAAAATATGGTTAGCTAATGCATCTGCTATTACAAAGATATTTTCGGCAAAAAATTTTGATTATTATAGAAGAGTATTAGTAGTGGTTGCTAATCAGGATACAATTTTAAATACTAATAGAGCTCCTAAAGATATAAAACACAAGGTTATAAGAGCGGATGCTTTAGTAAAACAAATTCAGTATGACTTGGCACATAAAAGTGAAAGCGATTATTACAATTCAAAAAAGGATATGGAAGTAATGGCTCAAGGATATATGGATTTAGATGTAAAAGAAGAAGTCAATTACTATGAGTGTTATAGGGAAAAATATTGTAAAAATACTATGTGTGTTCTTAAAGAAAAATCGAATGCTTTGAGAGAGCAATTAATTGATTTTAGAAAAACTAGAGCAACGGAAATGAAAATACCAGCATACTATATATTTAATAATGATGAGTTAGATAAATTAGTTGAATTAAGGCCAAAATCTTTAAAAGAGCTTAATGAAATGAAAATATTGTCACTTATTAAAGTGAAAACTCATGGAGAAAATATAATAGCAATAATTAATAATTAATAGATGTAAAATTTTTGCTAAAAGCAGATAAAATGTGGAACTGTTGTAACTGGTAAAATTTCAAGAGGTACTATTCATTTAGGGGATGAAATACAAATAATAGGATTAAATCAAGAAACTATTAATACTACGGTAACAGGAATTATGTTGGCTAGACAAGATGTTTCTTCTGCTGAAGCTGGAATGAATGTTGGTCTAGTGTTAAAAGATGTTGAATTAGATATTTTTAGTACTAGAGGTCGAGTTGTTGCTCGAAAGAATTCTATTAAAGCTGTGAAAAGCTTTGATGCTGATATTCATGTTCTTTCAAAAGAGGAAAGCGGGTCAAGTAATCCTATTTTAAATGATGCTCAGGTTCAATTTTATTTTAGAGTTACAGAAATAACTGGCACTCTAACAACCTCTAATGTAGAAGAGGTGATAAATGCTGGAAGTGATGGTAAAATAAACGTTCAACTTGAAAAAGATGTTGCCTTGGAAGTTGGGACAGAATTTTCCATTCGAAATTTTGGAAGAATTATTGCAAAGGGAACTGTTACAAAAATTTATTAAATTTATAAATAACCTTGTCAGAGATGATAGGGTTATTTTGTATAAAAAATTTTTAAATTATGAGATTGACTACAAAATATAGGGATTTGTGTTATAATATTTAAATTCGATTTACAGAATATCGGATTGTAGGTGATAAAATTATGAATAGCTTAGATGATTATGTGCTTTTAGTAAAAAATTATATTAAAACAATACCGAATTTAACAGAAATGGAACTTATTCGTTATGTTTATTTAGATTTAGGAAGTAGAATATCGTTTGATGAGGATTTTAAACCTTTTGGTAATAGTAAATCTAGACAAAGTATATATAAATATCATTGTCGATTGAAAAAAGATTTGGATGAATGTATGAAAAATAATAAGGCTATTTGTAAGTCTTTATCTTATATCTTGGAATATGTTCTTAAGAGTTTAGAAGTAGATATTATAACTGTAGTGGATGAGGCTGATACTAGAACTTGCCCTCATGTTTATAATTTTATAAAGCAGAAGAATGGAATATCTTATGTAGTTGATTTACAGGAAGATTTATATAATATTCAATCTTATTATTTTACAAAAAATTTTGGAATTAATTCAATAAGAGAAATGAAAATGATTATTAGTAGATTTGAAATAGAACAAATTGATAAGAAACTGGGATATATTAATCTGGAAAAATATTATGCGGATGAATATTTGTATTTGTTATATTCGGTCGTCAGTGCTATTGATGATTTTGGAGAAAAGGTAAGATTTATTTTAGAAAATATTGATATATTTAATTTAAAAAATATGGGTTATACAGATATTATGTGGCATCATAAAACTATCTTGGAATATCTATTTGATAAATCTGATTTTAATTATCAGAGTTCAATGGGAAGAATAAGAGTTATTGACTGTTATAAAGTAGTAAATGGTAAAAAAGTTTGTGTTAATTGTGTTGCTGTTATTAACAATAATATAACAGATATTTATTTGTATGATAGAAAAAAAGCAAAATATCATAAATTAGATATTTATTATTTTGCAAGAGCTGTAAGAAATGGGCTAGTTATTCATAATTGTACTGTGCCAGGTTTAAATAGAGTATTAAAAAAGAAATAGTTATTGGATAAGTTTAGAGTTAATTTGTTGTTAATTAAAGGAATTTTTAACGAATTTAGTTCTTTGTCATAAACTATTTTAGAGGAGGATACTTATGGCAAAGAAAGTTGTTATTGATCCAGGACATGGTGGCGAGGATCCTGGAACAAGCGCAAATGGAATAGTAGAAAAAGATAAAACTTTAGAAATTAGCAAGTATATGGCACAGCGTTTAACAGAGTTGGGAATTGATAATGCACTTACTAGAGATAGTGATGTTACTTTAGATTCTGCTAATAGGCCTAAAAAAGTTCAAAACTTTTATGGGACTGGGAATGATGTTATAGTTGTTTCTAATCACATAAATGCAGGAGGTGGAGATGGTGCTGAAATCATCTATGCACTGAGAAATAGTGATGCTTTATCTAGAAGAATTGCAAATGAATTTGTTAAATCAGGACAAAATGTACGTAAATATTATCAAAGAAGATTACCTAGCAATCCAAGTAAAGACTATTACTATATGCTTAGAGAGACACCTAATAATGAATCTATTATAGTAGAATATGGTTTTGCAGATGCTACTGGTGATGATGTTAATTTGTTAAAAAATAATTGGAAAGAATTAACGGAAGCGGTTATAAGAGCTTTAGCAGATTATATTGGGGTTCCTTATAAACTACCTAGTGACATGACTGGCATTGAAAGTAATTATTATATTGTTAAAAAGGGAGATACTCTTTATAGTATTGCACGAACATATGGAGTGCCGGTAAATGAGCTTAAAACTTTGAATAATTTAACTAATAATAATTTAAGCGTGGGAATGACTTTAAAAATACCTTCCATAGAAGAGCCTAGTGGAACATCTATCTATACTGTAAAAAAAGGAGATACACTGTATAAAATTGCAGGACTTTATAATATGACTGTAAATGAATTAAAAGCTCTTAATAATTTAACAAGTAATAGTTTAAGTATTGGCCAACAATTAAAAGTAGTAAGTGATGATAATTCTGTAGATACGGCAAATACTTATATTGTTAAAGCTGGTGATTCACTTTATAGTATAGCAAAACAATTTCAAGTTACAGTGAATGCTTTAAAACAAGCAAATAATAAAACGAGTAACTTGTTAACTATTGGTGAGAAATTAATTATTCCCGGTTCGAGTTCGTCTAGTAATACTTATACTGTAAAAGCTGGAGATACTCTTTATCAAATAGCTAGAAGATGTGGACTTAGTGTTGATGCTTTAAAGCAAGCAAATAACTTAACCAGTAATTTACTTACTATTGGGTCTAATTTAATTATTCCATAGATTAAAATTAAAATAATTGCTAGAGTAAAATCTAGTAATTTTTAGATGAATTATTTTATAAATATTTTATAGATTTAGTATAAGAGAGTTATTTTTTTATTTTCTTTTTTTATAAAGCCTTCGTTTTTTAAGTTATTTAATTCTCTAGACATGGCACTACGATCTACAGCAAGATAGTCGGATAGTTCTGTGTAGTTTAGAGTTAAATAAATTATTTTGGAATGATTTTTATTAGATACGATTTTAAAGTATTCTAATAATTTATCACGTATTGTTTTTTTTGTTAATATTTCAATACGATTGTTTTTATCGCTTATTTTTTCTATGATGATTTCTAAAAGATTTTTTGTAAATTGATTAAAATATGGGTAATTGTTAAATTTACTATTTAAAATATTTTGATAGTCAATAATTACTAATTTTGTGTTTTCTTTAGTAATTATCTCAAATTCTTTATTGTTAAGTGAAGAAAAGCTAGAACCAAAGAGAGCTCCTTCTTCTAATTCTTCAAAAATTGTTCTGTTTCCATTATAGTCGATGCGAATAATTTGAAGATATCCTGTGATAACATAACCGATGTTATTATTCCACTTTACACTTGACAGTACGTGACAATTTGGGGCAAATTCTATAGTGTTAGCTTCTAATAATCGAAGGATTTTATCTTTATTACGTAGGCTTATATTTTGAAATAAATCTATCATATTTACACCTCTTAAAATTATTTTATCAAAAAAGTTAAAATGTTGCAAATACAACAATTGAATTTATAAAAAAGTGTTATTATGTTGTTGTGTTAAAAAAGATAGAGGGAGAAAATTATGAAGGTTATTAAAAGAGATGGACATATGGTTGATTATTGTCCTGCAAAAATAGAAAGTGCAATTTTAAAGGCTAATCAAGAAGTAGAAGAAGAACAACAAGCTTCTATGATACAAATTAAAAATATTATTAAGTATATAGAAAATTTAGGTAAAAAGAGAATTTTAGTAGAAGATATACAAGATATTATTGAAATGAAATTGATGGCTATTGGAAAATATGATTTAGCTAAAAAATATATTACTTATCGTTATACTAGAGAATTAGTTAGAAGAAGTAATACTACAGATCTTGCTATTAAAGAGTTAATTGATGGTGAGAGTGAATATTGGAATACAGAGAATTCTAATAAAAATGCTAAAGTTGTTACTACACAAAGAGATTATTTAGCGGGTATTACTAGTACAGATATTACGAGAAGATTTTTACTTCCAGAAGATATAGTTCAAGCTCATGATGATGGAATTATTCATTTTCATGATGCTGATTATTTTGCTCAGAATGCACTTCATAATTGTGATTTAATCAATTTAGAAGATATGCTACAAAATGGGACTAATATTAATGGAGTAATGATTGAAAAACCACATAAGTTTTTAACAGCTATGACTATTGCTACTCAATTAATTACTGCGGTTAATTCTAGTCAATATGGGGGAGCTACTATTACGCTTACTCATTTAGCTCCATTTGTAAGAGAAAGTTATAAACGCTATTTAGATAAATATAAGAAGAGAAAATTTTCAAAAGATGATTGTGAAAAGTATGCGAAAGAAGATTTACAAAAAGAAATTATTGATGGTGTTCAAACTTTTCAATATCAAATTAATTCTATGACTACCACCAATGGTCAAGCTCCATTTTTAAGTGTTTGTATGTATTTAGGAGAAACCACTGAATATAAAGAAGAACTGGCAATGATTATTGAACAGGTTTTAAAGCAAAGAATTGAAGGCATGAAAAATGAAAAGGGTGTTTATATTACACCAGCTTTTCCTAAGCTTCTATATGTGTTAGAAGAAGATAATATTCATCCAGATAGTAAATACTATTATTTAACAAAATTAGCGGCTGAATGTACTGCTAAAAGAATGGTTCCAGATTATATTTCCGAAAAAGTTATGAAAGAACTTAAAATAAATGCTAATGGAGATGCAGATGCTTATCCTTGTATGGGATGTCGTTCTTTTCTTACTCCTGACCGTACAATGGCTGTTGGTAATATTGCAAAAGCAAAAGATTATGTTCCTGGTAAAGGAAAATACTATGGAAGATTTAATCAAGGAGTTGTAACGATAAATTTAGTTGATGTTGCTTTATCAAGTGATAAGAATATGGAAGATTTTTGGACAATGTTTGATGAAAGATTAGAATTATGTCATAGAGCTTTACAAATAAGACATAAAAGATTATCAAAGGCTACAAGTGATGTTGCACCTATATTATGGCAGCATGGAGCTTTAGCTAGACTTGAAAAAGGAGAATCTATTCATGAATTATTACATCACGGTTATTCTACTATTTCTCTTGGTTATGCAGGATTATATGAGTGTGTTAAATTTATGACAGGACATTCTCATACTGATAATGGAGAAGGTCATGATTTTGCAATAAAAGTTATGGAACGATTGAATGAAAAATGTAAAGAATGGAAAGAAGCGGAAGATATTGATTATTCTGTATATGGAACACCAATTGAATCTACTACTTATAAATTTGCTAAATGCTTAAGAGACCGTTTTGGAGTTATTAAAGGTATTACAGACCGTGATTATATTACAAATTCTTATCATGTTCCTGTATTTGAAGAAATAGATGCTTTTACAAAATTAAAATTAGAAAGTGAATTTCAAAAATTAAGTCCAGGGGGAGCTATAAGTTATATTGAAACACCTAATTTAACAAATAATTTAGAAGCTGTTTTAGAAGTTATTCAGTTTATTTATGATAATATTATGTATGCGGAATTAAATACTAAGTTAGATTTTTGTCAAGAATGTGGTTATTCTGGAGAAATATTATTAGATGATAATTTAGAATGGTATTGCCCAAATTGTGGTAATCGTGACCATGATAAATTAAATGTTGCTAGAAGAACTTGTGGATATATTGGAACAAATTTCTGGAATAAGGGTAGAACTCAAGAAATAAAAGATAGAGTTGTACATTTAGATAATAAGGATGCTGAGGAATAAAATGAATTATAGTAAAATAAGAAAAATGGATATATCTAATGGACCGGGGGTTCGAGTATCTGTTTTTATGCAAGGTTGTACTTTCAATTGTAAAAATTGTTTTAATCCAGAGACTCATGACTTTAATGGCGGTAAAGAATTTAATGATGAAGTAATCAATCGTATTCTTGATTTATGTGATAAGGATTATATTGCGGGACTTTCTATATTAGGTGGAGAGCCTATGCATCCTAAAAACATTTTAGGAACAACAAAGCTTGTGAAAGAGTTCAAGAAAAGATTTCCTAGTAAAACTGTTTGGGCTTGGTCAGGATTTTTGTTTGATAGAGACTTAAAAGATAAAGAAGTATTAAAATATTTAGATGTTTTAGTAGATGGAACTTATCAGGATGAATTGCATAGTTTTTTACTTAAATATTGTGGTTCAAGTAATCAAAGGGTTATTGATGTTCCAAAATCTTTAAAGAAAAATAAGATTATATTATTTGAAGAAAATAAGATTGTTAATAAAGAAAACAAAAAAGAGGAGAAAGAGTATGCAACAGTATAATATAAATATTAAGAAATTAGATGAAAGGGCTATTATTCCTAAGTATGGAACAGAATTTTCGGCTGGTTGTGATTTATATTCTGTAAGTGATGAAGAAATTATTATTAAAGCTCATGAAACTGTTTTAATTCATACGGGAATTGCAATGGAAATTCCTGAAGGAAATGCAGGATTCATTTTTGCTAGAAGTGGATTAGCTACAAAGAAAGGATTAGCTCCGGCAAATAAAGTGGGTGTAGTAGATGCTGATTATCGGGGAGAAATTATGGTTGCTCTTCATAATCAGACTAATGAAGATAAAGTTATAGATGCTCATGAGAGAATTGCACAAATGGTTATTATGCCTTTTGCTAAAGCAATTTTTAATGAAGTAGAAGAACTAACTGATACTGTACGTGGTGAAGGTGGTTTTGGGTCTACAGGTACAAAATAGACTATAATTAAAAGGACATGTTTAATGTCCTTTTTAGTTTGTGATTATTCCTAAAATAAAGATTTTTTATTCGTACATATTAAATTTTATTATTTACAGTTGGTTCAGTATCTAAATCTTTAGCATTTTCTAATAACATATATTGGCATAAAGGAGATTCATATTGTTCCAGTATATCTAATGCTTCGTCTTTAAATATTTCTTTTATTTTAAATGATTCTCCATTATTTTTTAATAAATAAAATCTTATAGGGGTATTTTCATATTGAACGCATGAAATATTGATTATATCGTGCATGCTTGAATCATTAATATTAAATAATACGACTGGTTTTACATAGTAACAATTACTATATTGGGTTTTGCCGTTTATTTTTGTTTTTTTGCAATTAATATTAAATATTTTTAATAAATAAGAATAATAGAAGTCTACATCGTCATAATATTTTAAATCTGTTTTAGCATTAATCATTTCATATACTGTTTCTAGTTTTTTGAAGAATATTTCTCTTTCAGGAATATTATAAGCTTCAGCATAACGATAGATTTCTTCTAATTTATAACCTGCGATATTGGATACTGAATTGGTAGTAAAATATAAATCATTGAAAGCAGGAGATAATCTTCTATCTATCATCATAAGTTTATCTGAGAAAAGATAGTCTTCTGTTAGAGAGTTAAAGTCTCTAGTATCATTATTTATTTTAACTCTGGCAGTATCATGACGTGTGGTTGGGTCTAATTTTAAAATGCCATCTTTATATTTAACAATTACATAAACGTGAGTTAATGGGTCACTTGTAACTTGTTTAATTTCGGCTTGATAACCAAATTCTGTTAGAATGTCTATTAATATGCGTGCTTGAGTATAACATACTACTTCAAAATCTTTAGCATTTGTGACATCAACTGTGGTGTTGTAGATGTTCTCTTTTATTTTACCAAAGGAGAATAAATATCTTGTATCGTATGCGTATAATTTACATATGAATAAGTATATCCATCTTATTTTAGTTAAATCATCATAATCTTTTCCTTCTAGATTTTTGTAAATAATATCTAATAAGTTCATAGCATCACCCGTTTAATAAAGTTTTATTTATAATAAAAAACGAACATAGCATAGTTCGTTTTAAATTCATATGGCAGGGGTGGAGAGAATCGAACTCCCATCAAAAGTTTTGGAGACTCCTATGCTACCATTATACCACACCCCTGTGTGTGGTATAATTATAGCACAATAAAAAACTTTTTTCCAGTATTTTCATATAATAAATTAGGTGAAAACATATGATTATTAATTATACGACAAAAGAGTTAGATCTTTTAGCCAGAATTATGAGGGCAGAAGCACAAACTGAGGGAGATTTAGGTATGTTAATGGTGGGGAATGTGGTTGCTAATAGGGTTTTAGCTGACTGCTATACGTTTCGTAATATAGATAGTATTTCTGATGCTATTTATCAGGCAAATCAATTTGTGGGAGTAAATTCTTCTTTATTTCAAGCTTCTTCTACAACAGCAGAAAAGAATTTAGCTAAAAGAATTGTTAATGGAGAATATTATTATCCTGCGACACATTCTTTATGGTTTTATGCTCCGGGAGCAAAGGTTAATACTTGTGCAAGTACTTGGTATTCTCAGCCTCTTTCTGGTAAATATAAAAATCATTGCTTTTATAGACCACAGAGCGGTACTTGTCCCAAGATATAAAAATACACTTGTTATTTTTTGTTAAATAAAAAGGGAAACTGGTTAGTTTCCTTAATTATTTGGCTGTTAATTTTACTTTAATAGTCATTTCTTTATTTTTTCTAATTATCGTTAAGCTCATTTCGTCGCCAACTTTGTGTTTATATAAATAATATCTTAAGTATGCAGATGAAGATATTTCATTTCCATCTACCTTGGTAATAATATCATTATTTTCTAAACCTGCTAGAGCAGCAGAACTTTTCTTTTCTATTTCGGTTACAACAACACCTTTTGTAACATTTGCTTCTTTTACTAAAGAATAATATTCTCTGGAATAATAAGCATTTGTGATATCTAACATATATACACCTAAGTACGGTCTTTCAACTTCTTTACCACTGATTAATTCATTAGCGATATCTAGGGCGTTTTCGATTGGAATAGCAAATCCCATTCCTTCGATTGATGAACTGGCTAATTTTATAGAAGTTATACCAATTACTTCACCATTAGCATTTGCTAAAGGACCACCACTGTTTCCAGAATTAATTGCAGCATCTGTTTGTAAAGTGTTTACTACCATTTGTGTTTTTGTATTTCCGCTAGATAGTTCTACTTCTACAAGTCGGTCTTTTCCAGATACAATACCTCTTGTAACACTCCAAGAATAAGCATTGTCAATTGGAGCTCCGATTGCAAATACTGTATCGCCTAGTCTTAAGTCATCACTGCTTCCAATTTCTGCGACTGATTTTACGTTTTCTTTACCTACAGATAAAACGGCAATATCAGAATATACATCACTACCAACAATTTTAGTTTGAACGATTGAACCATCTGTGAATGTTACATAAACGTCACTTGCATTGTTGATAACATGGTTGTTTGTTAGAATATAAGCAGTATTTCCATCAATTTTATAAACAAATCCTGTACCTGATGCATATGCTTCACCATTTACATAGGTATTTACTACTACGACTGAATCATAAACTTTATCAACAGCGTCGGCAATACCAGAGTCATTTACTGTTACATTTTTTTCAACTTTTGTTATTTCTTTACTAATTAATGTTGGATAAAAGTGTACTAAAGCATACATCGCACCAACTCCTAGAAAGAAAACAATTATTAAGATAATCCCATTTTTTAATTTGTTATGTTCTTTAAATTCTTTCATTTTAATCCATCCTTACTATATCTTTATAATTTTTAGGGAATCCCATCTTATCTAATATTTTATCTATCTTTATAGAGTGAAGTCTACCAGATAAATAATCTAGTTCATAGGATATTTCGTTTAACATCATTCTAAAATCATCTTTTCTTAATAGTCTTTTTAGAATAATAATAAGAGAAAATAAATCATTTATACCATATATATATTCACCATTAGTTTTAGGAATATTTAATAAATCATGATATTTAGTGATTGGTATCTCTTTTTGTGTTACATGGTCATAACACATATCTTCATGGGCACATAGATTACGATAATTTGCAATAATTGGCAGATAGATTAGTAAACTCTCTATATCTACATTAAATATATTTGCTATTTTCTCTTGGTCTTCATTTTTTAATATAGTATAAAGTTCTCCAACTATACCAAAAGATAATACTTTTACAACAACCCATAGAGGAATGTAACCATAGTTACTTTGATAATGCTTGGTCGCAGTATGTTGAGAACCATTTATTACTATTTGACGTTTGACTTTTTTTAATAAATCATTTACTTGTCTATTTTTTTTGGGGTTACTAGTAAAATTTGAAGACTTTAAATAGTTCTTTTCTTTAAAACCATATTTACGAGATAATTCATAGGAGATAATACTTTTTATATTATTTTCTAGAATTAAGATATTTTTAAATAATATGTTTCTTAGTTGTCTATCAAAATAGAATAAAGCATATACTTCTCTAAAATTTGTTCCATCTATAAATACACGTTCTTTTAATGATTTCATGAAAGGATAACGATATCCATTTATGAAGAAGTAATTTTCTCTTAATAATATATCTTTGGCAAATTCTTCGTCGTCTATTATTAAATGTTTATTTTTTAATATTTCTATTTGTTCATCTAAGGTTTTAAATATTTTTTCCATAAGTCCTCCTAGCTTATTTTAATATATTATACCACAAAGAACAATTATATTATAGGTGTTTTACTTGTTTTTCCTGTTAATATTTTGTGAAAATTTTGTGAAGATTTATTTTTGTGTTATAATAGTTATTGGGAGGGGTTTTAATGCCTGCGACATATACTCATTATACTTTTTCTAAAGATGTTTATAAAGTTATAAAACCTTTAGTTCAAGAGAAAATAGATTTTAATATCTTTTCTTTATTTAATCAAAGTTTTGACTTATTATATTTTTCTAAATATAAATTGGGTATTTATGCTCATCAACATTTTGTTAATCTTTATTTTCAAAATATTATTTATTTTATTAGAGATAAACATTTAGAAAATAATAAAGAAGTTTTAAGTTATTTATATGGGTCTATATGTCATTATATATTAGATAGTACTATTCATCCATATGTTTATTATTATACAGGAGTATATAAAGATAAAAGTACTAAAAAATATAGAGGGAAACATGCTTATTTTGAGTTTATGTTGGATGCAATTATATATCAAGAAAGAAATCATAAGAATATAGCAAGAGCTAATATAAGAAAAGAAATATTTCAAAAATATAATTTTAATAAAGAGTTAAATGATATCATTGATTATACTTTTGTTAATACTTTTCAATTTAAGAATGCTCACTCATATATTAAAAGGGGTATTAAAAACTATTCATTTGTTTTACGACATGGTTTAATGTCTAGATTAGGTATTAAGTATTATTTATATCGTTTATTAGATTTTAGGCCTTTTAAAAGAATGGTTTTACACTATAATTGTTATTATATAAGAAAGTTAGATTATAGAGTATTAAATAAAGAACATAATAAATGGTATTATCCAGTAGATAAGAAAATTCACTTTCATTACTCATTTTATGATTTATATGATGTTGCAATAGAGAAGGCTAGAACTTTAATAGAACATATTGATAGTGCGATAGATAAAGATGAAAAAGATATTAAGAGAGTACTTCGAGAAATTGGTAATTTAGGTTATGATACGGGGAAGAATGTTAATAAAAGTTATGTGATGAAATATTTTAAGTATTAGGAGGATTTTAATGGATTATAAAGAATTATTAGAAAATTTAAGAGTTAGATTATTAGATATTGGGAGGTCTCTTTGACATTCCTGTTTTGAAGAAAAAGTTAGAAGAATTAAATGAAGTAGTAGTCTTGCCTAATTTTTGGGATGATGTTAATCAAGCAAATAAGACTTATCAACAATTAAAAAATATAAAAAAAGAGATTGATAGTTATGAAGAATTGTTAATAAGTATAGAGTTATACACAGAATTGTTAGATACAGATTCTGTTTCAAGTGCCGATATTAAAGAATTGGAAACTAAGATTTCAGAATTAGAAATTAATACATTACTTAGTGGTCCTTATGACATGAATGCTTGTTATTTAGAAATACATCCCGGTGCTGGTGGTACCGAATCTTGTGATTGGGCTTCAATGTTAGAGAGAATGTATGAAAGATTTTTTGATAAGAATGAATATCATTATCAAGTTATTGACAAACAAGAAGGAGAAGAAGCTGGTATTAAAAATGTTACACTGTTTATAGAAGGTTCTTATGCTTATGGCTATTTAAAGAATGAAAAAGGAGTACATCGTTTAGTACGTATTTCTCCGTTTGATGCGAATAAGAGACGACATACTTCTTTTGCTTCTGTTAGTGTAACTCCTCAATTTAATAATGATATTTTAGTTGATATTCGAGAAGAAGATTTAAAAATTGATGTATATCATTCTAGTGGTGCTGGAGGACAATCTGTAAATACTTCTAATTCTGCAGTTCGTATTACTCATTTACCAACAAAAATAGTTGTTACTTGTCAGAATGAACGCAGTCAACTTAGAAATAAAGAGATTGCAATGTGGTTGCTTAAGAATAAGCTTTTTCAAAAAAAATTGGAAGAACAAGAAGAAAAGTTAAAGCAAATTCAAGGAGATGTTAGTAACATTGATTTTGGTAGTCAAATCAGAAGTTATGTTCTTGAGCCTTATAAATTAGTGAAAGACCATAGGACAAATTATGAAAGTAATGATCCAGATAAAGTGCTTGATGGAGATATTATGCCATTTATTTTAGCATCTTTGAAACAAAAATAGTGTACATTTTTACATTATTTTTTTTATGGTATTTAGGACAAGTAAGTTTTATTTTTTTACCTATCTCATTATATAGTTCTAATTCATTATACATATGGCTTCATGTGATAATTTTAGCATATTAAAAACGCGAAATTTGTCACTTTTTGTTTATAAATTCAGAATTTTCAGGAATTAATTTTGCTCCACATTTTGGACAGGTAAAAGTAGGATACATTTCTTTTCTTTTTCCTTCTTTAGAAATACTTGTTAATGCTTCAGCAATTTCTTTTAATTTATAATTATGTGGTATTTCATTTGAAATAACTTTTCTTTGCTCAAAAGTTGAGTGTTTCCAGTTTTTTATTCTAATTCCTCCATTCATAGACAAAGAAACACTTATATTATATTATAATCAGACTTATTTCCGCTTTTTATTTAAAAACGGAATTCCAAATGAAAATTCATATCTATCTTTTTTTGTTAAATGATGGTATTGATTTTTTTTTTTTAGTGTATTATTTGTGTCAAACATTGAATTTTCCTTTCTGTTTGTTGCGAATAGATATTATAGATTATTCATATGTCTTTTTCAATGCAACTTTGTTGCACTTCAAATTTAATAACATTCGCTAGATTAATTGACAAAAATCTAAAAAAACAATATAATTATTTGGGTTATCTATATTTTTAAATAAAAAATAAAAGATATGGCTTATATTATAAATAAAGCTTTGTCATATCTTTTTTTAAACAAAAAATTTGAAGATAGGAGGTTGATAAAATGCTAAAAAATGCTATAGCATATATTTTAAGAAAAAGAAATAGAACAATTATAGTATTTATTA
>CAKOPK010000016.1 GCA_934099115.1 uncultured Bacilli bacterium
GGCTCCAGCGGGAATTGAACCAGCGACACAAGGATTTTCAGTCCTCTGCTCTACCGACTGAGCTATGAAGCCAAAAAAATGGCGGTTCGTACGGGATTCGAACCCGTGGTCTTCTGCGTGACAGGCAGACGTCATAGGCCTCTAGACTAACGAACCACATGGTTGCGGGAGAAGGATTTGAACCAACGACCTTCGGGTTATGAGCCCGACGAGCTACCAAGCTGCTCCATCCCGCGATGTAAATAACAAAATTAAGTGGCGGAGGAAAAGGGATTCGAACCCCTGCGTCGCTTGCGCGGCCTCCCGGTTTTCAAGACCGGTCCCTTCAACCAGACTTGGGTATTCCTCCAAGAACTTTTCTGTCAACAAATGAATTATAACATAATCCATTTTAGAATGTCAACAAAATTTGTTAACTTTTTCACTTTATAATCATAATATATACTTTTTAGAGAAAAAAATAACCATTTTGAAAAAATTTTAGAAAAATTTGCAAAAAAGACTTGAAAAACTCTCTATTTCATATTATACTTAAGAAGTCTTATCAATTAAGACAGTGCCTGCCCAAGTGGCGGAATAGGTAGACGCACAGGACTTAAAATCCTGCGGGTGTTAAAGCCCGTGCCGGTTCAAGTCCGGCCTTGGGCACCATCTTAGTTAATTAAAAAAGCCTTTTAAAGAAGGCTTTTTTCATGTTTTAAATCTTATTTCTTTGTTTATTTATCTCTGTTATTTTTTCATTTAACCAGATATTAAGATTGTTTTTTAGTGGTAAAAAGCCATTCTTGTCTATTTCATGAATATCATTTCCATCCACTTTATAATTTAAGTCTTTAATGGTTAATTTTAATTGTTTAATATTATCATCTACTTCTAAAATTTTAGCATATATCTCCTCTTGTAATTCTGCATAATCTGTTACATTACGAACAAAAGCTTCAGATATTTCTGATATATGAATTAACCCAGTATAATTATTATCAATTTTAACAAAGATGCCATAATCTTTAAAACCTGTTACGGTGCATTTTATAATATCACCTTTTTTATACATAATCATTCACCGTTAACATTATAACACATTTATTCTTTACTTTAAAATTTTTTTAAATTATAATATGTTTGGTGATTAAAATGGAAGAAAAAATAAAAGAATTGCTTGATGATTTAAGACCATTTATGAATGCTGATGGTGGAGATTTAGAATTTATTCGTTATGAAGACCATTATGTTTATATTAAATTAACTGGAGCTTGTTCACATTGTGGTTTTCAAGATAATACTATTAATTATGGTATTGAACGTTATTTAAAAGAACAGATACCAGAAATAGAGGGAGTTATAAACGTTCTTTTATAATTTTACTTTAAAAGCCATTCTATGCGTTCTATCATTTGATATTTTGCTATTTCATAATAGGCATCTTTTAAGAATGTTTCATAAGAAGAAGATTTTTCAATATAAGGAATTAATGCTTCTTCTTTTTCTTTGTTTTCCATAATTAATTCATACATATCAAAGTAATAAGTTGGATATAAAAGTCTAGCATATAATAACTGATAACTATATATAGAAAATGTTTTTTTGCTTAAGACTTCTTTTAAAATTTGCATAGCATCTTCACTTTTAAAAAAAGCACTTTTTATATATTCGCTAATATCACGTATTTCTAGATCAAAAATAAAAGAAAGTGGATTATAAAAATTAAGGCTATAATTAGGATATAATATACGGCGATGGGATAAAACAATACGGTCTAAAGGAGATATTTGATATTTATCAATAGTAGATTCTACATAACTAATCGCATTTTCCCCTAGTCCCACATAATAGCTAAATGTATCTAATATTAAGGGTTTATTTTTTCCAAGTTCATGGACTTGATATTCAAAATAATCAATTTTTTTAGCCCATAATGTTGGCCATAAGTTTTGGTATAATTTTGTTTTATTAGTGTTTAATACTAAATAATTATTTAATTTTAAAATGTCTTCTAAAAGAATTTCTAAATTTGTATCTGTAATTGGTTTTATTAAAATATAATTTTCATTCCATACTTTGGTTAAAATATTACCAAATTTATTATATAAAATATCATGAATGGGAATATTTTTTCCTTTTAGTTCCCTGCTAATTTCAATAATTTCTTCTAATTCTTTTTCTGTTCGATGATATGGAACAAAATAAAACAAAGTTTCTTGATAAAAAAAGCGATATGAATTACCCCAGTTTTCTACTTCTCCTATATTTAGATTATAATAAAAATTAATACTGTCTTTCATAAGCATCCCTATTTAAATGTATGAAAAAACTGATGTTTCTAACACCAGTTAATTTGCGTTTGGATTATTAGGCATTAAATTAGATATATCCATTACTCTTTGAGCATTATCGTGAGCTATGTTTGCTACTTGTTCACGAGCCTCAGCATTTGCTAAGTGTTCACTTGCAGTTTGCAGGCGCATATTTACCTCTTGTTCTTTACGAGCTAATTCTTTTTCTCTTGCTTCTAATTCCATAAGTTTTTTTTCGTATTTGCCCATTAAAGCATCAAACATGTTTTCACAAGCCTTTATAAATGTTTCTTTTTCAATGTCAAAAGAATTATTCTTTTCTATAGCATTCATGTTGGTTACTACTGGAGTTGGCTCTACTGGTGGCACTGTAGTAGTTGGTTGTGGTGGTATAACTGGTTCTACACGAGGTACTTCTGGTGTAGGTTCCACAACAGGTGTTGGTGCTACAGGAGCTACAGGCGTTAAAACAACTTGAGGCTCTACTGGTGAAGCAATATTTTTCATAATTTTTGGTTCATTTACTACTGGTGGTGCAGGAGTCCCTACAGCAGGATTAATTGGTTCTACATCTGGTACTTGAGCTATATATTCATTTGCTAAATCTTTATCACTACTACTTTCATTTATAACATAACGGCTTTTTATTAAGTCAAAAGAAGCTTGTGGTAAAGTTAATGCTTTATAATATACCTCATCTGCCATTTGATTTGGGTCAATCTTAATATATTGAAAATTAGTACCACTTATAATTCCTTTTAAGTAATTTTTTACACTTTGCCACTCATTTTCGTCATTAATTTTCTCTAATTTATTTGTTAGTTTGCAAACGTATATTATAGGTAATCCCATAGATCCTAAACGTTCACTATCTAAAATTACATATTTTTGTTGCTCTACCTGGAAAGCACTTATTAAATTTAGACTTTCTACTTCTCCAGTAGGCTTATTAATATTTATTCTAGCCATTTTTATTCCCTCTATTCTTTTAATATTATATCAAAATTATCTTTGTTATTCAATCTTTTATTTCACTAATCATAAACCAACGACAGCCATAGGCACAACGTTCTTCTATATAAGTCTCTACTTTATCAACGTCATTCATCTCTTTAAAATTAGGATTTGTCTTGCTATTAAACCCTTTTAAACGTAATTTATTATAGGCAATATCTCCTACAATATAATCAAAAGAATCAAAGTAATCTGTTAATTTTTCTGCTAATTCTTCGATATTAATTGCATCTTTGTAATTCTTCATTACTTGATATTTTTTGCCATTAATTTCTATTATTTCCATAAACCCTCCTATATAAAGCGAAAAATTAAAATAGCGATAACACTAAAGGAAGTTGCTATTACACTCATTAAAAGTAAGATATCCACATAGCCATTTCCTGTTGTTATTTTTTTGCCATATAATTTATAAAAGTCAACTTTTTCTTTTAACTCTTCTTCCCTATTTGGATTATCAATATCTACTTTAAAATAACCATAAGCATTATTTTGTGCATCTTCTATTTGTTTTAAATTCATATTTTCTAAGTTAGATAAACCAATTCCCATTACATTTAAAGCATCTAAATTTAAATTCGATGATATCGTTTCGTTTATATTTATTTCACGAGTCATATCTATTTCATTTAATTTAGAATAATAATACTTTTCTATATATAAAGGGTCTGGTAAATTTAAATAACCTTCTGATATTCTATAAGCATGTTTTGTGTGAGTTGTATATACTAAATCTAAGAATGTTTCTTCTTCTTGATAAGTTATAGAAGCATTCTTTTTCTTATAAATAAACATGTCTACTAAATATTTTAAAGTACTTTTAAAATAAGGATTTGCTACTTTATATTTTTTATCTTGGTTCTCTATTTCAAATTGATAAAAGCCTAAAAATTCTTCTTTAAAAAGAGCTAAATCACCTTTATTCATACCATATTTTGCAAGATTATTAAAGAATGCTATACTATTATCTAAATAATAAGGATTTAAAATATCTAATCTGCCATAAATAAATGTTAATATTCTTATAACCATTACAAGGAATGAGTTATATATAATACTATTTTCTTCATTTATACTTGCTAAATAAGTTTTTATAGCCTTATCAAAAGCTATATTTATAAAATAACCTTTCCTCATATGATTTCACCTACTCTATTATAACATATTTTTATTTAAGAAAACAATTATCAAATAGTGTAAATATAGTTGTAAAGACTTTACTACATATAAAAGGAGCACTAAACCAACGAGGGCTTTTTAAAGCCAAAAGAGAGTTTGGAATTCGATTTAGTGCTCCCATATACTATTTTATATTTACTCTCAGTAATAGTCAACAAAATTCGTTCGACAAATTTCGCAACTAGTAAAAATTTAAACATATAATAAACTAGGTGGTTTAGAATGAGGAGAAATAATTGTGGTGGGAATGTTTTTACTGTACTTGCTATCTTTCTTTTATCTATTTTGATTTTTTATCAAATTTTAATCACACTAATATTACCCTTAAGATTTAATATATTTTTACTTTTAATCGAAGTTTTTTTACTCTTTTTCCTTTTATTTCGTATTATATATCCTCATTAGATAAAAATATTTTAACTAATTGTTCTGTTTTAAATAGATAATCTAACTTTAGTCTTGTGTCTTTAATTACTTTCATTTGAGGGCCATCTAATTTTATTATAGGCGGAATACTTAATACCAAAAATAGTAATTTTTTTTCATTTTTGGTTAAGGGATAGTTTTTAAAATATCTTTTAAAGATTGGTTCAAAATCAAAGTTCATGTACTCTTTTTGATAAAAAGTAATTAAATCTAGGATGGGAGAGTCTATCCTTGATTTTTCCCAACTAATTAAATAACCCTTTGTATTTCTAATAAAATGGTCTATTTCTAGGTTATTGTGAACGAATACTACCCTACTCTTTAAGTCTGTTTTTACCGCGTCGTACCAATTATCTAACTCTTCGGAAGCAAAAGAAGAAGCAGCAAAAATTTTATAAATATTGCGCATTAATAAGTAGTCTTTGGGGCTTAAATCTTTTTCTTCAATTAACATGTTATATAAATTATTATAATATTCATCTACATACATTATGTTGTTTTTAATATTCTCGTAAATTTCTTTATATCTATCTTCTGTTATTTCTTTATAATAAGTAGTTTTATTATGTAATAGTGCAACTAAATCTATCATATCTAGTGCCTTTTGTTCAGGAGGCATTTCTACTCCTTCGATGTATTCAAAAACATTACGGTCACGAAATTCACTAACTAGTTTGGGAAAATAATCAAAATTCCTACTTATTAAATAATTATAAGCTTCTTTTACTTTGGTATCAGAACATTCTTTGATTACAAAAGAACCACTGGTGGAATCTATGATTGTAACACTTTTTTTCTTTGTTAAGCGATACGGTTTATATGTATTTTTTACTTCTTCTATACTACTATTCATTTTTTTCTGGTATTATTAGCTTATCTCCCGGCATTACATCGGTTAAATCGTTGTATTCTCCTAGAATTTGAATGTTTGATTGATACATCGTACATATTGTTTCTACGGTTTCACCATCACTTACCATATGAATATGATAAGTTGTATATTCTTCTTCAGTATTATTTATAGTATTAATAATTGTATCTTCTGTTTCTTTTAGAGTTTTTTCTGTTCTTTCTTCTTTTACTTCTGGTTCTTTTTTTACTTCTTCTTTTACTTCTTCTTTCATATTATCATTCTCTTCTAAGTTTTCTTCTTCCGTTTCTTCTAATTTTTCATCTAGACTACGAATTGCTTCTTTCGCATCTTGAAACAGTGGTTCTTCTTTAATTTCTTCTTTTTTGCTTGCGACTACATTAAAGTCAATATTTACTCTAAGACTATTTTGTTCGATAATTTCATAGGTAAAATCATCTATCATAAATTCAACTGTATCTGTATCTATGTCTTCTAATAAATCAATTTCAAATGGTAATACATAAGAAAAAGATTCTTTGTTAACACTAACTTCATGACTTTTAAATTCACCAGAAACAATAAAGTTTCCTTTTAAAGTATTGTTTACTACTTCTATTTCATGTTCTAAACTAATACTGGTTATTTCTGTTACTTTTTTACCAAAATCAATATCCTTTGTAAAAGGTATTTTACAGTTCATTTAATCATCTCCTAAAGAATAATATGTAGGAATTTTACGAAATATACTTAAATAAACATCAAATAAATTGACTTTTAAGCATTATTATGTTAAAGTTTTATAAGAAAACCAATTTAAAGGAGGAATTTAATTATGGCAAAAAAAATTACAGCAAAAAAACCTTTAACAGGTAATAAAAGAAGCCACGCTTTAAATGCTACCAAAATGAAACAAAAACCAAACATTCAAAAGAAAACTATTGATGGAAATAAAGTTCGTATAAGTGCTAGAGAAGCAAGAACTATGGAAAAGTAGAAAACAAATAGAAAGCCTATTTGTTTTTTATTTACATTAATCTCATTTCTAATAATTCTATTTGATTAGAAATGAGATTATTATTATTATTATTTTCTTCTAGTGTTAAATCCGTTGTTAAATACTTTTTAAAGTCATCTGCAAAAACAGTTGCGACATTCTCTTCTTCTGTTAAAACCGAAGCTAGAAAATTGGCACCACTTGATATACCTACTCCTAGGCCAAAAGTTGTTGCTAGTAATCTTGACATATTTATTGCTTCTTTATCTTCTATTAAAATAACTTTATCAATTGCTTTTTTATCTACTAAGTCGGGAATAAAGTCGTCTCCTATTCCCTCTATTTTATGATTTCCTATTATTTTATTTTTACTTATTAGAGGCATACTGGATGGCTCTAAAGCAATAGTTTTTAAATTGGGATAATATTCTTTTAAACGTTTAGATATTCCCATTAGAGTTCCTCCTGTTCCTATTCCACTTACAAATGCATCTAATTTAGGAATTTTAGCAATTATTTCTTCTGCTGTTGTTTTATAGTGAGCTTCTAGATTTAAAGGATTAGAAAACTGGTTTGGTAAAAAACCATTTATCTCTTTAGCAAGTTTTTTACTTCTTCTAATAGCTTCTTTAAAGCCTCCTTCTTCTTTACTTATTAGATATACTTTAGCACCATATAATTTCATAATTTTAATGCGTTCCACACTGGCCCAATCTGGCATAAAAATGTGGACTGGATGATGATAATAAGCTCCAATGGCGGACAAAGATATTCCTGTATTTCCACTTGTAGCTTCTACGATTGGTTGCCCTTCTTTTAAGTTTCCTCTTTCTTTTTCTTTTTTTATTATATAGAAAGCCATCCTATCTTTAATACTTCCTGTATAGTTATAATATTCTAATTTAGCATATATTTTTTTTATTTTATTTTTATACTTACACTTAATTTCTATTAAAGGTGTATTACCAATTAATTTTTCTATCATAGTTCCTCCCCTATAATATATATAAAATATAAAGATTTGGTGCTATTTATAATTTGACTTCTTTTTCTTTTTAAGATATATTTATTAAGAGAGTGATTATATGAAAACAGTATATTATAATAGTGAAACAGATGATGTTATTACTTCTAAAAAACAAGATTATAAATTGAAAATAGATTATAAATGGATTCATAAGAATATATTTTATACTTTTCTATCTTATATCCTTTATTATATAGTTTTAGTGATTGCTTTTATTTATTCTAAGTTCTTTTTACATGTTACAATTAAAAATAGAAAAGTACTTAAAGATACTTACTTTATATATAGTAATCATACTCTAACTTTAGGTGATGTTTTAAATCCCTTTTTAATTAGTTTTCCTAAAAGGCCTTATATTATTTGTAGTCCTGCTAATTTGGGTATTCCTATAATTGGACATATTCTTCCTATAGTTGGTGCTCTTCCTATTCCTGATAATATTCATGATTTACAAAAGTTAAGAGATGCAATTCGTTATCATATAGAAAAAAAACATCCTATATATATTTATCCGGAAGCTCATTTATGGCCATATTATACTAATATAAGAGAATACCCCAAGACTTCTTTTCATTTTCCAATAGAAAATAATGCCAAAACTTATGTAGCAACTACTACTTATCAGAAAAGAAAATATGAAAAAAAACCTAAGATAACTATTTATGTAGATGGGCCAATCTTAAAGAATGATAAGTTATCTAAAAAAGAAAATATTACTTCTATTCATGCGCAAGTTTATAAAATTATGAAGGAAAATAGTTTGAAAAGTAATTATCAATATATAGAATACAAAAAGAAAGATTGTGATTAATCTTTCTTTTTATATCCGGCAATATCACTATAAGAAAACTTATAGTTTAATTTTTTATGATAAGCATTCTCATAAGCTTCTATTTTTTGCTTATAATCCATTTCAGACATGAT
Source organism: uncultured Bacilli bacterium (assembly GCA_934099115.1). Classification (GTDB taxonomy): domain Bacteria; phylum Bacillota_I; class Bacilli_A; order RF39; family UBA660; genus Caccenecus. The sequence goes on from CAKOPK010000016.1 coordinate 8,712, forward strand.
TTTACTATTTTCACGGCTTGATTTATTAGGGTCAGGGTAAATTGGTTTCAAGACGTGGACAATATATTTTAATTTAGAAAATTCTTCATTATCTTCTTCTTTTTGGTCTATCATTTCGACAAAACAAGATATAACAGGAACTCCAGCTTCAGCAGCGAACTGATAAGCCCCTCTTTTACATGGTCTTGGTAAACGATAATTAAACCACATTTCTTCTTCCGGATAAATTAAAACATAATTATTTTCATGAAGAATTTTCTTTAAAGTTGGTTTAAAAGTACTAATCATATAATTAGGACTTTTTAATAAGGGAATAGTATTTAGGCTATTCATTAAATAGCCTAGAAAGCCAGGCATTGCTAAGTTTGTATCTTGAATTACAATATATAAATTTTTTTGATATCTTTTTTTAATTAAATAACGAATAGGCATACTATCTAAGGGATTAAAGTGATTACTAGTAATTATTGCTCCTCCATTAATCTCTTTAATATTTTCTAAGCCTTCTATTAAGACATTTTTATTAAACGAAATACCTAACATATCTAAATAGAGATAAGCAAATCTGCTTTCCCAAAAATAATAATACTTATTTTTACGGATACGATAATATTTTTTTAAAGCTGCATTTAATTCTTCTTCATTTAAAGTTGGGTCATGGGTTTCTACTTTTTTATTTAGTTCTTTGGTGGAGCAGTTTTTTCTTATGTTTTCAATAACTTCTTTTTTACTGCCACCAATTATCATAAATTATCCTCTAGTCTTTTTTCATCTGTATGTTCAAATACATTTTTGAATGTTTTATCACTATGAGCAATTTCTTCTGCTCTTGCTACTAAATTATCTAGAGTTTTTTGGTCATTTGCTTGCATTTCTTTGGTAAAGTTTTCTTTTTCTTTTATAATTTCTTCTTTAAATAATGATTTTTCGACATACTTCCAAAAATATTCTTCATAATCAATGGAATTATAGTGCCATGGTTTAAAAAATAAATTATAGTGAATAATACTAGGATTTTCTATTTTATATGCTCCATTGGTAGGCATAGCATTCCATTCATTAGATAAATGAAGAATTTTTTTATAAGCCATCGCGTTTATATAGTCTTGGTCAGGACATACTGTATCAAAATGATATTTATTTAATAAATATAAAAAGTGTTTTTCAAAGTTTATTCTTCTTAATTCTTTCATATTCATAAGTAAGACTCCAGAATTGATGTATTCATCAATTGATACTCCAGAATTCATTTTAAAATAATTGCATAAAACTGGATTATCTTTACATGATATATCTATACATCCGGCGAATAAATTATCTTTTAAAGGAATATTATATAACTTGGATATATCTCCTGGTATACAAGTATCACTATCAATATATATTGCTTTATCATATTCTGGGAACATGAATGGAATAAAAATACGATAATAAATAGTTAAAGTAAAAAAGTCTGTTCTAAGTAAATTTTCTTTTCTATTAGTTATACTTTCTAATCCGGTTTTCATTTCTTCTAATATTATTTTAGCATATTCTGTTTCTAGTTTTTTTAACTTTTCCATCGTTTCTAGAGTTATATTTTCATATATTATATGAATATGATATTCAGAATCTTTACTTGCATTCTCTATTAAAGATGCGACTGCGATGGATAAATATGGGGCATAGCCCTCATCAATCGTAAAGAATACTGGTATTATTTGTTTTTTCATTGTTTAACCTCTCTATCATTTCTTTATATTCTACTAATACATCATCAAAAGAGTGAACTTTTAATACTTGATGTAATTGTTCTATATTCCATGGTTTTATACTTTCTGTATGGAAATATGGGAAAAATTTAAATGTCGTTGTAAAGTGCCGAAATACTGTTTCTTTCTTCTCTTTATGTTGTTCATTATATTTACTACTTATAATTAGCTTTTTTGTTACGTATTTATTTAATGCTGCTTGGTCTGGCAGTAACATCTTTTTGGTTTTACATTCGAATCGACATTTAGAAAATAATTTGGTCTTCTTTATTAATTTTAAATTTAATAATAAGACTCCTGAGTTCATATAGTTTCTTATAAGCATATTTTTCTTATATATATGACTTCCATAATAATCATAAACACCAATTACTTCATATTCCTGATTATTCATAGAATATAGAGAACTTGGGTCTTTTAGACAGACTACATCCGTATCTAAATATAGGATTTTAGCTGGTAACTCTTCTATTAAATCACTATATAACCTTAACATACAATAAGGAGTAAACCTAGTATCAATATTTGCATCAGGTAAATTAGACTTAAATAACTCTGTAATATCTATTAAATCTATTGTATTTTGAGGATTATAGGTTTTTAAAGCACGTGATAACTCTTCTATTAAAGTATTATTAACGGGTTCAAAGCCAGAGTATTTCATTGTTAAAACATAGATATGTAATTCTGTTTTTACTTGATGTAATAAAGATAGTATGGAGATAATTAAACCATCTTTAATATGATTATCTCCACAATAAAGTATATTCATAATGCATCACTCTCCTTGGTAGATAGTTAAATAATAATCTTTTATTTTTAAGATCTTATATTTTTTTATTTGGGTGGTATCAACATTAATAAGACCATATGATAAACCTATTCCTAAATATTTAACATAGCTTTCTTTTTTAGTCCACATGATCGTAAAATCAGTGGCAGTCTTAATTTGCTTTTGCTCTTCTTTGGTACAAACTTTTTTTATTACTCTTGGTTTAAGAGTTATTTTTTCAAAATCTATACCAATGTTTTTATCACTTATTACACATACTGTATAAGGTTTTGATTTACTTATATTAAAATAAATCTTATTACTTTTTATATATGGTTTTCCATAAGAATTTAATAATATTTCTTCATTTAGGTTGTATTCTTTTAATATTTCTTTTAATAAAAGTTCGGAAGAAATATCTTTTTTTAAATAAATCTTATACATGTTTTTGTTCTATATATTTAATAATATCTCCGACTGTTTGAAAGTTTTTTATGTCTTGGTCAGGTATTTCTAATTGATATTTTTCTTCAAAAGCTGATATTAAATCTACTAAGTCTAAAGATTCTATTTCTAGGTCTACTAGAAGATTTGTGTTTTCGTTAATATCCTTTTTATCAAGCTCTAAAACACTTGCTATTAATTCTATTATTTCTTTTTGCATTTTTTACTCCTCCACTTTATCTCTTAATATTTTACCATTATTATTTTTTATAAACTCTTTATTTCTTAACTCTACAAAAGCAATTTGATGATTTTTGGGTTTATCTGCATTATATTTATAAATTATTTGTTCAAAATATTCTATATTTCCCATATATTCCATAGATGGATAAATACTTGCAATTAACCGATTATTCTTAGAATAGACAATTACTTCTAAAATACCAGGTTGTTGCATTAGTTCTTGCTCTATTGCTTCAGGACTGATATTTTCTCCATTATCTAAAACAATTATATTCTTAATTCTACCTGTTATAAATAAAAAGCCTTCACTATCTATATATCCATAATCTCCAGTATGAAAGAAACCATCCTTTAGAACTAAGTCTGTTGCTTTCTTATCTTTGTAATAGCCTTTCATAACTATAGGTCCACTTACACATATTTCTTTATCTATTATTTTAACTTTTATATCTTTACATATTTGTCCTACACTTCCATCTTTATAAAAATGATTTCTATTTACAGATACTACTGGTGAACATTCTGTTATTCCATAACCATTTAATATTTCAATACCTATACTTCTAAACCATTTTATAAAGCTTTCATCTAAGTAAGCACCACCACATATAATATATTTTAAATTACCACCAAAGGTATCTAAAATACTTTTAAAGAAAAATTTACGAAGATCAATATTAATTTTTAATAACTCATTACTAATTTTTAGCATTCTCTTTAATTTTTTATCTTGTTTTTTAGCTCTAGCACTCTTCCATATTTGCTTATAAAACATTGTGATAAAGGCTGGTACAACAAAGATTGTCTCTGGTTTTTCTTCTTGTAAATCTTTTAATAAAGTTTTATAACTTTTATTTATGTATGTTTCTACTCCATAATAATATGGTTTTAATACAGAAGTAATTAAACCAAAGGCATGATGATATGGTAACATACTTACTACTTTATTACCTGGGGTAAATAGTGAAGATGCTCCATAAAGGTCTGCTAGAATATTACTACTAGTTAATACTACACATTTGTTAGGCCCTGTTGTTCCTGATGTAAAAAATAATACTGCATTATCTTTAGGATTTTCCGAGAAGTCTAAAGTTAAATTTTCTTCTTTTAAAATATATTCTTTAATTTTTGTTAGAGGAATGCTGTTTTTTATTTTATTTAAGAATGGACAATAATTTTCCGAATAATAAATTATTTTTGTATCACTCTTCTTCATAAATTCTTTTATTTCTTCTAGATTTAAGTCTTTATCAATTAAAACACACGTATTACCACTTATAACTATTGCTAAGAAAAGAATGATAATAGAATAACTATTTTCTCCAATTAAAGCGATATGCTTGTTTTGATACTGTTTTTTTAAATAATTACTTAATCTTACAACATCTTTATATACTTCTAAATAAGTTTTACTTATAGTCTCTGTACCCTCTTTATATTTAAAAGCTATAGAATTTGGTTTTTTATTGGCGTTTAATTCTATTAATTCGCGAAAGCTATTTAACCGTACATGTTCATAATAATCATAATTTTTATTTACGCTCATATAAACACCTCACTTTTATAATTCATTTTATCAACTTTTCATATATAATTTATTATTAAATTATTAAAAATTATTAAGATTTATTCTTAGGAATCGTAAATAATATAACTAAACCATTTTTATTATAAGCTTTTATAGTTCCTCCGTGCATTTCTACAAATTCTTTTACTATAGATAAACCTAAACCGGATATTTTTCTGGAAGTATCCGTGGTAAATAAAGGTTTAAATATCTTCTTTAAAAGTTGTTCATTTACTCCTGGGCCATTATCTCTTACATAGAATAAATAATCTTTTTTATCACTTGCTATTTCTATTTCTATTTTGCCACTATTTTTTAAGTAACGCACACTATTAGAAATCATATTCGAAAAAATTCTTTTCATTTTTAGAACATCTATTTCTATTAATTCATTGGGTATTTTGGTGTTTACAATAAACTCTATGTTATTGTTACTTAATTCTATTTTATAATCGTTATTTAATTCATTTACAATATCTTTTATTTGAATCATGGTCTTTTTTAATAAAATTCTTTCTTCTTTTAATAAATAATCATCGAATGTTGCTAAAATGTCTTTAATATTGAGTGCTTTTGTATATATTTTTTCATTATATTGGGCTGTTTCATCATTTAAATTTTGGTCTTTTATTAAACTAGCATAACCAATAATAGATGTAAGAGGTGTCTTAATATCATGAGATATACTTGCAATAATTCTAGTTTGTTCTTTCTTTTCTTCATCTAGACTATAAGCTAGATTTGTAAATTCGTTTTGGATTAAGTCTAGTTCATTTCCTATTACTCTTTTCTTAGGCTTTTTTCCTAATTTATAATTTCTTATATCTTCAATAAGACTACCTATAGGCTTTAAAAGAGTTTGTCTTGTATAAATAATAATAAAGATAAAGATAACTGCGATTACAAATATTTGAAGTAATAATAACTCTATAATAAGCCAAGTAATATTAATAAAATTATTAAAATAAATCTTTAATAAATAAACATCGTCTCCTACTTTTACTATTTTATTTAAAAAAGAGAAATTATTTTTAATCTTCTTTCCCATTATAAGTTTACCATTAATATCTTCTAAATTAATGGAAACAGGATTTTTTTCTAAGACTGCTTTAATATCTGTTTCTAAATCATTATAAGAGGAATAACTCTGATTAATTTCTTCATTTAATATATTCAATTTAAAGTTTTCTATTTCTGGGAATATAGGCCTTATTCGAAAAAAGAACCAAGAGCCTAAAATTAATAAATTAATTAGACTTCCCATGATAGCTGCTAAAATAAATCTGCTTTCTAATTTTATTTTACTCATTACTGTACCTCAAAAATTTATAACCATAACCCCAGACTGTTTTAATATATTTATCATGGTCATTTAATTTATCTCTTAAACTTTTTATATTAACTGCAACTGTTCCTATATCGCCATATTCACTTCCCCATACTGCTTCAAATATTTGTTCCTTTGATAAAGCAATATCCATGTTTTCCATAAAATAGCGTAATAATTCAAATTCTCTAGTAGTTAAGTTTACTTTTTCTCCATCTTTTATTACTTCGTAACTATCTTTATTTAATATAATAGAACCACTTATAATTAAATTTTCTGATGTAATTTCTCTACTACGTTCTTTTAGTCTTAATAAAGATTTAATCTTTAATATTAATTCAGTATTATCAAAGGGTTTGGTAATATAATCATCTCCCCCTATTTCATAACCAATCATCTTGTCAATTAATTCTGTTTTTGCAGTTACAAAAATAATAGGACATGTTACTAAGTTACGTATTTTTGCACATAATTCTGTGCCAGTTATACCAGGCATCATGATATCTAACATAATTAAATCATAATGCTCTTTACGAATTAAACTTGGTACTAAAGATGGGTCATTTACTATTTTAGAAGTGATATTTTCTTTCTTTAATATTAAAGAGATTAATTCTGAAATATCAATATCATCATCTACTATTAATACATTTTTCATACTGCCTCCTGTTTTATTAAATACGTTTTAAAATACATATACTTTCTAAATGATAGCTATAACTAAACATATCTAATATTTGATAATCTTCTAACTTATAAGAACTCTCTAATTGTTTTAAATCTCTCATAAGTGTTGATGGGTCACAAGATACATAGATTATCTTTTTAGGTAACTCTTTTAAGAGAAAGCTTATAGTGTGTTTATCTAAACCACTTCTTGGAGGGTCAACTATAATTGTATCAAAAGTTTTATTTAATTTATCTACTGTTTTAGATACATCTCCTAATAAAAATTTAATATTATCCCTTTTGTTTATTTTAGCATTTAATATTCCGTTTAATATCGCATTCGATATAATTTCTACACTATAAACTTCTTTAGCTTTTAAGCTTGCTACTAAACCTAGAGTGCCTACTCCGCTATAAAGGTCTAATACTCTACTATTTGGTTCTATATTTTCTTTTATCATATCAAATAGAATAGAACATATATAAGGATTAACTTGAAAAAAAGAATTATATGATATTTTAAATAAGAAACCATTTATACGTTCATATAGAAAATCATCACCATATATTGATTTATTATTATAAACAATACCTACTAGTTTTACTTTTTCTTTTAATAATTCTAAATCTATAGAATAGTTTTCTTCTAAAGTATCTATTATTAATAATACTTCTTTATTTTGATTTACTCTTATTGTTAAATTAGCATTATCTAAGTGTAAGTAAGAATAATTATCTACTACGGTATTAATTGTTGGGTTTGCTACTAAACATTTTTTTATAGGAACTAATATATGGCTATTTTTCTTGTAATAGCCAATATTACCATTCATTATTTTTAGACTAACTTTATTACGATAATAATTATTATGGGGATTACTAATTATCTTTAATTCTTTCTTATAATCTATTTTATTTTTTAAAAGTAATTCTTCTACTTTTTTCTTTTTAAATTCTAAAGTTTTAGAATATTCTAAATGAAAAAGACTACACCCACCACAATCTAAGAAATAAGGACATGAACTTGGTATTCTCTCTTTACTTGTTGTTAGATATTCTAAAACTTCTCCTTCATTATATTTTTTTGTTTCTTTAGTAATTTTTATTAATACTTCTTCTTCTGGTAAAGCAAATGGTACAAAAGTAATTTTATTATTTATATAACATATTCCTCTTCCATAATGGTCTAGAGACTCTATAGTGGTTTTCATTTCATCAGTCCTAACTAAATAGATTATATCAGAAAATAGATAATAAAACTAGAAAAATATAGAAAGTATGTGGTTGTATTAAATTTCTACTTATTGTATAATTAAATAAGAATAGGAAGTGGCATTATAAAAACTTTTGATTATGAAAAAACTTCGATAGTAGAAGTAGTTAATACTATTATAATGGATGCAATAAAAAAGAAAGCTAGTGATATTCATTTTGACCCAACACTTGATGCTTTAATGGTTAGAATAAGAATTGATGGGGAATTACAAGATTATACAAAAATACCAAATATACTTAAAAAAAATGTAATTACTAGAATTAAAATTATTAGTGGGATGAATATAACAGAAACTCGTCTTCCTCAGGATGGTGCTATTAAAAATGCTATTAAAGATATGACTCTTGATTTGCGTGTTTCTTCTTTACCTGTTATTGATGGAGAAAAAGTTGTAATTCGTATTTTAGATTATAGTATGAGTTTAAATGGATTAGAAAATTTAGGATTTTCTCCTGTTAATTTAAATCGATTAGAGAAAATGATTAAAAATCCTAATGGTTTAATATTAGTTACTGGTGCTACTGGTACTGGTAAGTCTACTACTGTTTATGCTTTATTGCAAAAATTAAATACAAAAGAACGGAATATTATTACTGTTGAAGATCCAGTAGAAATGCGTATTTTAAATATTAATCAAGTGCAAGTTTTAAGTGATATTGGACTTACTTTTTCTCATACTCTTAGAAGTATTTTAAGACAAGACCCTGATATCATTATGGTTGGAGAAATAAGAGATAATGAGACTGCTAAAATAGCTGTTAGAGCAAGTATAACTGGTCATTTAGTTTTATCTACTGTTCATACAAATAATTCTTTAACTACTATTGAAAGATTGTTAGATATGGAAGTAGAAAGATATTTATTGGGTTCTGCTCTAACTGGCATTGTTTCTCAAAAATTAGTTAAAAAACTTTGTCCTAAATGTCGTGGTACTAGACCTACTACTGCTTATGAAAAAAAATTAATGAAAAAACATTTAGGTGTTACGGTAAATGAGGTATATGTTCCTGTTGGTTGTAAAGAATGTAATCATGGTTATTTAGGTAGAATTGCTATTCATGAAGTTTTAAGTATTAATGAAGCTATTAGAGAAGCTATTACTTCTAATATTAACCGTAAAGATTTAAAAGAATTAGTTTATAATTCAAAAGAAGATATTACTACTATGTTTGAAGATGGACTTGCTAAAGTTGTAGAAGGTTTAACTTCTATGGAAGAAATACTTAAAACTGTAGATATAGCAAGTGATGATGAATTAGAAGTTTAAAGTATTTAAAAAGGTTAAAGATTTGGTTCTTTAACCTTTTTTATTAGGAAACTGTATAAGGATTAGAAATAGTACCATTTCCACTTGAAAATTGAGTATCTGATTTTAGATTGACTACTGGACGAACGCCAAATGTATTGCTTACATCATTTCCACTCATTCTACCAGCCGAATGCATAAAACATACAATTGCATAAGGATAAAAATAATTAGATGGAGACATTGTCCAATAACTTTGATTAGTATACAAATAATATTTTGAATTATTGGTTCTTCCATATACTCCTCCAGCATAGGATATTTCATCTAATGTGATTAATCCTATAGTCACATTAAATCTATCTTCTATATCCGTACATTTTAAGCTTGGAGTTTTATTATCTATTAATCTATACTCTGGTGCATAACTTGTAGTTGTCATTTTGCTTCCAGTTCCACTATGTGGTGTTCTATCATTACAAAAATTTGCCCCTTCTCCTGTTGCTATATAATTTGTATAGTCGTTTAAATGATTACTATACCAACTATCTAGTGTTTCTTTGATGGTACTATCCACCACTCTTCCATGAACAGAATTACTTGAATATTGATATCCTACATGCATGTTATAATTATAATTTGTATTAAATGGGCACACTCCTATTTGAGTTGTTTCTCCTATAGTATCCGTTGTTGTTCCATTATAGATCATTCTTATGGTGCCATCTCCATTTATGCGGATGATTCTCCAATAAAATCCTCCAAATTTTACCCAATTATCTGTTGGTGCTCCTGCAAAATAGTAACTTGTTCCATAATCATCTTCTGCTGTATATAATGTTCCAGTATTTGTATTTTCTACTGTTGTACTAAAATCTGTTCTTGTTGTTATAGTTGGTGAATTAGTTAAAATTGCATCTTTTAAAACATTCTTTATTTCTACACTAGTTGTCTTTACTGCGCTTTGGTTTCCTGCACTATCTACTACATAGACATAAATACTGTATGTTCCTGCTCCTACTGTAACACTGTAAGTGTTGCTTGTTCTAGATGTATAATTTCTTCCTCCATCTATACTGTAATAGTATGTTAATCCTCCACTTCCTACATCTGTAGCATTTACTGATATGTTTATTGTTTTATTGTTTACACTCGCACTCATATTTGATATCGTTGGTTTCGTTACATCTACTTTATATGCTTCTGAACATTTAACTCCTGTATTATTTCCTACTATATCTGTTGAAATTGCACATACTCTTTGAGCACTACTTGCTGTTCCAAATGTATAGTTATAACTTGCTTCTGTATTTCCTGCATTTATATTAATATTTGGTGTACAACTACTATTTGTTGTTACACAATATTGGAATGTTCCTATATTATTCTCATCTGTTGCTTTTATATTCATGGTATATGATTTATACCATCCATTATTTCCTACTGTATTAGATCCCGTATTAAACATTAAATTTGGGGCAGCATTATCTAACCAGATAGATCCTGTTATTACACTCGTTTCATTTCCTTCTTCATCTACTGCTTTCGTATATATTGTATATTTAGATGCACTTAACTTTACTCCTTGCCATTCTGTAAATGTATAACTATTACTTGTACTTTCTACATAATTAGTTCCATCTAAACTATAATAATACTTTGTTACTTTATATAGATTAGTTGATTTAAAATCATTGGTTACTGTTACTGTTTTATTGGTATAATCTCCACTTAATGATAAACTCATTTCTGGAGTATATGTAAAATATATCCAACATTTTACTGGTTCTGTCACTTCCATATTAAGTGACCATGCTTCATTAGACCAAGTCGCTTTATTTGCTATACTTTCTACACTACATACTACTTTATCAAATTGATAACCACTATTCTTATCTGGGAAAGCTCTTTTTGTTTTGTTTCCCCAATAGACCGCTACTTTAGCATCAGAATTAGAATAGTTTAATATTTCTCCTTCTGCTAATTCCATACTTTGGGTTGTCTTATATTTGGCTCTAGAAGTTAATTGAAACACAGTAGCAATTACTGCTATAAACACTAATACAATTCCTACATACTTTTTTAAACTATATGTTTTTAATTTTTCTAGTTTCATATTTGTTTTCCTTTCTTTTAAAATTAAATATTAAGAAACTGTATAAGGATTGGATGAAGTACCATTTCCGCTAGAGAATATAGTTGAAGACTTTAGATTAATAACAGGTCTTATACCACCAGAATCGCCAACAATACTGCCACCAAAATTGCCTTCTAATCCTACAAGAAACTCTCGTGCATAACCACTATCAGTATAATATGGAGACATTGTCCAATAATACTGACCCGTATATAAGTAATAACCTGAGTTATTTATATTAAACACTCCTCCAGCGTATGCTACTTCATCTGATGTGATTAAGCCTACTGATGTGGTAAATCTATCATTTACTTCTGTACACTTAAATGATGGCGCTTTATTTGTATATAATCTGTTGTACGCAGCATATTCAGTGTATGTAGTTCCAGTACCAGTTCCACTAAATGGTGTTCTATCGTTACAGAAAGAAGCGCCATTTCCAGTTACTATATAATTGGAATAACTTTTTAAGTTATTGTTATACCAATTGTCTATTGCTTCTTTGATTGTACTATTCGTTCCATTTCCATGGACTTCGCCACTAGTATATTGATACCCTACATACATATTATCCGTATAGGTACTGTTGAAGGCACTGGTTCCTATTTGGGTTCCTGTACCTGTTATATTGGCAGAATCTCCTTGATAAATCATTCGGATTGTTCCATCGCCATTTATACGAATGATTCTCCAGTAATATCCTGCAAATTTAACCCAATTCTCTGTTGTTGCTCCGGCAAAGTAATAACTTGTTCCATAATCATCTTCCGCACTATAGATGGTTCCTGTTGTATCTGTTGTTACAGTTTGACTAAAGTCTGTTCTTGTTGCAATATTCTTATTAGCAAGTATTTGATCTTTTGCATCCATTAAACCAGATATTTTGTATGGATTACTTGTTGTGCCCGTTCCAGTAAGTACTGTATCTGATTTTAGATTGATGACAGGACGTGCACCAGGGACAGTCCAACCAACACTGATCTTGCCAAGCTCACCTTTCAAATATACTCCAAATACATGTGCATAATCTTCATCGCTGTTAAAGAGGCTTGAGGCTAGAGCCCAATAATATTGGCCTGTAAATAAGTAATAGCTTGTATTATCAGTCCAATAAACTCCACCAGCATACGCTACTTCATCTGCTGTGATTAATCCTATTGCTGTTGCAAATCTATCATTACTATTTGCACATTTATAGCTTGGAGCTTTATTCGTATATAATCTATTATAAGCTGCATATTCTGTATATGTAGCTCCCGTACCAGGCCCACTATATGGGGTTCTATCATTACAGAAATTCGCTCCTCCTCCTGTTGCTATATAATTAGAATAATCTTTTAAGTTATTGTTATACCAATTATCCAGTACTCCTTTGATTGTACTGTCTGTTCCTCTTCCATGTACTTCGCCATTTGTATATTGATATCCTACATACATGTTATCATTATAATTTGTGTTAAATGTACTGGTTCCTATTTGGGTTGTCTCTCCTGTTTGATCTGTTGTTGGTCCATTATAAATCATTCTTATAGTTCCATCTCCATTGATTCTGATTATTCTCCAATAGAATCCTGCAAATTTTACCCAGTTATCCGTTGGATTTCCAGCATAATAGTAACTTGTTCCATAATCATCTTCGGCACTATAGATGGTTCCTGTTGTATCCGTTGTTATAGTTTGACTAAAATCTTCTCTCTTTGCTATAGTTTTATTTGCTAATATAGTATCTTTTGCATATCTCTTTGTTATAAATGAATCTGTACATGTTGTTTT
>CAKOPK010000017.1 GCA_934099115.1 uncultured Bacilli bacterium
GTTGTCTTATATTTAGCTCTTGATGTTAGTAAAGTACTAATACTTATTAATAAAATAAATACTAGTACCCCCCCCCCAACTTTTTTTAATTTTTTCTTTTTTTAGCGTTTGTAACTTCATATTTCTTCCTTGCTTTCTTTTTATATTTTATTTTTCTACCTTATATATCTACTATACAATATTATTGAGTTTTTTTCAAGAACTTTATAATTTTTTACATAGAAAAAAATAAACATTTGATATAAACAAAGATTTAGAATCTTTTTCTAAATCTTTGTTTTATCTTGTTCTTCCTTTTGTTTCATTAGTTATTTGATAATTATATAATCTTTTAAGTTGTTCATTGTCTATATGAATTACTTTACCATCTTTAGGGTTGATTTTTTTACCACCAAAAACTATCCATATTGCATCAAGTGGCATATTTGGCATTGCAGCTTCACCATCAGTAAAAATTATTTTATTTTCAACTCGTCTTGAGAAAGCACCTACAGCAACATCGAAGTTAGTATATCCTCCACCTTCAAATTGCATATTCTCTATATCTTCTTCTGTTCTAATCTCATGAAATCCATAAAATTCTGTATCAAAACATCCAACTTTTATTTTAGTATGTTGTAATATATTTTTACATTCTCTTAAAAAGTTCTTTAATAATGCTTCATTTATTGAGCCACTTCTATCAAGAACAATTTCAGTTTCTGGCTTTGGTTGTTCTTCTAAATTAGCACTGATTACACCATCTTCTAGTGTTGCATTTTTATAAGACCAATCAACATCATAATTAATTGCCTCTCTTAAAACATAACGCCAATCAATTAATGGTTTAGCAGTACCTATATCATTAACTGTTCTAATATCTCTATTCGTTGATGCACCAGCTTGTGATGCTTGTTTTGAAATTTCCTCTTTTAATTCTTTTAGCATTTTTTTCTTATCTTCAAGGTTCTTTTTAAAAGCATCTTTTTCTCCCATACTTTCAAGTTCTTCCTGTTTCTTTTCAAGTTCAGTTTTCTCTTTATCTTTATCTTTTTTATCTTTATCTTTTCCTAATAATTTATCTAATAAACTCTCTTTTTTATCAATTTTTTCTTGTTGTGCTTTATGTTTTTTTGCTGCTTGTTCCCACATACTATGAGTATCATTCCCAACATCACTACCACTATGTTCTTGTGAACTTCCACTACCTGAATTACCTTGCTGCTGTTTTTGTTGTTTTTCTTGTAATAATTTTTTATATAATTGTTCAGCATCATAATTAATAGCTTCTGCCATATCAACACCACCCGGTACTATTTTTAAACCATCTCGTTTTAAAAATTGATTAATAACACCATCAGTAGCAATATTCCATAATTCATGATTCTTGCCTTCACTTCTTAATACATGATTGAATGCAATATGACATACTTCATGGGCTAATATAAAAGTTTGTTCCTCAACACTCAATCCCTCTAAATATTCTGGATTATAATATATTGTTTCTCCATCTGTACCTGCAGTTGGAATATCTTTGTTTTCTTTATAAACTACACTTGCTACTACACTCCCAAAAAAGGGATATTTAACAAGCATTTTTCTTTTTAATGCTGCTATATCATATTTCATAACTTACACCTCAAACTCGTGCAACTAAAGAAAATATTTCTTCACTTATTTTATCTTTATTTATTTCATTTGCTGTAACAACTATTATACAGTTTTTAGGTAATTCAAATGTAGATATTTTCTTATGTTCTAATAATTCACAAAACTTTAATTGCTCTTCTTTAGAAATCGAATCAATTTTATCAATTACTAATATTCTACTGGCATTTGTACTTAATATTTCATTAAGCCATTTAGGGGGCATAAAATATGCTCCATCATAATGACCATTTAACTCTTTAACATCAACTGTGGCCGGTACTATAACTGCACCATTCAAATCCTTACCAGATATAAAATCAACTAATATTGGTGCAACATTTGCTTTAATATATGATAATAATATTTCTTTCTTGTTTTCCATTATCTTCTTATACCTCCTCCCGGCATTTCAGCAAGTTTTGCTTCTGCAAGTCTTTCTAACTTACTTTCATCGCCATGTGTCCATAAAACATCAAAAATTGCTCCAAATTCAGCACCTAATCTTGCAACGAATCCTCTTATTTTTTCTAAATTATCATCATCTACCTGTGTTAATCCCATAGTTGTTGCATATCTCTCAGCTGTATTTAATTCTTGTATATCTCTATCGATATAATTTCCATTTATTACATCATCTAATGTTATTACTTGTTGATTACAAAAATCAACAAATTCTCTTGTTATATCTTCACCTACTAATGCCCTTAACATTTCTGGGCTTCCTGTTGCATAAAGCATTTTAGAAGCCATTTCCCACTTTCTAGGATCTGCATTAGGTTTCACACCATCATACTTACTTCGGAGTGTTTCACCCTTCTTATAAGCAATATAAGAATATATTGCTGGATGTATGTTATGTTCACTTGCCCACTTTAACCAACCTTCGGTTGTTGTTTTAATATATACATGAGCAAATCTATTGAATAATGGTTCTGCTAACTTATTTGCAGCTAATGAATCTTTCATATCATTTCCTGCTGCTACAATTCTAGCATTTTCTGGTAATTTCCAAATACCATTTACTTCTCTATCTAAAACTATATTAAACGCTATACCTTGAATACTTGGCAGTGCATTTGTTATTTCATCAAAGAATACTACATGAAGTCTATCTGGTTCCTTTTCGCATTTTTCTTGTAATTTTTTAAGCCATGTTGGTGGAATATCCATCATTTCTCCATTTTGAGCATTATATACACTTTTTCCATTTAAACTTTCTGGTGTCGCATTACGAAGATATATTATTTCGCAAGTAGGATCTATTTGTTTTACTCTTGCAGATTTACCCTCTGATGAAGGGCCATGCAAGAATACTGCTACACCGCTTTCTATTGCTCCTCTTATGATTTCTTCTTCGCTTACTTGTCCAAATTTTAAACCATAAGGGTTTCTTCTTCTTTCAACTTGTTTTTGTTTTTCTTCAAATTCAACTTTTTCTTCTGGTGTCATATTTTGAACACGAGTAAATGTTACAGTTTGAGTTAAATCTCGAAACATATATCTATCAAAATATTCTTTCATTTCTGTTCTATCAAAATCACCGTTATAATTAGTTCTTTTATCAATAAATCTTATACCAGAAACCAATCCTTTTTTTGAAACTAAAATTCCTGTTTTATCATCTATCAACCATTTAACTGGTGATACTTCTACCCAAACGTAATCACCATCTCTATATTCAACACCATTTGAAAGCTTGAATTTATTGCCATCAAAATCAGAGTTAGCTTTTATACGTATATATTTCTTTCCTTGATATTCATATTCTTCATAAGTTACAGGTTTAAATCTCGTATCATGATAATCATGTTTTATAGAATCAAATGTGTAACTTCTTCCAGTTTTATTCAGTCCTTTATTATATTTTGACTCTAATATATTTTGCATTCTTGAATCAGCAGCATTTTGAGGATATTCTCCATATTCTACTTCTTCTATTCCATTGTATCCACTCACTCTGTTCAGGGAGGCTTGGGAAAGGATTACAGAAGATTGCAAAACTGGTCGAACAGCTCCACAGCGTCCATACCCATAGATGTAGCTCTCAATACCATTCTTACGGACCGCACGAACACCATTATTGCCATCATCAGATCTAGTCCAAAACCAACTAGTTCTACCAGTTAAAGAACTATCTTCATCTATATTATAATCAGTATCTTCGCATAAGTAACTACCTGTTAAAACACATAAATCTGTAATTGCAGCTTTTGTTCCGTATTTTCTAATTACTTCTAATTGAGGTTCACTACCGTTTCCCCAAATTTGTCCTTCAGACAATAAAGTTAAACCTTGACTATTCATTTTAATCATCACTCCATTTATATTTTACCATATAATTTCATTTTTTCTTATTTTTTTTAATATTTATAAATTTTATTTTATATTTGATAATAATTTGGCACATTTTTCGTTAGAATATTTTAAATGTACTTTATTCTCATTCTTTGTTTAGTAGAAAATCTAAGTTTCCTAATAGCCTTACCACTACCAGTAAGAAAATCTATGTCATTGTATGCAAGTCCAATTTGCGTTTTAATTCATAATCTTTTATATGTCCTTCTCTTTTTATTTTTCAAGAACTTTTAGAATATTTATTATTTTATTTTAGAATGTTCATATTTTTATCATTTTATGACAAAGAAAAAACTTATTTCAAAACTAGGAAATAAGCTATCTTGCCCATGATATATTATGTCTTAATTCATCCAATATTACTATTAATTCATTTATTAAGTTTTTTAGACTTTCTGGAGTTATATCTGCTTCCATTAAATTTTTTAAATCTCCATAAATACTCTCTAATAAATCACTTTCTAATAATACTAGGCTTGCTAATATATTTAAAATTCTAAAAATTGCTTGAACATATTCTGCTTTATTATCTATAAAATCATCTGTTAAATATAATAACTCAGATATATTATCTGTACTTGATAATACTAATATTGCTTTATCTATTAAGGGATATGCTGGAAAATCAGGGGTTCTATAATTACTTGTTTCTAATTCTATGTCTTCTAAATTGTTTTCTATTATAAAGTCATATTCATTACGCATATTTAGATATAATAAATTATATTTTTGAAAAATTAAATCTTTTTTAATATCGTCATAATAATCATTATTAATCATAAAATCTAGCATAGATATCATTATTTTATTACGATCATAATCTAAGATACAAGCATAATCTAGGGCATTATCTCCAAGAGTAGTTTCAAGCAAGTTAAATATTCTTTCTTCTATACTATCTACTTTAAATCCTAATTGGAAAGGTCTAGATGTACCAATTTTTCTTCCATTTTTTAATTCTTTAAATTGTTTTATTCTTTCTTCATAAGGAATCTCTATTATTAAATCTTTTTCTTTATTTATTAAATCACATAATATACTTTTATATTCATTATATTCTGGTGTATCAAAAGAGCCAGCTATTTCAAGCCTTGCTAATAATATATAACATTGCTCTATTTTTTCTTCTAATTTTCTTAACTTGTCTGAACCCATTCTACTTCACCCGAAAAAAGTATAACATGAAAAAAAAAAGAAATCTACTTCTTATTAAATATTTTATGAAAAATAAAGAGGAAGCCTATACCCACATTTGTAATCAATAGAGGTTATTTTAGTAGAAAATTTTCCTATTAAAAAATATAAAAACAATACTTTATTGTATTACTAAAGTGTCGTTTGCAATCGTACCAATTTGTTATTTTTACTGTCCTATTTTAGCATATTTTTTTAATTATTTTCAATTTTTTGGAATTCGTCTTTCTCTAGTTCTCGTATAGATTTTTATGGAGTTGTTAAAGTTTCTGGCATATTACCGCCAAGTTCTTCAATTGCTCTTCTAACAGTTTTTCCTACGTTATAATGAGTTAAACATGCTTCATCTTCATTATCTATATTATCTTTTTTTAATTTTGCTTCTGTTTGGGTAATTCGGAATAGATTAGTTCTTCGTTTTCTTTTATATTTTTACGTCTTGCTATTTCTTTAGCAGTCTCTCCATTATAAAGTCCTTTATATCCCTAATTGTTAAATTTGCCAAAATTTTCTACTCCTGCTTCTTTCGCAGCTTTAAGTAAATATTTATTTTTATTATTAACAAGAATTCTAGTATATAATCTTTTTTCATCCTCTGTTAATCTTGAATATTCTAATTCTGTAATTTCTTGTTTTCTAGTTTGAATTGCAAAATATGTTTGGCCGAGTGCTACTGATTTTTTTCTAGGATTTGCATTTTGAACTATTAAATAACAAGCATATCTAGATAAACGATAATCAATAGTTTCTCTTTTTGTTTTGAACCTATTTCGACCATTTTCCTGAACTCAGGAAAGTGGTCACTTACTTTATTATTACTAGTTTCACATGCAATCATTGCCCGTTGTATAACTTTATGAAAATTCTCCTATTTACTATATTCTAATAAAGACATTAATTCTCTTGCTTTCCAAAATTCATTTTTATATTCATCAATATGCTTTATACTTTCAAAAGTTTTTTCTGTATATTCCTCTATATTATTCATGTTAACCTCCCTTTAAAATTGTTTCATGTTTTATTATAGTATAATTTTTTCAATTGTAAATTTATTACTCCCTGGAGTAATTTTTTTTGCTTTTTTGGTCATTTATTACTCTTATTACAATAAAAAAGAAGAATCTACTCTTCTGTATTTTCTTCTTTGTCTATAATATCATCAAAAGTTACTTCTTCAGTTTCTTCTTCACTATCAAAGTCTTCTAGTTCTGCTGGAGCTTTCATTTCTGTTTCTATGTCTTCTTCTTTATCATCTAGAAGTTTATCTTCTAAGAATTCAGATGCATCATCGTCCATAAATTCTTTTTCTAGATAAATATCAATGTCACTATATTCTTTAGCACCAGTTCCTGCTGGGATTAGTTTTCCAATAATAACATTCTCTTTTAATCCTCTTAAATAATCTACTTTTCCTTTAATTGCAGCATCTGTTAAAACTCTTGTTGTTTCTTGGAATGAAGCAGCAGATAAGTAACTGTCTGTTTCTAGAGATGATTTAGTAATACCAAGCATGATTGGTCTACCTGTTGCAGGTATTCCACCACGTAAGATAACTGGTCTATTTCCTTCTGTAAAGTCATGTAGGGAAACAGTTAAGCCTTCTACAAATTCTGTGTCTCCAGAATCTACAATTCTTACTTTATTTATCATACGTTTTACAATAATTTCAACGTGTTTATCATTAATATCAACACCTTGTAATTTATATACTGCTTGAATTTCTTTTAAGATGTATTCTTGTGCTGTAAGTGGGTCAGTAACGGCAAGTAATTCTTTTGGGGCAATAGAACCTTCTGTAAGTTTTTGACCTGCTACTACACTGTCTCCTACTTCTACACGTAATTTTGTATTGTAGTTTGTTATATGTTCACGAATACCAGCTTCGTTTTCTACTACTACTTTGTGTTTTCCACCTTGTTCTTCAATAGAAATTACTTTACCATTGATTTCTGATACTGTAGCTTTGAATTTAGGAGTACGAGCTTCAAATAATTCTTCAACACGTGGAAGACCTTGAGTAATATCGTCGCCACCTGCTACACCACCGGTATGGAATGTACGCATTGTAAGCTGAGTACCTGGTTCACCAATTGATTGAGCGGCCATAATACCTACTGCTTCACCAATTTCAACTAAGTTACCAGTTGCTAGGTTACGTCCATAACACTTTTGACATACACCATTTCTACATTTACATGTAAGAACACTTCTGATTTCAACTTTCTTAACTCCTGCTTTTACTATCTTAGCAGCAATATTTTCATTGATTAATTCATCTTTATCAACGATTACTTCTTTTGTTTCTGGATTTATTACTTTCTTAGAAGTATAACGTCCTAAAATACGTTCTCCTAAAGATTCAATAACAGCTCCATCTTTATCATTTGTTAAATCATATACTTCTACACCTGTTAGAGCACCACAGTCAAATTCTTTAACAATAATATCTTGTGCAACGTCTACTAAACGACGTGTTAAGTATCCAGAATCTGCAGTACGTAAGGCAGTATCCGCTGAACCTTTACGTGAACCGTGAGTTGATAAGAAGAATTCTGATACGTCTAAGCCTTCAATAAAGCATGATGTAATTGGAATTTCAACGGTAGAACCATCTGGTTTAGCCATTAATCCACGCATACCTGCTAATTGGGTAAAGTTTGAGATAGAACCACGGGCATTGGAGTTCATCATCATGAATATTGGGTTATCAAAGTCATTGGCAGATATTTCTTGTAACTCTTTTTTAACTTCGTCATTTGCTTCTGTCCAAATTTCAATAACACTATTATAACGCTCTTCCTCTGTAATTAAACCACGTTTAAATTGTTTATTAATTTGTTCTACTTTTTGTTTTGCTCTAGCAATAATCTCTGGTTTTTTCTTACTTCTAACTACGTCAGAAATAGAAACAGTAATACCAGCAACTGTTGAATATTTGAAACCTAAATCTTTTAATTTATCAAGCATAATAGATGTTTCTGTTGTCTTATATCTTTTAAATACTTGAGCAATAATCCACTCTAAAGTCTTTTTAACAAAAGGTTTTGTTGGTTCCATTTTAGCAATTTCTTCTGGGATATTAGCACCCATTGAAATAAAGTATCTGCTTGGAGTTATTCCTTCAATGTTTTCTTTTGTTGGTTCATTAATATATGGAAATGAATCTGGTAAGATTTCGTTGAATATTATCTTTCCTACAGTAGTTGCTAAATAACAATTTTGTTGTTCTTCTGTAAATAATTTATATTTAAATGATTTTACAGGAATAGCAATTCTAGTATGAAGAGTAATCTCTCTTCTTTCATAAGCCATTAAAGCTTCATTTGTATTTTTATATACTTTACCTTCGTTTTCTTCTCCGACTTTTTCAATTGTTAAATAACAGTTTCCTAAAACCATGTCTTGTGATGGTGTAACAATTGGTTTTCCATCTTTTGGATTTAAGATGTTGCTGGCAGATAACATTAATATTCTGGCTTCTGCTTTTGCTTCTTCAGATAATGGAATATGAACAGCCATTTGGTCTCCATCGAAGTCAGCATTAAATCCTGTACATACTAATGGGTGTAAACGAATAGCTTTTCCACCTACTAATTTTGGTTCAAATGCTTGAATACCTAATCTATGTAGTGTTGGGGCACGGTTTAATAATACTGGATGTTCTGTAATAACATCTTCTACAATATCCCATACACATTCATCACGAGAATCTATTAATTTTTTTGCTCCCTTAATATTATGAGCAAGTCCTCTTTCTACTAGGCCATGAATAACATGGGGTTTAAATAATTCAAGAGCCATTTCTTTTGGGATACCACATTGATACATCTTTAAGTTTGGTCCAACTACGATAACACTACGTCCTGAATAGTCTACACGTTTACCTAATAAGTTTTGACGGAAACGTCCTTGTTTACCTTTTAACATACTAGATAATGATTTTAATGGTCTATTTCCAGCGGCAGTTATACTTCTACCACGTCTACCATTATCAAATAAACTATCTACTGCTTCTTGAAGCATACGTTTTTCGTTTTGAACAATAATTGTTGGGGCACCAAGCTCTAATAATTTTCTTAAACGATTGTTACGGTTAATAATACGACGATATAAATCATTTAAGTCACTTGTTGCAAATCTTCCACCGTCTAATTGAATCATTGGACGTAATTCTGGTGGAATAACTGGTAAAACATCTAATACCATCCATTCTGGTTTATTACCAGATTCTTGGAATGCTACTAAACAATCTAATCTTTTTACTAGACGAATACGTTTTTGGCCTGTTGCAGTCTCTAATTCTGTACGTAAATCCTCTACTTCTTTGTCTACATCGACATTCTTTAAAAGTTCTTTGATTGCTTCTGCACCCATACCTACTGTAAATGAATTACCATATTTTTCGTAATAAGCACGATATTCTTTATCAGATAAAGTTTGTTTTTTCTCTAAAGGAACATTTCCTGGGTCAATTACAACATAACTTACAAAGTATAATACTTCTTCTAAGTCTCTTGGACTCATGTCTAGAACTAGACCCATTTTTGATGGAACACCTTTAAAGAACCAGATATGAGAGCATGGAGCTGCTAGTTCAATATGCCCCATTCTCTCACGGCGAACTCTTGATTTTGTAACTTCTACACCACAACGGTCACAAATTACATTCTTATAACGAAGTCTTTTGTATTTACCACAAGAACATTCATAATCCTTTGTGGGTCCAAATATCTTTTCGCAGAATAGTCCACCACGTTCAGGTTTTAATGTACGATAGTTGATTGTCTCTGGTTTTTCTACTTCACCATATGACCAACTACGTATTTTTTCTGGTGATGCAATACCGATTTTAATTCCTTTAAAACTATTAACATCTATCATGGATTACACCTCTTCCCCATTTTCATCTTCTGCAATTGCTTCTAACTCTTCCATGTCTGGTTCCATATCTTCTAAATCTTCTTCTTCGTCCTCTAGTTCCTCGTCTTCATAATCTTCTGTAGGCATTGGAACACTGGCTTCTTGTTTAGTTTCAATTTCTCCATCACGAATGCTTGCTTCTGCATCGATTTCTTCTATTTTTAAAGTATCTTCTTTGTCTTCCTCTTCTTCTAACTCTTTGAATTCAATTACATTATCATCTTTATCAATGATTTGCATATCTAATCCTAAAGCTTGGAATTCTTTTATTAATACACGGAATGATTCTGGTACTCCAGCTTGATTTACTGTTTTACCTTTTACTAAAGCTTCATATACTTTAACACGACCAATAATATCATCCGCTTTTACTGTTAAGATTTCTTGTAATACATGAGCAGCTCCATAAGCATATAAGGCCCAAACTTCCATTTCTCCGAAACGTTGTCCTCCAAATTGAGCTTTTCCTCCTAGAGGTTGTTGTGTTACTAAACTATATGGTCCTGTTGCTCTTGCGTGTAATTTATCATCAACCATGTGATGTAGTTTTAACATATACATAATTCCTACTGATACACGATGGTCGAATGGTTCTCCTGTACGGCCATTATATAAAACTGTCTTTCCGTCTGGAGCCATACCTGCTGTGGCCATTTCTTCTTGAATATCTTCCCAAGTAGCACTGTCAAATACTGGTGTTGCATAATGAACGCCTTGTAATTTACCAGCCATACCTAAGTGTAACTCTAAGATTTGTCCGATGTTCATACGAGATGGAACACCTAATGGGTTAAGCATAACATCTACTGGTTTTCCGTTTGGTAAATATGGCATATCTTCTTCTGGTAATACTAGAGAGATAACACCTTTGTTTCCATAACGTCCAGACATTTTGTCTCCAACTTGGATTTTACGTTTTTGAATAATATATACACGAATAATTTTAGATACACCTGCAGGTAATTCATCACTGTTTTCTTTTGTATAGATTTTAACGTCATGAACAATACCAGCTGCACCATGTTCTACTCTTAGAGATGTATCTCTTACTTCTCTGGTCTTTTCACCAAAGATAGCATGTAATAATTTCTCTTCACTTGTTAATTCTTGAACACCTTTTGGAGTAACTTTTCCTACTAAGATGTCTCCTTCTTTAACCTCTGTACCAATTCTTACGATACCTTGAGAATCTAGATTTTTACGAGCTTCTTCACCAACGTTTGGAATATCTCTTGTAATTTCTTCTGGTCCTAGTTTAGTATCACGACAATCAATGTCATAATGGTCAATATGTAGAGATGTATAAACATCGTCTTTTACTAATCTTTCATTTAATATTACAGCATCTTCATAGTTATATCCATTAAAGGTCATGAAGGCTACGGTCATATTTTTGCCTAGTGCTAATTCGCCACTTTCTGTAGATGGACCATCAGCAATAACTTCGCCACGGTGTACTTTTTCACCTTTTTTAACAATTGGATGATGATTTAGAGCTGTTGAAGCATTGGTTCTTTCAAAGTCAGCTAAATAATAAGTATCTTTCCCTTTAGCGTTTTTAACGATGATTTTTTTACCGTCAGCATATTCAACTACACCATCTGCTTTACAAACTACTGTTGAGCCAGAGTCTCTTGCAGCGATATATTCTACACCAGTTCCTACGATTGGTGCTTCACTTGTAAGTAATGGTACTGCTTGACGTTGCATGTTTGAACCCATTAATGTACGGTTGGCATCACTATATTCTAGGAATGGAATACAACTTGTAGTTATAGATACGATTTGACTAGGTGCTACGTCTACAAAATTAACATCTGCTTTTTTAGCCATAACGTTATCGCCATTTAAACGACATAGGATTTCGTCTTCTACAATGGCATTATTTTCATCTAATTTTACTGTTGCTTGAGAAATATAATAATCTGTTTCTTCATCCGCAGTCATATATACTACTTCGTCACTTACTACACCATCTTTTACTTTACGATATGGTGTCATAACAAAGCCATATTCATTAATTTTAGCATAACCTGCTAGAGATGTAATAAGTCCGATATTTTGTCCTTCTGGTGATTCTATTGGACAGATTCTACCATAGTGGCTTGCATTAACGTCACGGACATCCATTCCAGCACGTTCTCTTGATAATCCTCCTGGGCCAAGGCTTGATAAACGTCTTTTATCAGTTAACTCCGCGATTGGGTTAATTTGGTCCATGAATTTAGATAATTGTGAAGAACCAAAGAATTCTTTTAAAGCTGCTGTTACAGGTCGAATGTTAATTAATGTTTTTGGTGTAACAGAGTCTAGTTCTTGTGTAGTCATTCTTTCACGAATAACTCTTTCCATACGAGACATACCAGTTCTAAAGACATTTTGAATTAATTCTCCAACTTGACGAACACGTCTATTTCCTAAGTTATCAATTTCATCTGTACTACCAATATTACTATGTAAATTTAAATAGTATGACACAGATGCATAAACATCAGGTATAGTTAGTCTTCTTACGTCTGTTTCTGGATTATTACCAATTATTTTTACTACTTTTTCTGGGTTTTCTTTATCATAAACTAAAACTTCTTGAATTTGATCGTATTCGTCTAATTCTTCATTAATAATTGTTTTCTTTAGATTATTTCCCTTTTCAAAAGCAGGTTTAATTGTTTCTAATACTTCTTTTGTAACTAGAGTTCCAGCTTCTGCATATACTTTTCGTCCTACTTTAATATCTTCTGCTAAAGTACATCCTAATAAACGGTCTAATACGTTTAATTTCTTATTAAATTTATAACGTCCTACTTTCGCTAAATCATAACGGAATCTATCAAAGAATCGCGTTACTAATTGATTTTTACTACTGTCTAATGTAGCAGGTTCTCCTGGACGTAATTTTTCATAAATTTCAATTAATGCTTCATCCGTATTTCTTGTACTATCTTTTTCAATTGTATTTGTTAAATAGTCATTTTCTCCGAATACTGCATAAATGTCTTCATCACTTGATAAACCTAATGCTCTTAAGAATGTTGTAACTGGTACTTTTCTTGTTCTATCAATTCTTACATACATGATATTACGAGCATCTACTTCATACTCAAGCCATGTTCCTTTGTTTGGAATTACTTCTCCACTAATAATTCTACGACCATTTTTGTCTATTTCTCTTTTGAAATAAACAGATGGGCTTCGAACTAATTGGGAAACAATAACTCTTTCAGCTCCATTAATAATAAATGTTCCGGCATCTGTCATTAATGGCATATCGCCTAAGAAAATTTCTTGT
This sequence comes from uncultured Bacilli bacterium, assembly GCA_934099115.1. Classification (GTDB taxonomy): domain Bacteria; phylum Bacillota_I; class Bacilli_A; order RF39; family UBA660; genus Caccenecus. Next base: position 13,388 of record CAKOPK010000017.1, read on the forward strand.
TCTTTTACTTCGCCAGTTTCATGAATGAATACTCTTGCTTGAACCTTTAATGGTGCAGCATAATTAACCATTCTTTCTTTGGCTTCTTTAATAGAATATCTAGGAGTATCGAAGCTATAATCACCGAATTCTAGGCTAATATTACCTGTAAAAGATTCTACTGGAAATAAATCTTCAAATACTTCTTTTATTCCTGTTTCTAAGAATTCTTGATAACTCTTTTTTTGAATTTCAAGTAAATCTTGCAACTCCATTGTGTTTCGACTTCTAGAGAAGGTTCTTCTTTCTCTATGGTCTCCAAATTTTTCAACTTTATAAGCCATCTTTTCACCCCAATATCTAATTTTTTTAGTGCTCATTTAAAGAAAAAAACAAATACGTCACCAATTTAAAATTGTAGCAGTAAAATACTAGGTTGTCAATTCTTTTTTGCAAGAAAAACATAAAAACCTTTATTTTTTTCTACATTCGTAATTTCATAGATAGATGCTAGATTTTTTATGATACTTTTAGCACCTTGGTCTTTTCTAATTACAAACCATAATTCTCCATCTTCATTTAAGTGTTTAGATGCATCTTTTAATATTTCTAATACTACTTCTTTTCCTGCTCGGATTGGAGGATTGGTAATAATTAAATCATAAGATTCATTTATATTTTCATATATATTACTCTCTTTAAATGAGACACAAACTTTATTATTTTTAGCATTCTCTTGTGCTAATTTTAAGGCTCGTTTATTAATATCTATTCCTAAGCCTTCTACCCCTTTTATTTTCGATAAAACTATGCTTATAAATCCATAACCACAGCCTACGTCTAAAAAATTATTTATTTTTTTATTACTATTTTTAAAATATGTTTCTAATAAGGTGTAACTTCCATAATCAATTTTATCTTTTGAAAATACACCATTATCACTTATAAATTCAAAACAAGAAGAACCATAGTTAAATTTTATGATTCTTCTTGCACTTTTTAATTGTTCATTATTTGTAAAATATTGATTCAAAGACATGCACCCTTTTTTTAGATAATTCTAGTATACCAAATATAGCAAAATAGTCAAGAAAAAAGAGGCTTTTTTATAGGAAAAAGTCTCTTAAAAGTCTATTTTATAATCCATTGGAGTATATTCATATATAATTATCTTATTTTGATTATCATCTTTAATATTATATTCTATATACGCATTCTTCTTCTCTTTTTGATAACTAAATATACTTGATGTATAGGTGTCATAATTGAGCATAATCTGTTCTTTTAAAGCATTCGCATTTAAGTATTTAGCTTTAGATTCATTGCTTAGCATATTATATGCTTTATTAGGGTCATATAAACATAGATTTAGAAAGTCTGTTATATATAAACTTAATTTGCTTTTTTCACTAATACTTGTTTTTGTAAATAAAGCATTGCTAGTTATTGTTCTGTTCTCTATTTCATAAGTTTTAGCATAATTTTCTATATTTACACGTTCCAAAGGAACTATTTTATAATTCTTAGTTGATTCATCCACTATTAAGATAAAATCTATCATGTCATTATATGATACTTCTTCATCTAAGAAAGGTATATTAGTTATATATCCTTCAATGAAATAATAAGTTAAAGTACTTCCTGGATTATAATATACCTTCTTAGGAACAAATGTAACTTCTTCATAATCACTATATATTATTTTATATAAATTGCTAGTATTTATATTTTTAATAGCTATATAATCAGGATCTAATATATCCATTAAGCTGTCGGTATCTTTATTAGTTAGTAATTCATAATAATTATTTATATATTTTTGAATAGTAAAGAAAGTAGTATCATCTTTTAATATTGTTATTTCTGTTTTTATGTTTTCTTTAATATCTCCTTGATTAGCATTAGAACTATTATCATCATCTTTTAAAAGAATACTTAAAAGAATAGCAAGAAGAATTATAAATACTAATATAACACTAATTATTATTAAAACCTTTTTTTTATTTTTATCCATTTTTTATTCTCCTAATCGTGACATCCATTATTAACGTAAGTAGTCATACTTGGAACGTTCCCTTGTGCTCTTCTAGTACAGCTATCACTCGTTGTTAAAGATGCTACTGAATTTTTTGGACGTTCATAGTTTTTACAGACAGCAACTGCTGTTTCATAAGCACTATAATTTCCTGTTATATATTTGTTAGTAACATTATAACCAGAATTTGTAGATATCTCATGATACATGAAATTTAATTGGGCTGCCATGCTAGCTGCAGGCCATCCGTTTTCTTTGGCATAATTTATTAAATTTACTCTTCGTCCGTAGCTCCACTGGATAAGTCCGAAGCCAATTGCTTTTTCTATCGGAGCATTATATATTGTGTTTATGTTATAACCACTTCCATATTCCACTACTGACGGGTCATAAGTATGAGCAGATTCTGTTTCCATGTTTGCCATAATTCCTATTGTAGCATTTTTGGAAAAACCACTTGTTAATAACGAGTTACATACTATTTGTTTATTTTTGGTTCTGTCTGAATAATTTCCTGTATCTCCGATTATTTTTATAGCTCCATCTACATTTGTTAAAATATAATTAATTGGTCTTGGATTATCTGCATCTACATAGTTTAATGGATCTACTCTTGTTCCATTTATACGAACTTCAAAGTGTAAATGGGGTCCCGTAGACCTACCAGTACTTCCAGACCTGGCAATAATTTCACCTTGAGCCACAGTATCTCCGACTTTTACTTCAGAACTAGTTAAATGAGCATAAAGAGTTTCAATTCCTCCTCCGTGGTCTATTTTAATATAGTTACCATAAGAGCCACCACATAAATAGTTTCCTTCTATGCATCCTGTTACCACTTTGACTACTGTTCCAGCTTTTGATGCAATTACAGGAGTTCCTCTAGATACTCCAATATCAATTGCACCGTGGGCTTTTTGCCATTCACCTGTTACGGGATGATATCTTCCTCCAAATGTTGAATTTATTTTTACTGACACTGGGGCTCCTCCGTAGATTTTGCCATTCGTTGGATTAGCACTTCCTACTGGCCACCAGTAAGCATCATTTTCAGTTAAATTATAATAAGTACAATAATCTGTTAGTTTATATAAGCCAAGGCTTTTACTAACATTTGTATCAATACTATTCATGATATCTTTGTAAATCTTTTTATAGTTTTCACCGTTATAGTGTAATCCAGCAGTATCATAATAAGTTATAGATGATTCTGTATAGCCTAAATCAATATATTTTAAATTACTTATACTTGATGAGTTTACTAAAGATTTTAAGGAAGTATTAAAATTATTTATTCCTTCATTATCTACAGAAGTTGCTTTATTACTATCTACTGGACCAACTGATACTACATAAATCGTATTATTTTTCCATGTATTTTGGGCTAAATTTGCTAATTTAGAAAAATATTTTTCTGCTGTATTATAACGATAATCATTTACTCCTAACCAGATAATAATATTATAAGAAGTATTATCTTTCATTTTAGAATTAGCTCCTGATACTGCTCCATTTATAGCATTTGTTTTATCACTAGAAAATGGTCCATTACCATTTAACCAATTATAACCATAACCTACACCATAAATTGTATTTGAAGAATTAATTACTCCAGAATTTAACATTCCTTGCATTCTGGAATCTCCTATAAATATAGAATCTTTATATGTATTTAAAGATGTATCTTCATCATTTTCGTTATATATTTCTTTTAATATTTCTTCATAATCTTTACCGTTATTGGCAGATTCTTGAAAACTATCAAATACTGTTTTATTTAGATTTAAAGCATTACTATTTCTTAAATCTGTTATAGTTGATTGATAAGATTTAGATATATATAAATATTCATTAATTTCATTATATAAACTGGTTAAATTAGCAGATTGTTTATTATAACCATTAAATATATCTTCTTCCGTAGTTTCATTATATAATTTACATATAGATATATCTATATTTTTATCACTATTATTATAATTACCATAACTTAATATATTTGTTTTTAAAGCAATCATTAAAGCTTTTATAGCTTCATCTTTATATTTACCATCTTTAGTATATAAATATGCTATTTTAGTTACTGCTTCATCTATATTTATAGTTTCTTCATAATCACTATTGTAACAGTCTGTTAAAGTTACTTTTGTTTCATTATAATTACATAATTCATCTAAATAACCATTTTGATTATTTGTTTCACTTGCTCCTGATAAGAGAAAGAAAATCAATAAGACAAAGAAACAAATAAATCCTCCTCCAAATATAATTTGAAATTTATATTTTTTAAAGATATTACTTTTTAGTTCTTCTATGGCATTTGTTTCTTTCTTTTTTTCTTTATCTTTAGCATTATTTTCTTCTAGAGGTGCTACATAATCATTTAATGTTTCTTCTTCTTTATTTAATTCATTTTGTTCTTTCGTTTCTGTTTGATCTTCTGTTGCAGTTTCGTTTTCACTTCTATTTATTACTCTATTTAGAAGATTGTTTTTTCTAAAGTTTTTAGTTGGTTGAGGAGTATCTTTAGTTTTGGTTTCTATTTTAGGTTTACTAGCATTATGGTTTCCTATTATGTCTATTCCTTTATTTACAGTGTCTGTTACTCCTGTTTCATTTAATTTTTTAGTTGTTTCTTTTACACCTGGAGCTTTGTCTAAATCACTTGCTACATTGTTTGTTGCTTTATCTATTTGCTTACCTACTACTGGGACTTTTTTAGCTGCATCATAGACGCGGCCTCCTACTCCTGGAGCAAAATATTCGGCAGCTCCCTTTGCGGCTGTATCTACAACTTTTTTAGTATCATCATGTTCTTTTTTAGGTGAAGTATTTTTGTCGGGACTTTTGGGATTATAATCTTGGGGATTAACTGGTACCATATTTACTTCACCTCTTAACTTATTAAATTATATCATAATTAAAAAGAAAAAAAAAGAAGCTTTATAATACACTAAAATAAAAATTTATCATAAATTAATAGTGAGAATATATGAAAGGGTGAATAATATGAATAATAATGAATCTACAGGAAACTGCATTAACGAAATATTAAGTGTTATTTTAGTACTTCAACAAAATGCTTGTCCTGAATCTTGTTTAGATTCTTGTGACAGACCAGTTTTAGGCGGAGGTCCTAATTGTTTAATTTGTAATACTAGACCAGTTATGCTTTATACTTGTGGAGGAAATGGAACTCCTTGGAGTATGCCTACTACTAAAGATACTACTATAAGTTGTGCTGGAGATAATGCTGATAATTGTTCTAAAGTATTCCGTGTAGAAAAAATCGAAGGAAATTGCTGTACATTCCGTGTTTTAGCAGATAATCCCGATAATGCTAGTTTAAATCCTTATGTAGCAACTAATTCTTTCTTTACAATGGATTGTGACTGCTTATGTGCTATTAAATGTTTATCTGATACTTATGTAGACTGTGTTTAATTATTTCTTTTAAAAAACAAATGGGAAAAGAAAACCTATTTGTTTTTGTTTGAAATAAAATATACTGTAATAAACAAGTTAATTATAGAACACTTTTTATTATTAAGATACTATATATGGATTATCACTAGTTCCAGTTCCTGTTGTATTAAAAATGGTACTAGTTTTTAAGTTAATAACAGGTCTTACACCAGGAGTATCCCAACCCATACCATTATAATTAAGGCTACCATTCGAATATACATTAAATGCCCATGCATCATTATAAACAATACTATTAAAATTATATGGGGACATAGTCCAATAATACTGAGTCGTATATAAGTAATAACCTGTGTTATTTGCTTCATATACTCCCCCTGCATAAGCTGCTTCATCCGCGGTTATTAGTCCTACATATGTGTTAAATTTGTCATTTGTTTCTGCACATTTCAAGCTTGGTACTTTATTAGTCACTAATCTTATATACGGTGCATAATAGGTTTGTGTTGTTCCGGTTCCCCCATCTCCATTTATAGTTGAACTATCTGTAGATGGTTGTCTATCATTACAAAAATTTGCTCCATTTCCAGTTGCTATATAACTTGAGTAACTTTTTAAGTTATTGCTATACCAATTATCTAATGCTTGTTTAATTGTACTATCTGTCCCTCTTCCGTGTACTTCGGCACTTGTATATTGATACCCTACATACATGTTGTCATCATAAGTGCTATTAAAAGCACTTTTTCCTATCTGAGTAGTTTCTCCTGTTTGATCTGTTGTTGGTCCATTATAAATCATTCGGATGGTTCCATCACCATTTATACGAATGATTCTCCAATAGAATCCTGCAAACTTAACCCAGTTATCTTTTACTGCGCCTGCATAATAGTAACTTGTTCCATAATCATCTTCGGCACTATAGACTGTTCCTGTTGTATCTTCTGTTAATACTGCACTGAAGTCTGTTCTAGTTGCAATTGTTTTACTAGC
>CAKOPK010000018.1 GCA_934099115.1 uncultured Bacilli bacterium
CGTAACTGGTCCACCTGCTGCAATCTGTTTCTTAAAGAGTGGAATAACACTTCCGTTACTTCCTAGTACGTTTCCAAAACGCACTGCGACATAATTGGTATTCTCATATTTTCGATTCATTCCCTGAATCACCATCTCGCAGAGACGTTTGGATGCTCCCATGATATTGGTTGGGTTTACTGCCTTATCGGTTGAGATAAGTACCATACGCTTGGTTTCATTCTCTCCAGCTGCCCTTGCCACATTTAAAGTTCCAAACACGTTATTCTTGATTGCTTCATTTGGACTGTCTTCCATCAATGGCACATGCTTATGAGCCGCTGCGTGAAATACAATTTCAGGCTTATAATCCCGGAAGATTGTGTCAATACGATGTGTATTTCGAACAGAACCAATTAATACAACAAGATCCAACTCCGGAAATTTCTTCTTTAATTCCAACTGAATATCATAAGTTGTATTTTCATAAATGTCAAAAATAATCAACTGCTTTGGCTGATGAGAAGCAATCTGTCTGCACAGCTCACTACCAATAGACCCTCCTCCTCCAGTAACTAACACAACCTTTCCGGCAATGTATCCCATCACTTCATCCAGATTTGTTCGGATTGGTTCTCTTCCAAGGAGATCTTCCACTTCTACTTCACGAAGATTGGATAATTTCACTTCGTCATTTACAATCTGCGCCATACTTGGTAAAATTCTCAATTTGCATCCCGTATTTTTACAAATCTCCAAAATCTCTTTCTTTCGATTTCCTGACAAATTCGGAATTGCAATAAATATCTCCTGAACGTGATATTTTTCTACTGCCCATGGAATTTTACTGTCATTTCCAACGATTGGACTGCCCATAATGTTGGTACCAATTTTTTTTGGATCAGCATCAATCACACACACAACCCGATTATGTATGGACCAACTACTGCTGATATCTTTAATCAAAGAAAAAGCTGTATCTCCTGCACCAATAATCATGGTATTCTTGGCATTTCCGCTATGTTCTGTCATAAAAGACTGTCTGACCACGCGAACCCCACGATAAAAGAAACGGCTGAAGGAAATTAATACCAAAAGGAAAAATAAATATAGAATGTAATAGGATCGTGGCATATTCCACATCAACATATGTAGGCCAAGACTCTGAATACAAGCTGCAACTACGCAAGCCACCACTACATTCAACATCTCATGAACACTTGCATATCGCCAGAGACTGCTGTATAGTTTTGCAACTGCAAATATAATTAAAGTTGTAATAATGTTTATTAACGTATATTTAAATGCTGTATCTGCAAAAACCGGATCTATCTGACTGATAGAAAACTCAAACCTCGTCCACAATGCCAGAAACTCTGCAATGCATACTGCACAGATATCATATATAACTAATATTGCAATTCGCATTGTCTTACTTGTATTTTGAAAAGCTTTTCTTATCTTTTGAACCATTATCATATCCTTTTCTATCCTCTACTATCATTTTCTCAACACAATATATCACACTTTTAATCAAATAACTACCATTCCTCTCCATCTTTTTGTATTAAAACCACAGTATCGTTTTGATAAATACACTTCATCTGTTCTATTTTCTTTTGATTTTTCAAATAAATTGTAGATAATTTATTTATCATTATACAATCTATTTTTAAGTAATTTCCTACATTATTAATCTCGTTTATATCTGTCGATTCGGAAGATATTTCATACGGCACTACATCTGAAGCTGCACAAAGCCATACATATGTATTTCTTTCTTTTTCTGTTGCTATATAGCAAATATTCTCTTTCTCATAATATTTTTTCATATATGCATATGCATCTTCTATGTCATTTGGAAAATAGTTTTTTCTTTCTTCTTCCAATATTTGAGAATAATTTTCAGCTAATAGATTATAATAATTTGTTCGCATACTTCCATTTTCAATTTGTGAATCTTTTTCCACTAAAATAGTATTAATTTTAGTCCCCTGTATTAAACACAATGATAATATAATTCCACCATAAAACAACAATTCTTTTGTTTGTTTTTTTTCTTCTAATATTTCAATGGCATATACACTAGCAAGCCACCCTACAAACCAAAGGATAGAATACGCTTTATAGTAATAATAAGAAGACATCATGCCATTCCACCACAGTATAAATTCAACCATAGTCACCGCGACACAAGCGATAATAATGTTAGCACATATTAAATTTGTTCTTTTTTTCTGCTTACTTTTCCACAATGCTACTATTACTATGATTATAGGAGGTATAAAATAAATCAAATCACTATACGGAGAAAAATATGTTCCACCTGCTTCTGAAAGATTATTTTTCACAGCATTGAACTTTAAATACACAACATAAGACATGGCTATTGCCAGTGTTCCCCCAAAAAACACCGTAAATTTTCCTATATTGCTTCTAAAAAAACTAATAATTCTTTTTTTATATAAGAAAAAACAATCAACTGCAACAATCATTCCCGCCTGCGCTAAATATAGAGGATATGATTCTAAAATATTAAACAATTGTATCAAAATTAATGTATAAAATAATATTATATTGCTGTGTTTTTTCTTCTTTAATATACAATATATTATTCCAAGCACTAAAAGAAGTGCTCGTTGTTGACGTATAAATCCATACGTGAAGCACAAATATGGATACCCCATAAAATAAATAATCGAAAATATAACACTCGCTATCTTAGATATTCTTTTCTTACTGATATCTGCGAAAATACTGTAAACGATAAGTATTTCAAATATATGAAAAATAATATCGGTTAAAATGAATGTTTTATATATTTCAGTCTTCCCAAACAACAGTTGAACCAAACTCATTAAACATGCATTTATATAAGGTGCAAAAGGATAATTAACTAAACATTTCCATTGTATGGTATTTACAGCACTTGCAAAATGATTTGCCGCATCCTGTATTGGATATGTTACCTCCAATGAGAAATTAAACATTTTCGCTGATATAAATCCAACTACTATAATCAGAATCGCCATACTGATTCCATCTGTTTTAGACCAGAATATCACATTTTTCTCTTTTTTATATAATATAATCCCCCACAGAATCCCTGATAAAAAAAGAATAAAAACAGATGTTGTAAATAACGTAATTGGTATATGCACTTTATTAAAAATAACTGCTGCAAATGCTGTAATGTTCATCAGCATAATGCACTGGTATATGATTGTCTGAAATCCCTGTACAGGTCTATTCTGTTCTTCCTTCCCTATTGGACATAGTAACGCTCCACTGATATAGCTGATAAATGCTATTACAAATAAGATTGATGTAACAATCGCCATGTATTATCTCCATCTATTCCAAACTTTTGTGCTTAACCTGACGCACGACGTACAATGGTCGTTCTTTCACCTGCATAAAAATCTTTCCAACATATAACCCAATCAACCCAAGCACACTTATTATGATACCTCCGAGAAGACACATCGTTGCAATCATAGAAGACCATCCTACTGTCACATTGTTCACAAAATGATGAATAATAATTCCAATAATGGCAAGAAATGATACTCCTGTCATAGCAAATCCGAATTTTACTGTTATCTGCAATAATTTATCAGATTGTGACAATAAGATCTCCATTGCAAGTTTCATCCGCTTTTTAAAATTATAGGATGATTTTCCTTCTTTTCTGGCATCATGTTCCACATCAATTTCTGTCTGATGAAATCCAAGCCATTTCATATATATCACATAAGCTCGATGCAGTTCGCGCATTTTGCAATACTGCTCCACCATTTTTCGATTTACAATACTAAAATTGCATACTGCCGGATCATAATGACCATCAGACACATAATCATATAATTTATAAAACATTTTGGAAACCAGAATTTTAAACCCGGTGTCTTTACGATTTTTTCTTCTGGCAAAAACTGCATCGTATCCTTCCATCGCTTTGTGATACAAATTTATTATTTCTTCTGGACGATCCTGCAGATCACAATCCATTACAACCGTCCATTCACCAGTTGAATAATCCAATCCCGCAGTGATTGCCTGAATCTGTCCAAAGTTTCTGGACATCTCTATTCCCACAACATGCGAATCTTTTTCACAAAGCTGTTCAATCACTTCCCATGAATTCTGTGGACATGAATCATTTACTAAAATAATTTCATACTCCTGTGTAAGCTGTTTTAAAGTTTTTGTCAGACGTTCGTATAATTCCTGTAACGCCGCCCGACAACCATATACGGGCACAACAACAGATAAATACATAATTTTCCCCTCTATGTCTCTATAAATAGTAAATCATTATTCCAAGTAAAATAATACAATTGCCAAGGAATTTTTTCTTAGTAATCTTCTCATGCAAAAACAGTGCACTGAGAACCATCACAAACAAATACCCTAACGACTCGATCAATGGTCCATTTTTATACTCCACATAACGATATGCTATAATCGTTATGACAGTACATAAAACCATCATACCATAACCGATAATGACTCTTGGATTTAAATATTCTTTCAAAAATGATTCGTGTTCACTATCCGCACTCTGCTTTAATATAATTTGTGATATGGATGCGACCAACACAGAACAAATTAATAACAGGTATCCCATCTATGCCTCCTCACTATTCACAACCATGGTGCCAGTTAAAACAATCAGAATTCCTACAATGTTTCCTAATGTAATATGCTCTGAAAAAATAGCAGAAGCCCATATTAATGACCATAATATTGCAATTGACTTGTTTGCATATGCCACCATAAGTTCAAACTTTTTTATAATCTGCTGCCAGAGAATAGCATAAACTCCCAATATAAATATTTCCATTACATAAAACATAAAAAACTGCAAAGACAGAAAATCTGCCTTTGCTGCGAATTTTGCCATAACACCTGATAATGTATACACACCTATGATCAACTGTAACAGAAGGATATCTTTTACTCTTACTTTTCTCTTTTCAGCCACTTCCAATAATCCTCCATTTTATCCAATGCCAGAATATAATACCCATATCTCGAAGAACTGTCTATAACCTGATGTGTCATTTCTTCCCTGCATTCACTAGCTTCATATATCCATTCCGGATGTTCTTTTTTTATTCTGTCATAAATCTCTACATCTTCCTTTTGAAAAAGGAAATGTATGTATGCATCTCTTGGTTTGCATACAGGTATCATGTCTGGTTCTTTTCCGGCTGCAATGTCAACAACCATACGTACAAAATCATATCCGGTTGATATTTTCACAAGATGGGAACCTATACAGTCTCCGCCCATTCTTGCCCCGATCTCTATAATTCTTATCTCCCCATTATTCTGAAGCTTAAATTCTGTGTGAGAAGCTCCCTCTGTAATTTCTAAAGCATCTAATGCTCCAAACACCTGTCTTCTGATATGTTCCTGATGCATAGCCGGGATATCAGATGGCTGCATATGTCCGGTCTCGATAAAATGAGGCGCACCAGTCGTATATTTTTTTGTAAAAGCAAGTAGATGATGTTTGCCATGATAAGAAATACATTCACAGCTATATTCGTCACCTTCTATATACTCTTCAACAATCGCCTTCTTTTCAAAGGAATTTTCAATTGCTGAGCAAATGGCCTCTGGCAATCCTTCCTTGTTCATGACCTTTGTAATTGCCCTGCTTCCAGACCGATCTGTTGGTTTCACGATCAACGGATATGTAAACTCTTCTGGTATTTCTTCTGCGCATGACACATCCGTAAAACGAGGTGTAGCAACTCCCGCTTTCATAAACGCCCTTCTCATTTCATATTTGTTTGTTGAAATAAGGCAACAATGTGCTGAATTTCCCGGAAGTCCAAGTGCCGTTGTAAGATAATTCACTGTAATCATGCCAAGATCCGACCCAATCGTTGTAATCGCATCCGGTTGTATTCTTCTACATTCTTCTAAGATTGCATCTTTTTCAATAATACTGATCGGATAAAAATAATCCGCTGTCTTTTCCCCAATGTCACCACATTCCCACGCAAATACATGAGTCTCATATCCCATCTCTTTTGCTTTTATAATCAGTGGATTTTGGAATTCATTAGCACCGATAATTACAATTTTCTTCATTGTCTAATCCTTCTTACGACTTTCCATTAACAGTTCCCATCTGCCACTAAAAAGCTCTTTTTTATAATCTTTCATCATATTCTCATAGGACGTATATTCTGGTATAAATCCGAAATCTCTCTTTGCCTTAGTCATATCAAACAAAAATGACGGCGTATTATTAGGTTTGTCTGGCCGGTATACAATCCGGCTTCCTTTATCTTCCCCAAAAACTTTGATTACCGCTCTTGCCTGTGCCTCTAGATCCAATTCTGTTCCAGAAGTCATATTATACAATCCTTTCGTCTGGTCACTTAAAAGTGCCAGATAAAATGCTCTTGCAACATCTTTTACATATATGATATCTCTTGTTATATGCGGATTTCCCCATATCTCAATATCTTTTCCATTCATTGCATTCTCAATAAAAGTCTGAATTCCTGATTTATATAATTTTCCATTTACATAAATACTTGAATGTGGTCCCACTCCATATACCGGTGGCAACCGAAAACTTGCACACTGCATATGATGCTGTTCATTGTAATACTCCATAACATCATTGGCTGCATTCTTTGATATCACATACACCGCATGATCTCCTGTGCAGAAAAAGTTTCTCGGTTCTTCCTCCGTAAGCGCAACACCTTTTTTCCATGACTTTGCAACATCTGCATAGGAACAACAGGAAATCATTTTTTTTATCCCATTTTTTCTGCAAAATTCCAAAGTATTAATAGTTCCATTCACATTGACAGTAAAATAATCTGCTGCATTTTCCTCTTTTTCAACATTCACTTTTGTATTTGCTGGCAAAAGACCGGCCAGAAGAATTACTCCTTCTATCTTTTCCTGCTCGGCATTTGCCTTCTGCAGCAATTGCTCAAATTCCTGTCTATCTGTTATATCCAGATGACAATAGGATGCTCCCATTTCTTCTAATTTTCTGCCCAGCATCTCATTTCTGCCAGTTGCAAGAACTTTTTTTCCCTGTGCCAGCAGATATTCTACTGTATACATTCCTATAAATCCGGTTGCGCCTATTACAATAATCATATAACTATTTTCCTTCTATTTTTGTGAATGATAGAATTTTTTTACCGTTTCAATGATACGTTCTACCGTATCACTCTCTAATCCATAGTACATTGGAAGACGCATTAACCGCTCGCTCTCTTTTGTTGTATATATATCTTCCCCATGGAAACGTCCAAACTTCTGACCTGCCGGAGCAGAATGTAATGGTATATAATGAAATACTGCCTGAATCTCATTTTCTTTCAGGTACTTGATCAGTCTGCTGCGTTCTTCAAGATTTTTTGCTTTAATATAAAACATATGGGCGTTATGTCTGCACCCCTCCGGAACCACTGGCAACTGTATGTATCCCTCTTTCTCCAATTCCTTAAATCCTGCATAATAATGGTTCCATGTTGCCATACGATCATCGTAAATTTTATCTGCAGCCTCCAACTGTGCCCACAGATATGCGGCATTTAACTCACTTGGCAAATAAGAAGAGCCAGCATTCACCCATGTATATTTATCAATCTGGCCTCTGAAAAATTTGCTTCTGTTGGTACCTTTCTCCCGCACGATTTCTGCTTCCTCAATCATTGCCGGGTCATGGATTAGCAATGCTCCCCCCTCACCCATGGAATAGTTTTTTGTTTCATGAAAAGAAAAACATCCATAATCTCCGATTGTTCCAAGAGCCTGTCCTTTATAAAAGCTCATCACTCCCTGCGCCGCATCTTCAATCACTTTCAGGTTATGCCGCCTTGCAATATCCATAATTGTGTCCATCTCACAAGCTACACCCGCATAATGAACCGGTACAATTGCTTTTGTTTTTTCTGTAATTGCATCCTCTATCTTCGTTTCATCAATATTCATAGTATCCGGACGTATATCCACAAATACTACATTAGCCCCTCTTAACACAAACGCATCTGCTGTTGATACAAATGTATAAGAAGGCATAATCACCTCATCTCCAGGCTGTATATCACATAAAAGTGCTGCCATCTCCGTAGCGTGTGTACATGAAGTAGTCAGTAATGCCTTTGCTGTCTTTGTCTGCTCTTCAATCCATGCATTGCATTTTTTGGTATAAGGCCCATCTCCACATATTTTGTGATTTCCAACTGCATCTGCAATATAATCCATTTCTTTTCCCACATAAGGTGGCACGTTAAAGTTAATCATACTTACTCCATTCTACATGTCCTGCATGTTTCTTCTATCTGATTATTATATTTTATCTTTTTTCATGAAATATACTGTATTAATAATTGCAACCACAGCATTCATTAATGTCAGTATTCCAATTACTTCTAATATACTCTTATGGAACAGCAGTATCAATAGATAATCTATACACACTTCGCCGATCAATGACACTGCCATGACTTTATATTTTCCTATTCCCAATGCATAATTAACCAATATTGTAATAAAGTTTATTGGAAAAATCATAAATGCAACTGGTACAATATAATCCACAGCCCCCATATATTGATTTCCATACAAAAGTCTTATAATAAATGCTCCCATCACGTATAAGACAAGCAATGCCAGAGCAGACAACACCCCCGTGTATATTAATGACTTTTTAAGCATTTGTCTTGATTCCTGTTCAGTCTTTGCAACCACCGTCATCGGAAATAACACAACAACAATAGCACTTGCTATGTATTGTGTCAATTTTCCCAAAACCAGAGCCACACTATATTCTCCTGCCATTTCATTAAAATAATGCTTAATCAAGAGCATATCAATATTCTGCATAAGTGTCAGTCCAATATTCACAATGCATGTCATAATGCCAAATTTTATGATAGTTTTCCATGTTACTTTTAATTCCACACGCTGGTATGATCTTGTTTTTCTAAAAACAATCCCAAGACCTATAGCAACTGCCAAAACAGAGCCAGTCAGCATTACCAGAAGAATACATTCGATTTTTTGTTCCGTTTTGGTACTGATCAATACACCCAATACCTTAAACAAAGGTCCTATAATACCAATAACTCCATATGCCACAAATGCTTTCATCCCCTGCAGACTTCCTGTGGCAAGTGGCGTTACAACTGCAACCGCAACCAATGCAATCAGAAATACCGTATATTGATTATTATCTATATTAAGATACTGTCGAATATTCCCGGCAAATAGTATTTCTCCCAATGTCATCAAAACAGCCAGACCGATTAATATCTTCCCCATGGATTTCAGAAAACTTTTTGCTTCTCCACGTTCACGTGTAAACCAGATTTCTGCCATATACTTAGAAACTATAAATGCAAAAATAGCATTTGGAATTACTAATATATTATATAACGAAAAAATAGCATTTAATTCCCCATACAATTGCACATCATCCAGACATTTTCCTGATATAATCTGAAACACAGCTGACAAAAGATTACTGATCATGATAAGACTGAACGATATCATACTATTGCGTTCCAACTCTGTATCTATTTCCTGCTTTTTCATTATTTTTTTACCTATCGTTTTATTTTCTTCTTTCCATCATAGCTTGTAAATTCAGGTGTCTTACCAAGCACTTTCAGCCCATATTGATATAGTATCTGAACAGCAACATAGAAACTTAAAATTGGATGGAGCAGATATACACTATTCCGACGTGATACAGCCATACCAACGCCCTGCACAAATGGTATGATCAAAGTAAGGGCATATGGAATAAATAAATACTTCTTCAGTGCAACACCTTTTTGATACTTTGCTCTTCCGGAGAATCCCATTTCTCCTTTTTCCGCGAAATGAACATTGTTACAAATACGCCATTTCAATTTAGGCAAATATGCTTTCAAAGAATCAACAGAATAATGTGTAAGAGGATCGTTCTTCATCAAAATAATTGATTTATCGCCCTTTTCCAGCATTTCATAGAATAAATGTACCAATGCAGCACCATCTTCCTGTACATGTGGAAAATCCTTAAAATACTCTTTGTTAATCATGGTTCCGAGACAACACAATTCGAATATTGGAGCCTTTTTCATATTAGCAAAAGATACAATTATATAATTTTGTGTCTCTTCTGTCACCGTATAATATTTTCTTAAAACTTTATGCAAAAATTGATAATCCTTTGAAAAATGATATATGAACAGCGAGAATGGATCTCCAAATTCTGAAATATACTGGTTAAGCCCAGGATAATCTTTTGGTCGTTTATACCCACTGCAAAGAACCGCTTTACACTCTGGGTGCTTTTCTGCTGCGTTTACCTTATTCAGTATACTGTCCGGATTTTCAATAACCTCATCATGATCAATCGTAATCAGATACTTTCCTTTTGCCTTATTAAATCCTATAAGTTTTGCGTTCACTGGTTCCGTCTTTGGATTATTATAAATCACACATCCATATGCTTTTGCTAATTCCAATGTCTGATCCGTCGATCCTCCATCTACAATAATAATCTCCAGTTTTTCCTTAGGATACGTCTGCCCTTCAATGGCAGCAAGTGTTTTTTGAAGTATTTTATAAGAATTAAATGTTGCAATCATTAATGATACAACCGGTAAATCATTCATGGCTATCTCCCTGTCTTTTATGCCTTTTTCCCGCTGAACAAGTTCTGCAGTTTCACAACTAATGTCGGATTCCATTCCAAAACTGCTCCTTTAAAATATATTTTACAAAGCTCCCAGTTACTCATTGCCGGTCTTTTTTGGAAATCAAGTTTTATCCCATTACGCTTACACAGTCTTACGCCATTATCCATCCACTTTCCACGTCTGACTCCCTCCTCGTAAGGAAACATGTAATCTAACGTAACGAGCAGAGGATACTCTTTATCCTTTATTTCAATTGATCCCACACGTTCAAAATCCCATGCACTCCAACCATCCTTCATATATTGATTCAGAAAGTTCACATCCCATATTCCAACCTGCGTACAGATCGAATATGCTGTCCCCTCTTCATAATATCCTGTATTCTTATCTTGTCCATATTGTTTGGATGGTATCATTGGTGACTCTACCAGGCGTATATTTCCCGCATGATATTTTTGGGTCAAAGCAATTTTCTCTTCAATCACCTGATTATCAATATAATCACAAAGCAGATAATCATCCATCCATAACGATGCATATGGTGTATCAGCCGCTTTTATAGCACTCTTTAACATATGTGCCCAATCATTATCATCAACTACTATTTTATCAAATACATATCTTTCCCTGTCATTATCATATACACCTGGATTTTTACCAAAGAAATGATCTGTGACTAAGAGTACCTGATATGGGCAATCCTTCCAATACTTTCTAAACAAAATTGAAAAGTATTCCCACATATCGGAGTTTCGTTCACACGAATATATAATAATTGCCAGTTTGTTACTTTTCTCCATGTTATTTCCTCAATTATTTTCTTAATAGAATTTTAATGTACGGCGTGATTGATCGAAATATAGCTGTTCCAAAGCCAAAATTTTTATTCAGATAATGAAACCAGTCATCCCTTGGCAATCCTTTCGGGGTTTCTTTTAGCCGCAGTCTTTCCCGCCTGCTTAATGCCTTATCTGTCCAACAGCCGGTTATCGCATTGTTAGCACAAACTCCAACTGCCTCTTCAAAGACATAAATCGGATATCCTGCATGTGATATCTGAAAGCCATAATCAAAATCGCCAAGACTATGCTTATAAAATCCATCTATGTCAGGAATTTCGTGAAAAATTTTTCCTGGTATCAGCACACAATTTGCATTAAATGTATCACATTTAGTCTCTGGTTCATCCGGTCCAACCATCCGGTAATGAAGGCTTTTTCCACCTTCATACAAAATCCCGCCATAACTTATACCACCTTCAGGCTCTAATGTAGCCCCTACCAACACTGGTATCTTTCTATCCTTTGTTCCTGTCTGTCCGCATAATGCTATTAATTTTTTATACATCTTTACAAGACTTTCCTCAAAAAAATCAACATCATCATTTAGCAACAGGTAAAAATCAGCCTCCATATGGTTTTGTTTTACATAAGACATGCCAAGATTCATTCCTTTAGACCAGAACAGATTTCCTGTGCCTTCAACTACAATAATATCTGCCTCTCCATTAGCATTCATTTTTTCAAGTTCTTCTTTTGTTCCATCTGTACTTTTGTCATCAACAACTACATATGTCAAATCAATTGTTTTCTGTACATTTTTCAGCGACTGAATGCATGCTACAGTCTTTTTTTTCCTGTTGTAACATGTCATGATTGCTATAAT
The DNA here is from genome assembly GCA_934099115.1 of uncultured Bacilli bacterium. GTDB lineage: Bacteria > Bacillota_I > Bacilli_A > RF39 > UBA660 > Caccenecus. The sequence continues at coordinate 12,327 of CAKOPK010000018.1, forward strand.
ATCTGCCATTTTTCACCTCTATACAGTTACTTTTCTTTACAATAAAGATAGGTCGATGCTTCATCTCCATATACATTCTTGCCATGTATTCCCCTATAATTCCCAAGAGTAAAATAATGACTCCGCCAAAAAATAAGAGCAATAATACAATCGTCGAATATCCGGTACGTCCTGCTCCGTTCCCAATTGCAGCTACAAAAATTGTAATTGCATAGATAAAAGCAACAAATACAATAAAAAAGCCAAGATAAACTGCCAAACGTAATGGTGCAGTTGCAAACGAAATAAAACCGCTCAACGCATATCTTACCAGTCCTCCAAATGACCATTTTGTCGTTCCTGCCGCTCGTTCTACATTCTCATATTCAATCCATGTCGTATCAAATCCTACCCATGAAAAAATTCCTTTTGTAAACCGTTCACGTTCTCCTAAAGATGTCATGGCTTCTGCCATTTGTGCCGTCATCATCCTGAAATCAGAACCACCCTGAACCATATTCATATTCGTCATTTTATTGATCAGCTTATAAAATAAGCGTGATAATGCACTGCGAATCGGGGGTTCACCTTTTCTATCTACACGTCTGGCACCACAACAATCATACCCTTCATCTAATTTTCTTGCCATCTCTGGTAATAATTCCGGTGGATGTTGCAGATCTGCATCCATCAAAACTATATAATCTCCCTCCGCAGATGACAAACCTGCATATATTGCAGATTCCTTTCCAAAATTTCTTGCAAAAGAAATATATTTTACTTTTTCACTTCCATATTTCTTTTCCAATTTTAATATTTCCTCTAATGTATGATCCTTGCTGCCATCATTTACATATAAGATAGAAAAATCATATTCTGTTTCTTTTTCAAATACTTCTCTGACACGTTCATATAATAATGATACGCATTCTTCCTCATTATAGGAAGGTACAACAAGTGCAATGTGTTTCATACGGTGCTTACCTTTCATCCTATTCCACTAATGTCTCTGACATTATGTTGTCTTCTGCTGTATTATTTTCATTTCCCCTCATTTTAACAACCACAACACCATCGATCATTTGTATTGAATCTTCTGCTGGATAAACTCCCATATTGGCAAGTTCTTCTGATTCGTCAATTGCTTTAGCCTTTTCAACTGGTGTACCCGGAATCTGAATATACATATATTCCTCCAGGAAAGTAGATATATGTCCTGCATTACACCATGGGTATACATCTGTTCCAGTCCACACTCCAGAGTCGATTTTTTCTGAATAAATATCCAGCTTATGATAATTTTCTCCTAACAGATCATTACAATTTGCAAAATAAACCGGTGTATCTGCTGTATATCCCTCGACAGAAGATACTCTTGCCATCATGGTCGTAAGTTCAGCATTAATAGCATTCATATTACTATTCATTCTTGTATATAGCTGATTGGAAATTATAAAGCCGAAATAAATAATTACAGCCATTCCAAATATTCCCATTGTCTGTAATATATTCACTACAGGCTTATTTACCTTTCTACATATATCAGGCAGATATTGAATCACTACAGTAACTAATATATAGATTAGAATTAAACAATAATGAGTCAGTGCATGAATCCATCCTCTTCCATTCATGATCAGATAAATGTTATTTAACAGTATAGGAAGTGCTAACGACAATAATGCCAATAACAAGGCTTGTACTATCTTTTTCTTTCTTATATAATTGAAAAATCTATAAACAGCAACAATCGCAATAACTAACGTAATGATTATATTAGCATACGCCCATCCCTGATAAGAAACTTTATTTGTCGTATACATCCAGCTTCCGAAATTGCGATATCCCGTTACTACAGAATCTAAAACTGCTGATGGAGTAAATACAAATAGCTGATCCTCATTTGCATATGCCTGGAGAGAAACATGATTGACGCGCAGCAGAATTTTTGTTGCAATCTGATATAGAAAAAATGCAGCAAAAACCATACCTGTATCCCGTAACCCTTTTAAAAACCATACTTTCAAATCGGTTTCTTCCTGCATTAATTTTACATAATATATAATAACAATAAGACCTACTGCAACACTCAGGTATGACTGATAAGTAGCCAAAGATATCATCAAACTGATACTGCCTAAAATAAATCCTGTGATTGTATTCTTTTCTACCAACCACACTGAAAAAACTGCCGTAATCAATGCGAAATAATAGATGTCGGCACTGGACATATACCCAAAATAACATGCATTCAATGGAAATGTTCCTAATAAAGCTCCTAACAATACTACAAGAATCTTATCTTCAATCTGAAAAATGCTCATCAGACAAGCTGCTGTAAACGCAAGTATAACTGCTGACAATATTCCATGAATAACCGGAGCTCCAAATTCTGTTCCTATCATCTTGAAATAATATTGCATCCATTTTCCGCCACCGAGATAAGTACTTATCGTTCCGGTCTTAAAATCTCCCATCAGATCATCATGATTGATCCAACGATTAGTAAACACATACATATTAGCTATGACTGTCACAAAAAAAGTGACTGCTGCTGCCAATTTTGTATTTTTGTTAATATGTTCATACTTATCTGCTATAATATCTGTCACCTTTTCTGTAAACAGTTTTTTTAGAAAATCCATTCCATTCTCCTTACTTATTAATCATGGCCATTAAAATCAAATCTTTGTAAACTCCATTAATGCGCACCTCATCCTTCTGGTACGCCTCTTTTACAAACCCAACTTTGGAATAACTACGCTGAGCCCTTTCATTCTCCGCAAGTACTTCAAGATACACTTTATGCAAATTTAATGTTTGGAACGCATACTCTACCATTAACTTTGCAGCTTCTGTCCCATATCCTTTTTCCCTTGCGTCATCCTCTCCTATAAAAATACCATACTCTGCCTTTTCATGAAGCCGATTAATATTTCTCAGATAAACGCTTCCAACTGGTCGATTACTGTCTTTTTCATATAAAATAAACTGAGCAACTTCTCCGCTTGCCACCTTTGTTCTCAACCATTTTGTATGATTTTCTGCAGTAAGCGGCTGCTGAATGATAAAATATTTCATAACATTCGGATTATTCCGCCATCTGATAATATTAGGTGTATCATCTTCTGTAATACTTCTTAATATAATTTTATCTCCGATTATCTCTTCCATTAATCTCCCTGTTTTCCTTTCTGACAAGCCTCAAAAACTTCAGATTTGTATCCCAGTAACGTTTAAACAACCTCTTCGGATCCTGTAATAATCTATATAACCATTCCAGGCTCAGTTTCTGCATCCATTCCGGTGCCCGTTCAATAATACCTGCATGATAATCAAATCCTGCGCCCACACCAATCATCACAGCATTCACCCTGCCCTGATGTGCAGCCATCCATTGCTCCTGTTTTGGTGCCCCAAGTCCAACCCATAAAATATCTGCACCACTTTCATTTATTGCTGCAATGTCCTTTTTTTCCTCCTCATCTGTCAATGTACGATATGGTGGAGATACCATCCCTGCAATAATAATTTGTGGATAGTTTTTAATCAGATTTTCTTTCAGTTTTGCTAATGTTTCCGGGCTGCCTCCATAAAAATAATGACGTAATCCATTCTCTCTTTCAAATAATTCCCGCATCAAATCCGGTCCCGTGACACGTTCAGCCTGTATGTATCCACGCTTTCTGCTTACAACAGATAATGGTTTTCCATCAGGCAAAGCCATTGCTGCATTATTCTGGATTTTCTGATATTCTTTATTTTCATATCCCATCACAGTTGTATGCACATTTGAGACACATATATACTGCCCTCTTAATGTTTCTATATTCTGTTCGATTAATTGTACTGTCTCCTTCATATTTGTCACCAATATATTGGTTCCTAAAATAGAACAGTATGTTAAATTCTTTTTATTCATATCGTTTAATTATAACCTATGCCTCATGTAATGTCACTGTTTTTCGTTAACGTATTACCGCGCTATCATTTTCCAGAAAGTTCTCTATACTGTCACATATTATTTCACTTGGAGAAATCTCAACTTTGGTCGGTTCAATCTGCATATTTTTATAACCTTCTGCAAATTCTGTTATTTTATTTAAATCTCCACCAAACATAACTGCATTTTGTCCAATACCCTCATTACGTTCTGTTGTCTTTCTCATGATCAGGCATGGTTTTCCCATATAATGTAGCTCTTCCTGATTGCTTCCACCATCCGTTATCACAAACTCTGCATGATACAGTAGTTTCATAAAATCAAAATAGTCCACTCTAGGCTGCAACACAACATGTGGATTCTCTCCTAAATTTTCAAGGATTCCTATTTTTTCGAACTCAACTCTGGTAATTTCATGTAAAATAATAATACATTTTTTATTCTCTGCAATCTGAAGGATATGATTTACAACTTCCTTTACAAATCTGTCATTCATCAGATTTTCCTGACGATGCATCACAAAAACAAAATAATCATCATTAATATAATTTTTTATTTCACTTTTCAGTGGTACCTGATATGAATAATTAAGACTGTCTAAAATAGTATTATACTGTGTATCTACAACTTTACCTTTTGCATTTTTCAAATTGTCACTTGGAACTTTTCCAGGAGCAAAATGAATCCTAGCTCTTCTGCTCGTAAATATTCGGTCCAATTCTTCTGGAAATGGATTGAAGATATTATGAGACCGCAGCCCTGCTTCTACATGTCCTACTGTCATTCCCAGTTTTTTTCCAACCATTGCCCCCATCATGGTGGAAACTGTATCCCCATGAACTATCATCAATGAACGTTTATAATCCACCTGTGGAAATGCTTCCCTGATTTTTTTTGCTGCATTTTTTTTTGTCTTTATAAACCATGTTGCCAGACCTACTGCACTTTTTGTAATATCTTTTTCCTGACTAAGTTCTAAAGAAACCCCTCCACAATCAATCGTTTGTAAAATCTGACTGTGAATAATATCATTTTGTCCACTGGCAATAAGTCTATATGGTAATTTTCGCTTTTTGCATTCTAAAATTACCGGAAAAACTTTAATCAGCTCTGCTTCTGTTCCAATAAAAAAGAAAATTTCTCTATTCATTTTCTGTACTCCGTTCTTTTTATCATAACTTTTGTTTACGGTGCAATTTCGATTTTATCAATTCTTTCATATCATTATCAATAACCTTTCGAAATATCATTGCTTCCAATATAAGAATCCCCACTTTTCTGGTATCCTTATAGACTAAAGGCATAATAATATGGATTACAATATATGTCACAAGTGTAGCTATTGCTGCGCCTGTTGTTCCCCACTTCGAAATCATTAATGCATTTAATATAATATCAACCATTAACCCTGCTATTGCAAACCGGTTTACATATTTGTTCAAACCGGCATTTGCCAAATACACCTGTGTCAAGCTTCCCAATGAAGAAATTCCATAATACCAGACAACTATAACCAACGGAATACGTGCCCCCATATATGCCTGTCCATATAAAAAATACACAACCCAATATGAAAAAACAGATATCATTATGGACCAACATATATTAAAAAACCAGATTAATGCATAAGATTGACGCAATCTTTTTAAAAATAATGGGTAATCTTCGTCTGCATTCTTATATAACACAGGACTTACACTCTGTATGATAGCTGATGGTATCATACTCCACATAGCTGCAATTGAAAGTGCTGCAGAATACAAGCCAACAGATGTACTGTCCAGCATAGATTTTAACATAATACGATCTACCTGAGAATATACGATTGCTATCAATCCCGAAATCAGGTAGTGATATGACTGTTTCATCAATGTCTTTCCTGCTGTTGCAGAAAATGCCGGGTGGAATCCATTTTTCTTTACATAAAATAACATTAAAAACAATGCCAGAAAAATAGAATCCATAGATGATGCCAGTGCAAACCATTCAATATCTGCATTATTTGCCAGTAAATATATATTATATATTGACTTTCCGATATATGCTAATGTTCCAGATATGCTGACATACTTTGCCAATAACTTTCCCTGAAACCAATACATAAATGTATCTATGGACGAAAAAATAATAGCCAATGATTCCAAAAGTGCTATTTTTACTAGAAGTGGATCATTATCATTTGATATTGCAACCACAGCAACAACTGTAATGGACGATAAGATTGCAATCGCAAGTCTCATAAAAATACCTGTCCAGATAATCGTGTTATCATTCTGTTTTCCAACAGATACTTCCTTGATTACAATAACTGCCAATCCGAGTGATGCAATAGATGAAAAAAACGATACATAAGCAGCAACATAATTAATGTCTCCAAAGTTATCCGGCCCCAAATATCTTGCCGTTGCCAGTGATACAAAAAACTGTAAGATCATGTTTACAATTTTCCCACCGACCAGCCAGCTCATGTTATTAATGACTCTGTTTTCTTTAAAAATATTTTTCAAATTCATGTACCCCTTCAGAAAACACTTTATTTTTTTACATCCTGCATAATTTTTGAATCAATTTTTATCCATGACTCCGGATAAAAATCCCCCCGCCAAAATGAAACTATTGGTGCTATAACCACTTTATTACTGTTTGAATTCAAATAAGCGGCCCACCAGCTAAATGAACTATTTGAGATAATCTGATGTGCACATGCAGACATTACAAAAAACTCTTCAAAGTATCCAATTTCCCTGCTTCCAGATATAAACCTGAAATTTTCCTGTTCTCCAAAATTTTCTTTTACCCATTGTATATCATCGGAAAAGAAACAATATACAGGATTCTCTACTAACTTTTCAACACTGCCGAAAGCTTCTCTGAAG
>CAKOPK010000019.1 GCA_934099115.1 uncultured Bacilli bacterium
CAATATTGTGTAACAACAAGTACAACATGTACACCAAACATCAATATAAATGCAGGAAATACAGAAGCAAGTTATAATTACACATTTGGAACGGCGAGCAGTGCTCAAAGAGTATGTGCAACCTCAACAGACGTTGTAGGAAATAATACGGGAATAAAATGTTCAGAAGCATATAAAGTAGATGTAACGAAACCAACGATATCTAATATGAGTGCGAGTGTAAACAATAAAACAATAAACATATCAGTAAATGCAACAGATGTAGGAAGTGGAGGATTAACATACTATTACAGTATAGATGGAGGAAGAAATTATACATCTAGTACAAGTAATACTTACAGTGTTACAGTAGGAGCAGGAACCTACAGTATTTATACCTATGTAGTAGATAGTGCAGGAAACCAGAGTGCAGTAAAGACAACGAGTGTAGATATAAAAAATGTTTTAAAAGATATAATCCTAGCAAATTCACCAACTATAACGTCAAGAGCAGATTTTAGTACAACTTTTACCTCAACAACTACCGGAACATTATATACAGCAGCAGATGATTATGGGACAAGTTATTATTTTGCCGGCAATCCAACAGATAACTGGGTAAAATTTGGTGGATTTTATTGGAGAATAATCAGAATAAATGGAGATGGCACCATAAGAATGATCTATAATGGGACTACAACAGATCAAACAGGAGAAACAACTCAGATAGGAACAAGTGTATTTAATAGTACTGGTAGTGATAACGTACATATAGGATATCAATATATCATTGGACAAGTCCATGGGAATGGAACAAATAGTGCTATAAAAGAAGTATTAGATAACTGGTATAATAGTAACTTAGCAAACTATTCAAATTATATAGCGACCGGAGGAGGAGCAACATTCTGTAATGATAGACAACCATCTACAGATAAGTCTAGTATAAATGGCAGTGGAGGAACTGGCACAAAAGTAACCTATTATCCAGCATTTATAAGAGTAATGTCAAGTAAAGTACCAACATTAAAATGTGCAGATACGAGAGATAGATTTACAACACCAGTAGGATTAATAACAGCAGATGAAGTAAACTATGCAGGAGCCGTATATGGTACCGCTAACAATAGCTATTACTTATATTCTGGAAATTATTACTGGACCATGTCTCCAAGTGAGTATAGTTTCGGTAGTGCAAATGTATATACGGTTCGTTCGAATGGTAGGCTTTGTCCGTATAATGTGGCTAGCGCCCGTGGGGCAAGACCTGTAATCAATCTGAAAGCTGATACGACAACTTTTGCAAGTGGAAATGGAACTTCTTCTAATCCTTATGTTGTTGCATAGTTAATAAACAGAATACTAAATATTTAATTTTTTGGTAATAAAATGTGTTAAAATTAATTTGGTTAATCTATTAAATGGTATACCAGTATGACTCCGTATAACTTTAACGCTGGCTCAACAACAATAATGTGAACAATATCCTTTTAAAACTTGCATATTTGGTTAAGACTAAATATAAAGATTTAGGATACAAGATTAATCATAAGTGTAAACTTAAATATATGATACTGATGTTTTATAACTTGTTTATAAGACTATTACAGTATCTTTTTTGTTGAATAAAATTAGGAAAAATGGGCAAGAAAGTGTAGAAAAGTGTAAAGAATGTTTTCTTTCCTAAATCTTTGTGTTAAAATGAATAAAGGTGAGTAACATGCAAGATGATGTATTAAAAAGAATTGAAGATTATGCTTTAGAAGAAATTATGGGAGAAAGATTTGGGTCATATGCAAAAGAAATTATTCAAGACCGTGCTATACCTGATGTTCGTGATGGTTTAAAACCAGTTCAAAGAAGAATCTTGTTTGCTATGTATAAAGCAGGATATACATATGATAAGAAGTATGTTAAATGTGCTGCGACTGTTGGAGATGTTTTGGGTAAATATCATCCTCATGGAGATTCGTCTGTATATGATGCGATGGTTCGTATGAGTCAGTGGTGGAAACAAAATACAATATTAATCGACATGAAGGGTAATAATGGTTCAATGGATGGCGATGGAGCGGCTGCTTATCGTTATACTGAAGCAAGACTTTCAAAGATTAGTAATGAGTTATTAACAGATTTAGACAAAAATACTGTTAAGTTTGCTCCTAACTTTGATGACCGTTTATTAGAGCCTACAGTATTACCAGCTAAGTTTCCTAATCTCTTAGTTAATGGCACAATGGGAATTAGTGCTGGGTATGCAACGAATATTCCTCCTCATAATTTAGGAGAAATTATAGATGCTACTATTAAACGTATTGATAGCCCTAATTGTAAATTAGATACAATTTTAGAGATTGTAAAGGGTCCAGATTTTCCAACTGGTGGTATTGCTTGTGGAGCAGATGGTATTCGTTCGGCTTTTAAAAGTGGTAAAGGCAGAGTAATTGTTCGTTCTAAATATGAGATAGTTAAAGAAAAAGGAAAAGAAAAAATAATTATTAGTGAAATTCCTTTTGATGTAAATAAAGCGGTTTTAGTAAATAAGATTGATGGTATTCGTATTGATAAAAAAATTGAGGGAATGGCAGAAGTTCGTGATGAGTCTGACCGTGAAGGATTAAGAATTGTAATTGATTTAAAAGCAGGAGCAAATGCAGATTTTGTTTTGAATTATTTGTTTAAAAATACTGATTTACAAATAGCTTATAATTATAATATGGTTGCAATTGTTAATCGTGTGCCTAGAACTTTGGGAATTTTAGAAATATTAGATGCTTATATTGCCCATCAGAAAGAAGTAATTTTGGAACGTTCTAAGTTTGATTTAGCATCTTATGAAAAGAGAATGCATATTGTTGAAGGTTTAATTAAATGCTTAGTTATTTTAGACCAAGTTATTAAGGTAATACGTGCTAGTAAGAATAAAAGTGATGCAATCAATAATTTAGTAAGTGAATTTGATTTTACTAATGAACAAGCAAAAGCAATTGTTGAGTTACAATTATATAGACTTACAAATACAGATGTTGTAGAACTTCAAGAAGAAATGGAGAAGTTAATTAAGTTAATTGAGGGATTGAAAGCTATTATTAATGATGAAGAAGTTTTAAAATATGTTATGAAGAAAGAATTAAAGATTATTAAGAAAGATTATGCAGTACCTAGAAAAACAAAGATAGAAGATGAAATTCAAGAAATTAAATTAGATGTTAAAGAAATGATTCCTAAAGAAAATGTAGTTGTAGTGGTTACAAATGAAGGCTATGTTAAGAGAGTTAGTAGTAAGAGTTATGCTGCAAGTAATGAAGATACTACTTTAAAACCAGGAGATTTTGTTATTGGGTTATATGAATGTACAACTTTAGATACTTTAATGATTTTTACAAATTTAGGAAATTATTTGTTTATTCCGGTTTATAAAATTCCAGAAATGAAATGGAAGGAATTAGGAAAACATATTAATAATGTTGTAATGTTAAATGCTTCTGAAAAAGTCATTGCTTCGTTTATTTATAATAGTAAAGATACTTTGGTTTTAGCTTCTAAAAATGGTATGGCTAAGAGAACTCTTATGAAAGATTATGAAGTTCAAAGATGCTCTAAGCCTATGGTTGCTATGAAATTAAAAGATGATGATGAACTAATTAGTGTTGTAAAAGATTCTGAACGAATTTTAATGGTAACTTTAAATGGATATTATTTAAATTATGCGAGTGATGAATTACCTGTTGTAGGAGCAAAAGCTAGTGGTGTTAAAGGTATTAGTTTAAAAGAAGATAGTTTAAAGAGTATGTTTACGTTTAATAATTTAGTAGAATATGTTACTGTGTTTACAGATAGTAAGACAGCTAAAAGGGTTAAGATTAGTGAATTAGAGAGCCATTCTAGAGCTAAAAAAGGTAGTTTATTATTTAAAAAGATGAAGACTGTTACTTATAGAGTTTTAAATGCACTAGGAACTAATTCTAGAGATTTAATCTTAACAAAGGCAGATAGTGATATTCGCATTATTAAGAATAGCGATATTGCAATTATGGATTTAGCTTCTACTGGTTCTAATATTAGTAAATATAAATTAGATTATGTTGGTAAAGTTGCTTTAAAAGAAAAAGAGGAAGAAGAAGTAAAAGAAGTAGTAGAAGAAATTGCTGTTAAAAAAGAACCTAGAGAACTTTCTATGGCGGATTTTCTAGAAGATTTTAAGATTTAGAGAGCTCATTTAGAGTTCTTTTTCTTTTCTTTAAAACATAAGTTTAAATGGAGATGGTTCTATGGATAAGAAAGAAGAATTTAAAAATTTTGCAAAAGAACATCCAGAGCTTATTCGTAGTATTAAATCTGGAGATGGATCTTGGCAAAAATTTTATGAAATATATGATATATATGGGTCAGATGAAAAAGCTTGGGATACTTATTTTAGAGATACTTCTAGTAGCAATAGCTTTAATAATATATCTAATATAGTAAAAAATATAGATATGGATTCTGTACAGAAACATATTCATACTGCACAAAAAGCTTTAGATTTAGTTGCAGAAATTACGGGTAAAGGAACAGATAGTGCTACTAATGTTATAAAAGGGCCTACAACACCTAGACCTATTAATCATTTTTTTGAGGATTAGAAATGCAATATAGTGTGTTAATGAATCTAAAAAAGGATAAGAAAATGTGGGATTTATTAAAGAGTAATTCTTATTGGATTAAAGATTTAAATCGTAATCCTAGTAATTTAAAAAAATATAAAGAAGCTATGAAAGTTAAGTATAAACTTAGAACTACAGATAAAATAAGTGATGCGATTGATAATATTGATCTTATAAGTAATATTTTGGGAGCTTTAAAATAAATAAAAGTGCAAATAGAGAAAGATAATTGTTTCTTTCTTTTTTTGAACGTGTTATAATCTTTTTTAGAAAGAGACTGAATTTGTTTTTTCAGTGTAAGTAGTTATTAGAAAGTGAGTAGTTATGGAGAATTTTATACCTGATATGTATCAGAAGAATATATATGATATTGATTATCAAAAACTTAAACGTAAGGGAATACGTTGTATTTTATTTGATTTAGATAATACTTTATGTCCAGTTAAAGAAAGTGTTCCTAGTAAAAAAGTGAAAGAATTATTTGCTTATTTAGAAAGAGATTTTAAAGTTATTATTATTTCTAATAGTAATCAAAAAAGATTAATTCCTTTTAAAGAAGGACTTAATGTAGATGTTGCAGCGAGTGCTAAAAAGCCTTTTAAGAAGAAATATTTAAAAATTATGAAAATGTATTCTTTTAAAGAGTATGAAATAGCAGCGATAGGGGATCAACTTTTAACAGATGTTTATGGTGCTAATAGGGTAGGGATAACTTCTATATTAATTAATCCTATTGGAGAATATGAAAAAATTTGTACAAAGATTAATCGCTTTTTAGAAGGTTTTATTTATCGCAATTTAAAGAGAAAAAATATTTTAGTGAAGGGTAGTTATTATGATTAAGAAATGTATGGGTTGTGGGGTTGTTTTACAAGACAAAGATAAAAATTTAATTGGATATACTCCACTTTTAACAAAAACTTATTGTATGCGTTGTTTTCGCTTAAAAAATTATGGAGAATTAAAAAGAAATGACACTATAAATGAAGAAGAAATATTAAAAAAAGTAAATAAGAGTAAAGGTACTGCTTTTTATTTAGTAGATTACTTAAATATTAATCAGTATACAGTTTCTATTTTTAATAAACTTTTAGTTTCTAAAGTATTTGTGGTTAGTAAATGTGATTTATTAAGAAAAGAGATGAAAGTAGAAAAACTTAAGGAATGGTTAAGAGAAATATATCATATTACAACAGATATTTTATTTATTAGTAAAGATAAAAATATATCTAATAATCTTCTTAAATATATGGAAAATAAAAATATAAAAACAGCTTATATTTTAGGAGTTACTAATGCTGGTAAAAGTACGTTTATTAATTCTTTACTAAAAGAGAATAATATTCATAAGGAAATACTTGCTAGTTCGAAAGAAAATACTACTTTGGATTTTATTAAATTAAAGATTGGTGATTTTATTATTTATGATACTCCTGGTTTTTTATATCCTAATCTAGGTAATAGAGAATTATTACAAAAAGAAATGAAACCAATTACTTATCAAATAAAGCCAAATACAACTGTGGTTATCTTAAAACAATTAAAATGTTTATTTTTAGAAGAAAATCAGATTACTATTTATTTAAATACTAGTGATGTAAAAAGAGAATATAAAATAGAAGATAAAGATTTTAAAGAATTAACTTTAGGTGATAATCAAGATTTAGTTATACCTGGGGTTGGTTTTATAAATATAAAAAAGGCTTGTACCATTAAGATTAATTTTCAACCATATGAAGTAAGAACAGATATTAGTGATATAGAAATTGGTGGCAAGTACAATGGGTAAAATTCATGTTATGAGTGATTCTCTTGCTAATAAAATAGCAGCTGGAGAAGTTGTCGAAAAGTGTTCTAGTATTGTAAAAGAGTTAGTTGAAAATAGTATTGATGCTCATTCTAGTGTTATTCAGATTCATCTTTTGAAGGGTGGCTTAGAAAAAATTCAGATTATAGATGATGGAGATGGCATGGATAATACGGATGCTCATATGGCTTTTGGAAGACATGCTACTAGTAAGTTAACACGTGATGATGATTTATTTTTTATTAATACCATGGGTTTTCGTGGAGAAGCTTTGCCATCTATTGCCAGTGTCTCAGAAGTATTTTTAAAGACTAGTAATGGGAATGATTCTACTTTTCTTCATTTAAAAGGGGGAGAAGTCTTAGAAGATAAAGCAGGAGATTTAAGAAGAGGAACCGATATAATTGTTACGAATTTATTTTATAATACTCCTGCTCGTTTAAAATACTTGAAGAGTGAAAATACTGAATTATATAATTGTGAAAACTTAATAGAAAAATTAGCTCTTTCTAGACCGGATATTAAATTTACTTTAACTAATAATGAGAGAGTTTTAATAAGAACTAGTGGAAGTAATGAATTATTAAAGACTATTCACGAAATTTATGGGTTGAATGTTTCTAATAAAATGTTAGAATTTAAGGCTAGTAATAATGATTTTGATATATATGGGTATATATGTAAACCTGAGGTTTTAAAATCTAATCGAAATGATATGAATACCTTTGTAAATGATCGAGTTGTTAGAAATATAGATATTAATAGAGCAATTAATGATGCTTATTATACTTATAAGCCAGATGGTAAATATCCTGTTGTTGTATTAAAGATTAATACAGATCCTACTTTGGTAGATGTTAATATACATCCTACAAAACAAGATATAAAGATGTCTAAAATGCAAGATTTATATGATTTAATTTATAAGACTTTAAAAGATACTTTATATAATAATTTATTAATACCTAATGCACTCAAAGATGAGAGCGTTGCTATTATTAAAGATAGTGTTATAGCGGATATTGTTTCTTCAATGAAGAATAAAGAAGAGAATGTTCAAACAGAAATGGATTTTAAAATAGAAGTACAAGATGATAATTTAAAACAAGAATTTAATACTTCTCATGAAGTTGTGACGAATAAAGAAATGAAATCTTTTAATCTTTATCCAGTAGGATTAGCACTTGGAACATATATTATTGCTCAAAATGAGGAAGGCCTATTTTTAATTGACCAACATGCTGCACAAGAAAGAGTTAACTATGAAAGATATATGAAGGCTCTTAGGGCAAGAGTTACTACTACAACGCGTTTACTTATTCCTATTATGGTGGAATTATCGGCGAGTGATTTTACAATCTTAAAAGAGAATTTAAATATTTTAACAGAAATGGGATTTATAATTGAAGAGTTTGGAGTAAATACATTTAAAGTAAGTGGACATCCAACTTGGATTACCAAAAATTATGAAGAAGAGAGTGTACGAAGAATTATTGATTTAGTGATTACTAATAAAGAAAAATTTGATCCAGTCAAGTTTAGTGAACATATTGCAATTACTCTAGCTTGTAAAATGAGTATTAAAGCTAATATGAGAATTAGTCATGAAGCTCAACAAGAATTATTAAACGAATTAGTTTTATGTGATAATCCTTATAATTGTCCTCATGGAAGACCTACTATTATTAAATTTAGTATCTATGACTTAGAAAAAATGTTTAAAAGAGTTATGAACTAGGAGTTGATTCTAGTTTTCTTTTGGTAAACTTTTGCTTGTCATTTTGGAATAGCTACTTTATAATGAATAGATGAAGATACATCTTAGAGGAAGTAATACTTCATAGAATAAAATCTCTTAAACTAGTAAAATATAATAATAGAAGGGAATAAAAGAAATGACAACATTCAAAAGAGATTTTAGTTTTAATTCTAATATTATTGAAGTAGTAGCTAGAAATGTTCGTAAATATAGAAAAATGACAGGAATTACTCAGGAACAATTAGCAACTGATATAGGTGTTTCTAATGATTTTTTAAGAAGATTTGAGTCTACTTTTGGGAAAGAGGGTATGAGTTTAAATACACTTTATAAAATATCTATCGTTTTAAACGTTTCTATGGATAAGTTTTTTCTTGAATAAAATGCTTTATAAAATTCTTAAAAGATAGTACAATATTGTTAGTAAGAAGTTATATCGTATGAAAGAGTATCAAGAAAATCCAGAAATGTATCAATTAGTAGCTAAAAATATTCGTAAATATCGTAAAGAAAAGAATTTGAGTATTGAAGAATTAAGTCTGTATACAAATATCAAGAGAAGTATTTTAGAAAAAATAGAAGAAGATGAAAACGTGGTTATTTCTATTTATGAACTATATAAAATAAGTGTTATTTTAGAAGTTGGTATTAATCATTTTTTTGAGTAGATTATTTTGTTTTAATTTCTTTGCTTTCTAATATAATTTATTAGGGAGTGAAGAAATGTTTTTTTATTTATTAAATATTATAAAAGACATGTTGTTTTTTACAGGTAGTTATTCTAATCAAGTTTTTCCGGAACCTTTAAGTAATGAAGAAGAAGTTATCATGATTGAAAGAATGCTAAATGGTGATAAAGAAGCTAGAAATATTCTTATTGAACATAATTTAAGACTTGTAGCTCATATTGTTAAAAAATTTGATAATGGTAAATATGATTCTGATGATTTAATCAGTATAGGTACAATTGGACTTATAAAGGGAATAGATTCTTATAATAAAAGAAAAGAAACTCGTATTACTACTTATGTAGCTAGGTGCATTGAGAATGAAATTGTCACATCACGGAAATGAAAGAAACATTCACAAGTGTAAGTAATATACTTAAAACGAATGCTTATATAAAAGACAATTTTAAATATCCAATTAAACAATATATAGATCCTGTAGAAATTAACGAATCAAGTTCTGTTGGTGAGCAAATAAAATATTATAGACAACTAATGGGTATTTAAACAAAAAGATGTTGCAAAACTTATTGATATTGATAGATACACGATGTATCAACTTGAAAACAAGGAGTATAAACAATTATATAATAAAAAACATTTACAAGATGTTATTTCGTTTTTAGATATTCTAGATAAGATGGTATGGAATGATAAGTATTTAGAGTTTATATATAAAGATATGCAGAATGAAATATGGAATAAGCAGAGTTGACTTAGGAAAAATGATGAAAAATTAATGGCATTTATTAGCAAAAAAAATATTGGCACTAGTGCTTTACTTCTGTGAGTGCTTCTGTCTTTGCTCTTTCTAACAATTCCTTTATTACCTTTTTTTTAGAAAAATTATCTAAATTTAATTTATCAACTGATTTCATGACCAAAGTTGCATGAAATATAGCAATAGCTTTTTGTAATTCTAATACACCATCTTTATCAACTGGATAATTTACATAGACCCTCATGCAACACCTCATCTCTAACAAATTTTATTAATAAAAACTTAATTATAGAACAAATTAGATGTTATTTTTTTAAATCATTATCAAGTGATGTTTTAAGATGAATTTCAATTATATTTTTACCATTATCATTATTATTTATTTCAAAACCTATATAATTTCTTTTTTCTTTTATACAAGAAACTGCTGTTGTTGCACTTTCCATGAAGCAATCTAAAACTAAATCATTTTCATGAGAACTATTTCTAATTAACTTTCTAACAAGTTCTTCAGGATAACTATATATTAATCCTTTTTGATTAAATGTGTTTGGTCATTAAATCTATATAGTAGTTTTAATATAAAGTTGCGATCTGCTTCTGAAAGGTTTGTGCTTGTTATTCTAGTTAATATTATTTGAAATAATTCAAAATAGCTAGTAATATTATTGTTTTCAACTGTTGATACAATAAGTTCATAGCTTTGTGGTTTTAAAAATATTTGAGCGTAACTACTGTAATTTAATGGAGATTTTTGTGTTAACGGAAGTATGCTTGCAAGTTCTTCACAGTATTCTGGCTTTTTACTTAGAAATTCAAGCCCTAATTTTGATGCAAGTATTGTAAAAGTCATTTGTTCATCATAGGAATAAGTAAATTCTATATTTTGTATAAATAAATCTTTAATTTTATTCCAATATTCTGGCGTGATATTCTTTATAGATTTTTTAAATTCTGTTACTAGAATTGGATCTATATTTTCTGATTTATCAACTTCCATAACATCTAGAATTTCGTGTTTTAGTTTTTCTAGATAATATATATAAGCTATTTGCATATAACCGCCTGAATTTCTTAATAGTTTTATTTTATCTATTAAATATTGTTAAAAAAAGTTCTAATTGATAGAAAAAATTATAAATAGAAAGAGTAAGTGTCCGAAATAAACATAAAAAAAGACACATAGATTTACCTATGATATAATGTAAGTGA
>CAKOPK010000020.1 GCA_934099115.1 uncultured Bacilli bacterium
TCTCTGAAGTAATCCATTGTCAAATTTAAATCACTGTCAAGATAATCTCCTCTTCGTATATGCACTGCCACAGTATTATCTTGCTTCACAATCTCCATAAGTTCTTTTGCAGCTTCACTGTATTCTTCCTGAGGTTGAAACAATTCTCTTAACTCATCCTGATATTTCTGGAAATATTTGTCACTTTGCCAATATCCTATTAAAAGAACATCTTTTTCCTGCTTCATAATTTCAGGATGATATATAAAATTTCCATTTTCTTTGCAGATTTTTGTTCCAAATCCTATAGCAAATCTGCGTCTTACCTTATTAAAAAATGCTCTGTTAATAAAATCTTTTTTATACAGATAACTTATTCGATCTTTATATTCTATTTTTAATTTGGTTATTCCAAGTTCTCTTGTCATACCATTATCAGACATATAAGTATCAATATATAAATCTGCTTTATTTTCTTTTGCCACTGCATACGCTGTGGCATATGCAAACAATTGATTTCCAAATCCACCCGTCATCTCGGATATTACTTTCATTTATAATTCCTCTACTTTATAACATTTATTTAAAAACTTTTTCAAACACTCTGTGTAAATATGTCCCTTTTCTTATATTGGTTCCTATTTTTTCCAGCATTTCTTTATTAAAAGAGCCTGTCTCTCCCACTTTTTGAGACAGTTCCTGTAAATTTTTAATCGTAATTCCACATTGATTCTCTCTCACAAAATCTGCCATTCCAGATTCTTCCCATACAATAACTGGTAACTGTGATGCCAGATATAATCCGCATTTATGTGAATTATTATATCTTAAATATTCTCCCAATCCACCTGCAATTTCATTTTTTCCCGTACCATCCCATACAAGTCCATAATCACAAAAGCTTATCGCCTCCGGCACTTTTTCGGACGGTAATACTCCATGATAATGACATTGTTTCGGAAGTGGTTTTCTATTTGTATCTAATTTTCCCCACAATTCAAATTCAATATTATCATTTTCGTCTAAATTCCATAAAAATTCTGACTTATTTAAATTGCCTGCAAATGCAATCTTAATTTTTGAATCAAATTTCTTTTCTGCATTCTCCTGTATCCTATGACACGTGTCCTCATCTACCAGATAACCCCACACCCCCACCGGAAACATTTGTGAATCAATTCCAAACTTTTCAAAAAGTTTTATTGTGTTTTTATTGGGAGCTATAACCTTATCAGCCACTCCTATAAGTGATATTTCCTCTCTCATTCTTGTCTGAACTTCTTCAGCCTCAAAATTTCCATAACGGAACGCGTTAATGTCATTCACAAAACATACTATCTGATACTTTTTTATTTTCTGCAATTTTTTTATTAATTTTATCTTAAATCCATTTTCCGGAATCGAAAAGAAAATATAATCATTACTTCCCACTTTTCCCAATAAAAAAAATGTCAGATAGGGGATATCAAGTATTTTTAAGTATTTATTGCATTTTTTAGGCATATTCCATATTACTTTTGCATCAAATTCACCTAATATATGGTATACATCACTAATCGCTTTTCCTGCTGCATCATATGTTTCTCCTGATCTTTGTCCTAATGCATATATTGCCATTACACTTTCTCCTTTTTACTGATATCAATAATCTATCATCATAACCAGATCTGGATTTAATTGTTCTACTATATAATTCAATTTTTCCGGTTCATCATAATAATAAGTATAATCCACTTTTTCCGTATCCAATGCTAAATATGAGGCAATGTACCAGCCAAATGATGACGAAATAATTAGTATTCTTTTTCCGGCATTATCAGTCTCCATCAGATTTTCTATTTCCGCCAAATAACTATTCCGGATTCGATTTGCCATATAAATAGTCAATACGGTTGATCTTGCATCTGTATCTGCCATCTTCATATCCATGCATGATTGTTCAAAGGAACCTCTATATTCTTCGTTTCTATATGCATCCATAAAATGAAGATTTGTATCAAAATTGGGAAGCAGTAAATCTACATCATCCGGCCAATCCAGATTATGTGTCTCATATGTATGAACTGCATAATTGTCTATATTATAATAAGAATCAATATCATATTGATAATCATACATTTCATTCAAATGATTCGCAATCAGCCCCGTTGCCTGAAAAGCTGTATTCACCGTCCAATGTCCGTCTGATACATAAAAACCATCATTTGTGTCAAATCCATCCTCATCCAATGCTTTTCTTAAATCAAACACTTTTATCTCTTGCTGTTGAAGTAACTCCAATAATTGATCTGCATTCTCATTTTCATAGGCGGATGCCCCCCAGGGAACCTGTGTCTTACTGGCATCTACTTTATATGGTAATTGTACAAATAAAAAATCTGCATCATTTGCCGCTGCACTTTCTGCTATAGCCAAAACTTTATTTGACTTTTCTGTCATATCAGCCAGTTCTGTAGACGTATATTTTGATCCGGTATTTAAAATGTAATCTGTACCATCTTCTCTCGCATAAACGATTTCCCATCCAAAAATTTTATCTGTTATTTTACTTATATTTTCAAGAGGAATATATCCTATAAATTTTTTGTTTGTATATGTTGTAATGTTATTTTCTATTTCAGATACTTTATTTTCGATTTTCTCTGCCATAGATGTTCTTAACTTTTCTTCATTTTTATCATCTGGAATATTTTCATAAATCTTCTCCAGTACAGCCAATTCTTCTGATGGAATTTCTGCCTTTTCTTTTGGCTGTTTCTCCTGAAGATCTCCCCATGAATAGTCTGCGATAATTCTCAATATTGGAGAGTCTAAATTAAATTTATTTACCAAAAGCAATTTTGCAAACAAACGAACCCCTACCAACACCATTGCCACACAGCACAATCCTATTATGATGTTTGTAATCCACTGTTCTAACGTGTTTTTTTTCATATGACTTTTCCTTTAAAAATTAAAATATATAAATGGATTATAAGCAGACACTACACATTTTGCCACACATAATATAAATATTGGTAATGCTAAAATACTTCTTATATTTTTCCTGCATTGTTCTGTTAATCGAAGCTTATCTGCTATCCACCTGCTTATCGGAAGAGTAAATATACAAGCCGCAACAAAAAGCAGCCAGCTTCCGTTTATTGCTTCTACTGCCTCTGAGTCCAAAATAACACCTGATTTTCCAAACATCTCAGAAATATATTTTAATGCCAGAGCGAAATTATCAGCTCTAAAAATAACCCAAAGTAAATTTACCCAAAAAATAGTATAAATATGTCCAAATCCCTTTATACCATCTGTCAGTTTTAATTTTCGCTCAATCATCAACAGGCAGAAATAGCCAAGTCCCCATACAATAAACGTCCAATTAGCACCATGCCATATTCCTGTTAATAACCATACAAGGAACGTATTCCAGAACACTTTTACTGCGCTTACTCTGCTTCCGCCTAATGGAATATACACATAATCCCGAAACCAGCTTGACAGCGATATATGCCACCGTTTCCAAAACTCTGTAATGCTTTTTGATATATATGGATAGTTGAAATTCTCCTGAAAATGGAAACCAAATGCTTTACCAAGACCAATAGCCATATCTGAATACCCTGAAAAATCATAATAAATTTGTGCAGTATACGCAAACGCGCCAATCCACGCTGCAACAACAGATATCTCACTTTGTTTTGACAAATAAAACATATTATCAGCAATCATTCCCATATAGTTCGAAAAAATTACTTTTTTTCCAAGTCCCCAGCAAAAACGAATGATTCCATCATTAAAATCCATTCTGTTCTCCTGTCTTGAATCAATTTCTTCCGCAATCTGCGAATAACGTACAATCGGACCTGCTATTAATTGAGGAAACATTGCAACATATAACGCAAACTTATATAGCTTTTTCTGAGCTCCTACTTTACCATAATACACATCAAAGATATAGCTTAAAATCTGAAAAGTAAAAAAAGATATTCCAATTGGTAATGCAATCTCTGGAATATTCCATTTACCTCCTACTAAATAATTTATATTTTTTAAAACAAATGTTAGGTATTTAAAATAAAAAATAATACCAATATTAACCACCACAGAACAGATAAGCCATACTTTCTTATGTGCTTTTTCCTTTTCCATTTGTAATGAAATAATCCAATTTATTATAATGGAAAAAAGCATCAGGAATACAAATACAGGTTCTCCCCACGCATAAAAGAACAAACTTGCCAATAGTAAAAAGATATTTCGAAATTCTCTATTGCATCTTTTGTTTCTTGTCCACGGATTATAGTAAATGCATAATGTAATTGGCAAAAACAAAAATAAAAAAACAGAAGATGAAAATAACATTTATGATCTCCTTATAATCAATCGATTTATATTCGCAATAATTACCTTTTCAGCAATGTTATGAATAAGAATCGCTGCAAATATGATTATTACGATAGCAGTACTCAGATAATATACTGATGCTCTATTTTTCATACCCATTTGACCAAGTATTTGAAATACAGGAAAATGAACCAAATATACAGTAAAACTATACGCACTGATTTTCTCAATAACTTTTGTGAATATTTCATTTTTTATCTGCACTTTGCTTCCTAAAATAATAAAGGCAGCTGCAAACAATCCCCAGGTAATTCGATTTGATTTTTCCATAAAAATCATGATTGCAATAACTACTATACACAACATCAAATATATACTTTCCTTTTTTTCTTTCACCGCATACCATGTACTGATTCCAATCATGAAAATCATAAGATTAAAAAATGGAGTATCTCCAGAAAGTAACTCAGCCTGTGGAATATTTATCTTTATAAGCAGACTTTGCAATATTTGTTTTATCCCATAACACCCTACAACAGATATCAACAACATATAAATTGACCTTTTATAATTACTTGTGATTTTTTTCAACAATGGCGCAATAAGATAAAAAAACATAAAACAACTAATTGTCCATAATCCCCATAAATCATTCCAATAATAATAATCATTAGATGGCAGGATTGTATTTAAGCACATAAAATATCGAAGCCAACCTAAATGTAATAAATTATCTGTCGGCATCTGCCTAAACAATTTATCCCATATTATAATTCCAATAATTAGAATTATATAATATTCAGGTAATATGCGTATTAAACGTTTTTGATAAAATTTTTTTACAGACTGAGTATGCTCCAGCGATTCCATAATAAGGTATCCGCTTAAAACAAAAAAAATTGCAACACCATATTGCCCATTTGGAAAAGAGTAGGGCAACGGTATATATATAGGTATATGAACAAGCAAAACCATTACCATAGCTATAATTCTTAATACATCCATCATTATATTTCTATTCAATCTGTCTATTTCATTCCCGCCACTCATATTATTTTTCTCCCAAAAGTAGTATTCTGGTTATCTTAGTTTTTTTCATAAACATGGTAATAATCAGTGTTCCAACTAATAAAAAAATAAAAATCAATATAACTGCTAACGGATATGATATACCCGACCATGAAATTAACTTCATATATATTCCTGCATTATAGATTGGTCCAAATAAAATACACCAATGAACCGCATATATCGGCAATGTGTTTTTTCCAATTTCAATTATCCATTTTTTTAATTTTACAGGCATTATCTTTTTTGTAAAATAACACAAATAACAAACTGCAAAAACCATAATTATTCCTTGTACCTGCTTTGGAATATCTCCTCCTGCCACAATCGCAATAATCAAAATTACCATTGCATCAATGATAACCACACCTGCTGCCTTAAAAAGTACTTTGTTATCTTTTAGCCATTCCATCTTATTAAATATAAACCATCCAAATAAAAACCATAAATAGAACCATACACTGACACTTTCATTTACATATGGAATCTTTCCTAATATGTATACAAGCCATATAGAACCTGTCAGAAGAATGCCTAATAATATTCTCTTCTGTTTTTTTAAGTACTTTTGAGCCATGCAATAAAGACTGTTTACCACAAATAGTACAAAAAAGAAAACAAACAAAAAACGTAAAAACCAAAAATTAGATTTATATACAGCCTCATAAAATAATTTCAAATTCCACTCTTCCTTACAAACTACTGTGTTCAATATTAAGTAAATCTCAGACCAGCACAGATATGGAACTAATAATCTTAATGTTTTCTTTTTCAAAAAAACAATTGGTTCATTTGTTGGAAATGAATACCCGGCCGTTATTCCACTAATAAACATCAATAGTGTCATCTGAAAATTAATAATCAACTCATATAGCCAATTATCTGTTGGGACATCCTGCCATGCTGATAATATTGCATGTCCCAATATAACAATCAGTATTGCTACACCACGTGTTAAATCAAGAGTCTCATTTCTTTTTTTTTCGTTCACGAAACGTCTCCTCCACATCTATTTTTTTATTTCAAGCCATTCCGCAATTTTCGTTTTTTGACCGAAATATCCGTTCAAAATTTTTTTATAAATATCTTTTAGTTTTCCTGCTATAAATCCGGCAAAAAAATTTTCTATTTTCCCTAATATACATTTTCTTAATTCTTCTATTATAACACATATCATAACCACCATTAAAAGGTATATTATAATGATCAAAAACAAATACCATTTTTCATTATACGAATTAAGATCAATCTTCTTACCTATAAGGAATTGGATATAAGGTGAAAAAACATAAACTGCTAATACATTTCCAGCTAATTGATTGATTACTTTATTATAAAAATCCAATTGTTTAAAATATAAAAACAGTAAAACTGCTGATACAACAATAAAAATAGAACAATCTCTTGACCACAATGTAGATATATTTCCCTTAATTTCTGATGTAACAAAATTAAGAATAAATGTTACCAGTACATTCATGATAAATAAGAACAATATTCTATTTTTTCTTAATATTTTTTCTCCTTCAAAAGACGCAATATACCGTCCGATCAGATACATAATAATCATTTGTATCAAACCCTTACCGCCATCCTGCATAATTTCAAAATAGAAGAATGTCGGAATAACAGAAAAAAGTAACAGTAACACCAAAAGAAGTTTCCGTGCCTGTGACTTTTTCATCATATTCATAATTTTATTAATAAAAGGTGAAAGAATCACTAGAAAAAAATAACATGATAAAAACCAGTATTTTCTTGATATAATGGGAAAAAGTGCCTGAATCATCTGTTTCCCACCAATTTTTTCACCAAAACAGCTATAAATCATCAAGCCGATAATGTCATAAAAAATCACCATCAAATCCAGCCGAATTAATTTCTTCCATTCTAACCGTATACTAAAATATCCTGAAATTAAAATAAAGCATGAAACCCCAACATTAAACAAACTATCCGATGCCATCCTCAATATAGCTGTGGATGAAGAAAGATTCTGTTCGATCACACCCAATGAATGCATATACATTATTCCAAGAATACTTATAATTCTCAACAGTTCAAAAGATGAATTTCTATTTGTTTCTGGCATTACCGTTCTCCCTGATATAATTTAAGATATGCCGCAGTACCTACTTCAACGGAATAAAGTTCTTTTGCCTTTTCTGCCTGCTGCCTGTCAGTTTTTATAGTTCCATTCTCCCATTGAAGAGTCAGACTATCCAGCTTATCTGCCAGCACCTTAATATTCTCATCTGATAATGGATTTTGTGTATCTATATGAAAATATGATATATTATCCAGACCCTTATTCTGAAATTCTACCAGACCAGGAGTATCAGCCAACAACAATTTCATTCCAGTAAATAATGCCTCCACTGCTGCAATACTTAAGCCTTCAAACAATGATGGCATTACAAATATATCTGCCTTTTTCATATATGATTCTGGTTCTGTAAATCCTGCAAATATAACAATATCATCCAGGTGAAGTTCTTTTACCAGTGCTTCCTCTGCCTGTGTTTCACCTTCTTTAAATCCAATATGAAAATATTTTATTTTCTCTTTATACTTCATTTTAGATATTGCATACATTAATAATTTATGATTTTTAACATCATAACAATTTCCTGTAGTTATCAATACTAATTTATCTTCTAAATGCTCTTTTATTTTTTCATTCTTTCTCAATTCATCTGGAATTAACTGATATTTTCTGTCATCACACCAATTATATATTTTTTTATCACAGCTAATATTAAAGGTCTTTTTCTCATTAGCTTCTACTCCATCGCTGATTGCCGTAAAAATAACTCCATATTTATCCTGCATTCTTTTTCGTTCCTGCTGTTTACGTTTTTGCAGTTTTCCTTTAAATGCAAAATTGTTATGAACAGTCCTGATAATTGTCCTTACTCCTGTTTTATATGCAATCGCTGCATAGACATCGCATAATGACTCTCTATGTATATGTACAACGTCATATTTATTTTTCTTCATAAATTTATAAAAATCTATAATATGTCGTATTTTTCCTACTTTATCAGCACTTTTTGTTGGAACAAGTTCTACCTTATACCCAGTTTTTTCTAACGTTTCTGCATATGGTCCTTTCTCCTTACCTGTTGCTAAAATAGTCATTTC
The DNA here is from genome assembly GCA_934099115.1 of uncultured Bacilli bacterium. Classification (GTDB taxonomy): domain Bacteria; phylum Bacillota_I; class Bacilli_A; order RF39; family UBA660; genus Caccenecus. Next base: position 8,527 of record CAKOPK010000020.1, read on the forward strand.
ACAAGAAATATCCCACATATGAAAAGCGGAATTCAGCATTACCTCTGCACCAGATGGATATAATTCATACAAAATATGCAACACTTTTATTTTTTCCAATGCTTCCCCTCCTGAATAGTTTTTAGAACAATAGCAGCCGTTGATTCCCACATGAAATCTTTTACAATACGCAAATGAGCTTCCCTCTTCACCCGATTTGCCTGTTCCACATCATTCATCATCAGTTCTATTGTCTTTAAAATCTCTTCTGTACTGTCACACAAAAAACCATTGACACTATCTGTCAAAATATATTCTGGTCCAGGTGCTCTTCTGGCAATAACTAAGCATTCATAATACATTGCCTCCAATATTGCCATTCCAAATATTTCCACGCGATTAAGATTTATCATTGCATCTGATATCCTATAGTACTGCCACATTTGACTGTTATCTATCTGTTCAATAATCTTTACTTTGTCTTCAAATCCTTGTGCATGTACCTTCATTTTAACATCCTGCAAAAGATCTCCTTTTCCAATCATAATCAAGCGGTATTGTGAATCCTTTTTATATAATGTCAGAAAAATTTCCAACATCTCCAATGGCCACTTTTCTTCTATCATTCTTCCAATAAATAGAATTATTTTGTGATTTTCCTTAAATCCCATTTGTTCCCGTAAATCTTTTTTTCCCGCTTTATAATAGTCTTTATTTAATTGATCTGTATCCAGACACGCTGGTGCTACAATAACATTTTTGATATTTTTTTCCAACATCTGGCGTTTTACTTCAGGCGTTTTGGCAAGCACCATCTGATTTTTATATATTCTCTCATTTGGGATCAAAAAATTCAACAAAGCTGTTTTCCATGCACTTCTATTATGACTCCCTATTACGCCAACATAGGGAAGTAACAATATATTATTTTTTTTGCATATGTTAACTACTTTTCTGTAATTCATCTGATTATCTGAATAGCATACAACTGCATCTACGTCTTCTGTTATAAAATCGAATTTATGAAAAGTATGTACGCCAACAGACTTTCCATGTAAATAATGCAATGTCAGATTATCATTAACATATATCTCTTCATCCGTGTCTCCATGCACAAAATTGTAAAGTGATACATTATGCCCAGCCGCTGCAAGTGCTTTACATAATCCCAAATCCTGCATATTATAAAATTTACCCTGATTACGGTCTGTCATAATCATCATCATTACAATTATTTTCATTTTACACTTTCACTTTCATTCATTATTTTCGTATATATCTGTTCTAACAAATGATAATTATCCTCTGCCAACAGATTCTTTTGATAAAATCTTTTTGCATTCTGCTTCATATTCATAATATCCATATGATTATACTTATGAATAGCTTCTACCAACTTCTCTGGTGAATTGTAAACAAATTTTACCCCTGTAACACCATCCTTCACCATATTCGTCAAATTCCCTACATCACCGGCAATTACCGGTACGCCATAAGCATATGCTTCAGCAATCGTCATGGCAAATGCCTCATAACATTGTGATGCCATAATTACAGCTTTTGCATGACTATATTTTTCCCTCAATTCATCCTTTCTAAGATATCCTGCAAATTCGATATTTTTTATATTTCGTTCCCTGATATATGCTTTCATCTCTTCCAGCATAGGACCTGAACCTGCAATTACAAGTTTCTCATCTGGCAGCTTTTCAAATGCACGAACCACTATATCAATTCCCTTTAATGCTTCTACACGCCCAACAAACAAATAATATTTCATATCCAGACAATTTTCAAAACTCTCATGATCTTCAAACGTAAAATTAGGTTTTACATAAATTTTATTTTGATCTACAATCTTTTTTCCATTACAACTTTCAATAGTTCTCATAAATCTAAAACAGCTTTCAATACACTATGAACTTGTCTTTTTTTAATATTCCCTCACTTAATCTTTATAAAATTATTCTTCTAACTCCAAAGCTTCTCTTTCTATTTCTTCTAATCTTTTATATATCTCTTCACATCTATATTCAGTATATTTTAAATTACCAACATATTCTTTAAATTCTGTTTTA
>CAKOPK010000021.1 GCA_934099115.1 uncultured Bacilli bacterium
TGAGTTATTATTAAGTATATAAAAATCTTACATTTTAGGTAATGAAATGTGTGGACACTTAATATTTCCATTTATAAAGATAGACCAAAGGTCTTTTTTTCTTGCCAGAACGTCTTAAAATCTTTATAATAATGAAGGAGTGATAAAAAATGATAACAATGACAAAAAATTATGAGGAAGCAACATGTGTAACTCATGCTGGTAATTTTCATGCCGACGACTGTTTTGGAGCAGCTTTCTTAGATAAACTATATGACAATATAACTTTAATTCGTTTAAAAGAATACCAAGACACCAACGAGAAATTAACTTTTGATATCGGTTTAGGAGAATTTGACCATCATGGAGTAAATCCTAAAAAAAGAGAAGATAATATCACCTATTGTGGTTTTGGATTATTATGGCAAAAATTTGGTAGAGAATATCTAAAAAAAATAAATGTTTCAAATATTGAAGATACATTTAAAGTAATGGATTATCTTTTAGTAGAAAATATAGATGCTTTTGATAATGGAGAAATGCAATTAGAAAGTAATTTTAATATCTATACAATACCTAGTTTAATAGAAATGATGCGTGGAGAAGAAATAGAAAAAGAGGACGAATATTTCTTAAGAGCAACAAAATTTGCCAGCTTTCTATTTGATTTAATTCTAAAAACAGCCATTAATAGAGTACAAGTAATAGAAGATATTAAAAATAAAGAGATAAAAGATAAAGTATTAATATTAGACAAATTTATCCCCTATGAATTTGCTGTATTTTATTTAAATTTAGACGTAGAATTTGCCGTCTATCCCTCAAACAGAGGAGGATATGCAGCTAGAACAATTCCTACAAAGTATAAAGGCTTTACTTCAAAAATTCCTTTTAAAAAAGAATGGGGAGGCTTAAGAGACCAAGAACTAGCAAATATAAGTGGAATTAAAACTGCCAACTTCTGCCACAATAAATATTTCTTATTTGTTGCAGGAACTAAAGAAGATGCCTTAAAAGCTATAGAACTAACAAGAAAAGAAAAATAACCGTTTACTAATAGAAAAAATTATTTTGACAAACTTCGACATCAACAAAGTGTTAAATATGAAGATTTAGCAGACATTTATAAAGTAAGAGACGTTCCAATACTAAAAGCCGAGGAAAATTAGAAAAATTTGTATTATTTTATTCTAGTAATATTATTAGTATTCTAAAGATAAAGTATATGTTTTAAAATGTGCTATAAAAAAATATTTTTATAATATAGACCACGAAATAGTACTAAAACAAATAACCAGATTTATTGATGATGAAGAAATATATAATAAAATGAAAGACATTATAGATTCAACAGATGAAGAATATGTAAATGAAAATATTAAAAAATTGTTGAAAAAGGCTTACCCATTGGTAATATGACTTCTCAAATATTGGCAATCTATTTTTTAAATGATTTGACCATTATCTAAAAGAAAAACTACACTGCAAGTATTATGTCCGATATATTGATGATTTTATTACCAGATAAAGAAAGATTAAAATAACTAAAAGGTTTAATTACAGAAACACTAAAAGAATATAAATTAGAACTAAATAATAAAACTAATATTTATGATTTAAAACATGGCCTTGGTTTTTTAGGCTATTATTTCTTTTAAAAGAAAAAAGACTTATTATTAACGTAGAATAAAAAAAAGATGCGTAAGCTAAAAAGAATAAACGCATCAACCTATGAACAAGTAAAAGCTAGTTAAATAGGCTATTTAAAAGTAGCTCATACCAAGAATCTTCTCTAACGATTCACATCTTTTTCAATATGAGAGAATAATAAGAAAATATTAATTATTCCACAAACTCCAACAATAGAATAGATGATTCTAGCAATTACAGCAGAGTCTTTAAATAAACTGGTTACTAGGTTAAAATCAAAGAAACCGATTAATCCCCAGTTGATGGCTCCAATAATAGTAAAAACTAAAGCTATCTTTTGTAAAGTTTCCATTTAATCACACCCTTTGCTATTATTCTAAACAAAATATTATAAATTATACATAAATGATACTAACTTCTAAACTGTTAATATTTTTTTAAAAAGTGTCTACACCCATCAAGATATATTTACGAAAAATTATTTTTTTGTTAAAATAAAAATAGAAAAAGAAAAGGAGAAACATATGAAAAATATTACAATTATTGGAGGAGGAGTACTGGGCTCTCAAATTGCCTTTCAATCTGCTTATCAAGGCTTTAATACAACTATATACTTAAGAAGTAATGATAGTATTAAAAGAACTAAGCCTAAATTAGATACCTTAAAAGAGACTTATATTAAAAGTATAAAATTAATGGCTACTAAAGAAGGAAAAATAATAAATAATTGGTGTTTTGGCATCTCTGATTATGATTCTTTTAATAAAGAAGAATGTTTATCTAAAGTAGAAAATGCTTATAAAAGTATAAAATTAGAAACAAATCTTGCTTTATCTTTAAAAAATGCTGATTTAGTAATTGAAAGCATGAGTGAAGATATAGAAGCTAAGAAAGAAATATTAACAAAAATTTCTGGACTTATCCCTAAAAAAACAATTATTGTAACCAATTCATCTACTTTATTACCTAGTAAACTAGCAAAGTATACCAAAAGAGAAGACCTCTTTTTAGCTATGCATTTTGCTAACTCTATCTGGAAAAATAACATGGTTGAAATAATGAAACACAAAAATACCAGCGATAAAGCTTTTAATAAAATTATAGAATTTGCTAAAGAAATAAACATGATACCATTACCTATTTATAAAGAAAAATCAGGCTATTTATTAAATTCTATGTTAATACCATTTTTATTTTCAGGATTAGATTTATTAGTAAATGATATATCAGACGTAAAAAGCATAGATGAAGCTTGGAAAAGAGGAACAGGATCACCTAAAGGACCATTTGAAATATTAGACACTATTGGTTTAAATACTGCCTATAAAATAATCTTAAATTACACCAAAATTCCTTCTTTTATAGCCCCTTACAATTTTAAAGGAATGGCCAAACTATTGAAAAAATATATAGATGAAGGAAAAATTGGTAAATCAAGTAAAGAAGGTTTTTATAAGTATGATTAATAAAATACAAGAAATGACCAATTATTTAAAAAATAATTTATCTTCCTTTCGTTATGAACACTGTATAATTGTGGGAAATGAAGCTAGAAAGTTAGCACTTCATTATAATTTAAACGGCGATTTAGCTTATTTAGCAGGTATTTCTCATGATATAGCAAAAGAACTAACTTTTGAAGAAAATGCATATTGGATAAAGATTGGCAAGATCCCTACTTATTATCAAAAAGAAGAAAATAGTGTTTTATTACATGGCCCAGTAGGTGCTATTATTTTAAAAGAAAAATTTCATTTAAATGCTGAAGTATGTAATTCTGTATATTATCACACTACAGGCTCTCCCAACATGGATGATTTTGCCAAAATAATATTTATTGCAGATAAGATAGGGAGAAAAGACTTAGATAATTTTGGCATACATTTAAAAAATACCGCCTATCAAAATTTAGATGAATCTCTTTTACTTTACATAACAAAATTAGAAGAAGACTTAAAAAAAGAACAAAAAGAAATATCTGAACCAACCAAACAATTAAAAGCAAGATTATTAACAAAATAAAATATAATTTTTAATCTAATAGCGACTATTAGAAATTAATCATAAAATAAAAATAAAATAAGAAGTCATAATGATTACTTTATATTAAGTACAAATTGTATATGTTTTAGTAATAATCAAACATTTCTAGTAATTATTGTTTAGTAACACACTATTAGTAAAAAACGCCATCATAATTTATATTATTCTAAACCACTGGCAAAACGAATGGAAACAACTTATAAAAATGCATAGACTATTAAAAAAATAAATAGTCTTTTATTTATGAATAAAATGTAGAATATTTTAAAAAAGCAAGAGTATAGTTAAATTAGAAAAGGAAGTGTTTTATGAAAAAAATAGTAGTTCTAACTATAAGCCTAATTCTACTTACTGGATGTGGAAAGAAAAGCACTGAAGATTTAGTAAATAAATTTGAAAAAAATGTAACAAATGCCAAATCATATATTTTAAAAGGTAATATGGAAATTTTAAGTAATGAAGAAACTTATACCTATAGTTTAGAAGCCAAATTTTTAAAAGAAAATTACTACAAAGTAACGTTAGTAAACCAAACTAACAACCATGAACAAATCATACTAAGAAATGGGGATGGAGTATTTGTAATATCACCTAGTTTAAACAAGAGTTTTAAATTTCAAAGTGAGTGGCCATCTAACAGTAGTCAAGTCTACATTTTATCATCCTTATTAAATGATATCAAAAATGATTCTGAAAAATCTTTAGAAAAAATAGATAAAGGATATGTCATAAAAACTAAAGTAAATTACCCAAATAATAAAGAATTAAGTTATCAAAAGATTTATTTTGACGAAAGTATGAACTTAGAAAAAGTTGAAGTATATAATTCTAGTGATATCATTAACATAAAAGCAACATTCTCGTCTATTAATCTAAAAGGTGGTTTAGATGAAAACGATTTTGCCCTAAAGGAATTAATTGACATAAGTAAAGATAACACTCAAAATAATCAAAAAGAAGAAAATACGAATAAAGGCAATAAAACTGATAAAAATAATTCATCAAATGATAACACAACAAATAAAGATAATAAATCCGAAGAAAATACAAATGGCGAAACCAACGAAAATAAAACTTGTGAGAATGAAGAATGTGACACCAAATCTAGCAATATCTTAGATAGTATCATTTATCCTTTATATATACCTAGCAAAACTTACTTATCAAATAGTGAAAAAATAGATACAGATGATGGTAACAGAGTAATATTAACCTTTGCTGGAGAAAAGAATTTCGTTTTAATTGAGGAAGTAGCGAATATAGCCAATGATTTTGAAGTAATTCCTGTTTATGGCGACCCCGTTATGTTAAGTGATACAATTGCGGCTAAAAGTGCCAACTCTATGTATTGGACAAGTGATAATATTTCTTATTATTTAACTAGCAGTGACCTAACTACAGAAGAAATGGTAACAATAGCAGAATCACTTGGAAACACAAAGAGTGTAGCCAATAGTAAATAAAGAATAAAGGTAAATAGAATAAAGAAAAACTAACACATCTTATAACAAGAAAGAAAATATAGCTAATGATATTTGGAATATAAGATAAACATATCTCGTGTTTTTCTAACGATTTTAATAGTTGCTTTCTTCTTTTTTTCCTGCTATAATCAGATTAGGTGATTAAAAAATGGCAAAAAAGGAAAAAATAAAAAAAGAAACTTATCGTACAGAAGAGCAAGAAGAGGTAATTCGCTTTATTAAAATATTAGCAGTTGTCTTAATTGTTGTGCTTATAGTCTATGGCTTTACCAAAATATTTGTTTCAAAAGATACAGATAAAAATAACAGTAATAATGTAACAGAAGGAAACATTGATTATGAAAAGACAATTATTGGAACTATGTTCAATCGCAACGAAAGCGAATACTATGTAATTATATATAATAGCAAAGATGTAAATTCCGTTTATTATAGTGGCCTAGTATCAAATTATAAGAGTGGTTCCAAGGGACTAGCAATATATACAGTTGATTTAAACAATTCTTTAAATGCTCCATATATTACGAATGAAGATTCTGAAGTAAATGTTAATACAATGAATTTAGACAAATTTAGAGTAAAAAATGTGGCACTATTAAAAATATCTAATAACAAAATAGCAAAAGCTTTGGCAAAAGATGAAGATATTGCTCGTGAATTAGCTAGTACCAAAGAAAAATAGAATTAAGTGGTCTTAAAAGTGACTGCTTTTTTATATAAGAATAAACAAAAGAGAAAAAGTTAATAAATCATAAATAGTTTTTAGTAATTAGCTTTCCTTTAGAATTAAAAAATGAAAAAAATCAATAAAAACTAAACTAAGATATTGTAAATGTATAACAGATTTTTAACAGATTGTTTAAATTATATATACTATAAAAAGAATATTTTTTAATTTTCTTGCAACTTGACAAACAAATGTGTGCCTGCTATAATGATTATAGCATTAAAAAATATCATAATGAAAATGCTAATAGTTAACTATACGTTGAAAAAATTAATAAATAATAAATTGAGGGCATTAATCTTTAATTTTAGTTAATTTTATGATATGATAGCTATATAATAAGAAGTAAACAATGAATAATATGGGGAGGCCAAGCAATAATAATGAATTTAAAAAAAACATATAAACAAAATAGAAAAGACTCTGGGTTTAGTTTGCCTTGGGTTTTAGGAATTGTTGTAATAACAAGTATAATTTCAGCATTAACCACAGGGGTTATCATATATAATGATAATAAAATCACAAATGAAATAACATATGCAGATTTATCAAAAGATGAGAAGCTAAGTCAGTTTTTAGAGGTTTATGCAAATATAACAAGTGAATACTACGAAGATGTTAACAAAGAAGAACTTTTAGAAAAAGCAATAGCAGCAATGATGAACTATTTAGGCGATGACTATTCAACCTATTTAGATAATACTGATACATCGGAGTTAGTAACAAAATTATCAGGAGAATACACAGGAATTGGAGTTTCCATAAATAATTCTGACAAAAGTATCAGCAAAGTCTATGAAAATACTCCGGCAAGTGAAGCAGGAATAAAGGAAGGAGATATCATAATTGGCTATAACGGCAAAGATGTAACTTCCAAGAGTGCAAGTGATATTGTGGCTTTAATAAAAGAAAATAAAAGCGATTTTAGCCTAAAATTACAACGTGGAGATGAAACAATAGATGTTACTTTGAAAAATGCGAAAATAATTTCTCCAAGTATAGATTATAAAATGATTGAAAATACGACTACAGGGTATATATATATAGAAACATTTTCTAATACACTAGAAACTCAAGTTTCATCAGCACTAAAAAAACTAGAAGCAGAGGGCATGACATCTTTAATAATTGATTTGCGTGATAATACTGGCGGATATTTAGATGCAGCTGCAAGTGTAACAAGTCTATTTACAGAAAAAGGCAAAAAAATATATAGCTTAAATTATAAAAATGAAGTAACAAATTATTTTGATAAAACATCAGAAGCCCGAAATTATCCCATAGTAGTTTTAATAAATGACAATACGGCATCGGCTTCTGAAATTATGGCTGCTGCTTTAAAAGAAAGTTACGGGGCAACCTTAATTGGAACAACCAGCTTTGGAAAAGGAAAAGTACAACAAACGATGAAATTAGATAACGGTTCAATGATTAAATACACATCGGCTTATTGGTTAACTCCTAATGGAACTTGCATCGACCAAATAGGAATAACACCTGATTATCAGATTAGTAATGAAACAGTAAAAAATGAAAATGATGAAATAATAGAAATAAAAGACAAGCAATTAGAAAAAGCGATTGAATCATTAAATTCAGCAGAGTAAAAAATATAACAAAATCTAACTAAAAAAATTAATAGAGTAATCCAAGGATAAAAATATAATAAATGTAGACGCTAAAACTGTTTACATTTTTTCTTTTAATATAGTTAATCTAAAAAGAAAATAACAAGAATATAAAAGGTTAAAAAGCAAAAGCGTTAACCGGTCAAAAAAGTATAAAAGCTATACTAAGAAAGAGTAGTATTGGTTTTAATTAAATTTAAAAAATGCCCAGTCAAAAAATGGTGAAAATTGGTAAAAATAAAATTAATATTTTCTTCTAATTAAAACAAAAATTTTTATTTTCGCTAATTTACTAAGCAAAATTTATTTGATATAATGAGTATTAGTTAGGAGTTGTATGATGATTCAAAAAATACAAATAGAAAGGGATTAATCAATAATAGAAATTAATTAATTAATATTTCTATAAGATTGATTATACAAGAAAAAATGAAAGAAGAAATCAAAATAGGAGACAAATTGCAGATTCACTGTTATAAACATAATGGCTATTTACATCAATTGTGCGATGAGGCAATTGTATTGCATATAGACGATGAAAAAATAATTGTAGCTAACAATAAAGCAAAATTAACAGAAAGCGACGGCAGAAGTTATCGTGCAAAGGAACCAGCAATATTATTTTTCTACAAAAAGCACTGGTTTAATATAATAGGCCAATTGAAAGATTATGGACTCTTTTATTATTGTAACATCGCCACCCCATATTTAATTGACAACAAAATAATTAAATATATCGATTATGATCTTGATTTAAGAGTATTCCCCGATGGCGGATTTAAAATTTTAGATTACAACGAATACAATTATCACAAACGAATAATGCAATATCCAAAAGAAATACAAATGGTAATAAAAAGTGAATTAAATGCATTAATAGATCGTAAGCGAAAAAACGAAAGTCCATTTTCAGAAGAAGAAATAAAAAAATATTATAATATTTACAAAGAAATTTTAGGAAAACATAGCTAAAAAGAAAAAAGACATATAATAAAAAGTAGCGAATATAATATAAAGAAGACGTAAAAAATGCCGAAAACTAGCCATAAATGCAGAAAATGCAAAAAAAGTCGAAAATTTTGCAAAAAAGTGTTGACTTTAAATGTGGAATTTGTTATATTACTTATGCACTCAACGAAAAAGGCTAAAAAAGCCAATAAAAAAAGTGCAAAAAAATCAAAAAAAGTTGTTGACAAAGCATCAAGAAAGTGCTATACTGGTTATACGCGATGCAAAAAAGGCAACGTTGAAATGATCTTTGAAAACTAAGTTAAAAAGTCAATTTTGAGTAGCTTAGATTAAACTAAAATTTAAATGATTTAAATAAATCAATTTTTATTGAGAGTTTGATCCTGGCTCAGGATGAACGCTGGCGGCATGCCTAAGACATGCAAGTCGTACGAGAGGGCCCATTGACAAGAAATGAATTTTGAGAAGCTTGCTTCAATTAAGGATTTTCTTAGATTTGGATTTTCCCTCTAGTGGCAAACGGGTGAGTAACACGTGGGTTACCTACCTCTAAGTTGGGGATAACAGTTGGAAACGACTGATAATACCGAATGTGCTCTACGGAGTAAAGAAGCCTCAAAGCTTCGCTTAGTGATGGGCCTGCGGCGTATTAGCTAGTTGGTGGGGCAATGGCCTACCAAGGCAACGATGCGTAGCCGAACTGAGAGGTTAATCGGCCACACTGGGACTGAGACACGGCCCAGACTCCTACGGGAGACAGCAGTTAG
>CAKOPK010000022.1 GCA_934099115.1 uncultured Bacilli bacterium
AGTTTAAGATATAATCATTTGTAGACATAAGTTTAAATCCTTTCAATGTATAATGGTCAATTACATTGTATCAAACTTATGTCTTTTTTCTGTAAAAAAATAGTGTTAATGATTTTACTCATTAACACTATTTATAATACAAACCTTATAATATAATCATATAAAATTAAAGCAGTTATTTTTATTTGGCTTTTTGAATGAATGATAGACTAACACTAATACTTGCATTACCATTTTCAGTAGCTTCAGTATCATCCTTATTTTGCATAGTCTGACCATCGCCGTCAATCCAAGTAACATAAATACGGTATTTATTAATTTTGACATTATCGCTTAAAAGGCAATCAGTGCTAATTTCATTTCCGTTAAATTCTATTATTGAACCATCATTTATGGCATATCCTGTAATTTTTAAATCACTAACAGTGTTAGCCTCACTAAGATTTAAATTTATTTTCTCTGTAAAACTGACATCGACATTACTGTGATCAATATTAATATCAAAATATCCTTCCGAAGTTGGAGCAATAACATTATCTTTAATATTAGGATTATTTTCAAAAACAGGTACTATAACATTACTAAAATTACTATTAGCATTTATATCCTGATTATTTACTTTAAAATTCCAGGAAGCAATAGTAAAATTAGAATTAGCTGTGGCTTTTGAAATATATTTAGCATAAGTATTTTGGATAACACTAACTAATAATAATAAACTTGCTAAAGCAAGTAATAAATATAATTTTTTTAACTTCATAAATACTTATATAATCAAATAATAAAATATTAATTGATTCCCTTCCTTATATTCTATACTAATCAAATTATAAACAACTTTTTACTAAAAGTCAAAATGATGCTTAAGATTAAAATTAAGTTTTATAAAAATAATTAACTAGACAAAATTGACAAAATTGACAAAATTGACAAAAATGACAAAAAACGACAAAAATTGACAAAACAATTGCATATTTAATTAAAATATAATACAATAAAGTAGTATATGATAGAGGTAGTTCATATATGCATTGTGGTGGTAATATGGCAAAAGAAGTAATTATAACTGCAGATAAGGTAAGAAAAAGAAAAATAACAGTGCGAATTATCAAAATAGCCTTGTTATCCTTATTATTACTTTTAATTGTGCTATATATTATTTTGAAAATAATTTATAGTGAAGGTAGATTTACAATTACTCTTGATTCTAATGACACCTTAGAAAGTGGTATTACTATTTATGAATCGGAAAATAATCCGCAAGCTAGAAGAAAGTTAGAAGCGACACCTATTAAATTTATGGATAATATATCTTATAAATGGTTACCTGATAATATTGATACTGAAGGTGAAGGAGCTCATAATGGAGATAACTATATTGCTTATACCTTTTATGTAGAAAACCGTGGTAAGGATACTATTAATTATTGGTATGAAGTGATTTTAGATGATGTTATTAAGAGAGTCGATGAAGCGATTAGAATCCGAATTTATAAAAATGGTGAAGCAACTACTTATGCTAAAAAAAATGCACTAGCTAATGCTCCAGAAGAAAATACTGTTGCTTTTAAAGAATTAGCTAATAGTCCTGAAACTCTTATTTTAGAAGAAAGAACAAACTTTAATCCAGGCGATATTGACCATTATACAATTGTAGTATGGCTTGAAGGCGACGACCCTGATTGCGTTGATGACTTAATTGGTGGGGAAATAAAAATGCATATGAATCTTACTGAAGAACATATAAAAGAAGACTAGGAGTTGAAAAAAATGTCAAAAAGAAAAGAAGACAAAAAAAGAAAAAAAGTTAAATCATTAGTCCTTTTATTAGTTTTGACAATCATAATGTTTAGTACAGCAACTTATGCTTGGTTTACAGCCAATCAAACTGTTACTGTTAGTACATTAGATGTTCATGTTGAAGCTAGTAATGGTCTACAAATTTCCACAAATGCTAGTGAGTGGAAAACAGTAATAACTAATGCTGATATTACAGCAGGTTATGCTGGTGCAAAAAATATGGTTCCTGCTACTCTAAATGCAGTTTCAACTGATGGCACAGTAAGTGAATCTGAACTTAATATGTATAAAGGTGTAGTAGGATCTGATGCTCAAACCGGTGAATATACTATCACTGCTGCTAAAAGTCCTGCAAAAGCTGGAAGTACTGGCGATTACATTGCTTTTGATATGTTTCTAAGAGTTGACCAAGCTCAAACTATTTATTTAACAACAAGTTCAAATGTTATTGCTAAAGAAGGTACTGAAGATAAAGGCTTAAAGAATGCTGCTCGTGTTGGCTTTGTAACATTAGGTAATGCATCAAGTGAAACTGCTGCCGGTACATTACAAGCTCTAAATACTCCCGCTGCAACAGCTATTATTTGGGAACCTAATGCTGATACACATACAGCTCGTGGTAATGCCTCAGCAATTGAATATGGTATTACAGTTGATGATAAGACTAATCGCACTGGCTATTTTGGTTTAAAACAAGAAATTGCCAATCCAACTAAGTTAAAAGATGCCATGAACGGTACTGATAAGACTAATACCGCTGAAGTAACACCAAGTGTTGTTACACCTGAGGCTTATGCTGGTGCATATCAACAAGTAGTAAGATTAGAAGCTGGAGTTACAAAAATTCGTGTATATATGTGGGTTGAAGGACAAGATGTAGATTGCGAAAATAACGCATCTGGTACAGATATTTCTTACAACGTTCAGTTAAGTACTCAATCTAGTGCTGCTGGCAATTAATCAAAATCTTCACAAACTTAGTGGAGTATAAAGTGAAAGCTTCACGTCGTGAAGCTTTTTTCTAAATTTAATAAGGAGAATATATGACTAAAGATAAAAATAAAAAATTATATCTTAACTATAAACTTTATGGTTTAATTTTAATCGTTTTAATATGTTTGTATCTTTTTATTCGTATTCCTAGTTGGTCTAGTAATATTACATCTTCAGCCTATAACGGTATTGCTGCAACCTCTTTTGCATCAGGCAATGGATCGATGGAAAATCCTTATGAAATAAAGACTCCTAATGAACTTGCTTATTTTAAAAATATTTTAGAAAGCAATGATGCTAATCTTTATTTAGATAAGTACTATATAATAACAAACGATCTTGATTTTGGAAATTATTCTTTAAGTATCAATAATTCTTTAGCTTTCGCCGGCCATATCGATGGTTTAGGTCATAAAATTTTTAATTTTAATTTAGAAAATTCTTTATTTAATTCTTTAAAAGATACCTATATTTCTAACATTAACTTTTCTAATGCTAATTTAAATGTAACTGGTACTGGAGCATTTCTTACTAAAAATGCTTTCAATATAAATGTATCACTACTAGCTATTAGTATGGATATAACCGGTACTACCAATAGTAAAATAGCTTCTTTAGTATATAGTGATACTAATTCTAATTATGAAAAAATCATTTTAAATTCTAATTTTAAATCTAACGATACTGATAATAAAATAATCGCTTATGATTTAAATAATACGAAAATTAATTATATTTTAAGTAAAGAAGATATCTATGATGATTATAGTACTAATAATACTAGTACTATTGATAATAGTTATAAATATAAGATATCAGGTAGTAAAATTACTAATTATGATTCAAGTATTTTAGAAAACTTTAGTACTACTGATTTAATAACAAACATTACTAAAGATAATATAACTTTTGTAAATAAAAATACTTTAATTAGTCCAACAGCATTAAGCCCAACCGAAAATTTAAGTTTTACACCTAATACTAGCGGTATCATAGATAATACAGTATATATAAATGACTTAGAAGCAGATTGGAATTATTATGAATCAAAAAACTTTGTAGAAACAGGAGGAACTCTACCGACATTTACTAGTCAAAACAAATATAATATTCATAATATGGTTCGTGTTATGATTACTTATGATGCCGCCGGAGGCTCTATATCTTTAGATGAGACCCAAAATAAAATGGTTTATTATAAGTGGTATCCTGTAGTTGATGGTAAAGTTAATATAGAACTTATTGATAATCCCTTTACTAATAGACCTAATGACAAGGGATTTAATGGCTGGATAAGTGATACCTCTAATACTTTAATTACTTTTGATTATGATAATTATAAAAGATATGCCATAATAACTCCTACTAAAGATAATGATAAATATAATGATTTTATTCTAAATTTACATGCTTCCTGGATTGATGCTAAAGTAAGTTATATATCATCTAATAATTGGAATAGTGTCTTTAATACTTTTGATGATAAAAAATTGCAAAAACTCCAAACAGTAAAAAGAGTATGTGACGAGTATGATATGACTGGTTATTATTACCAAAAAAAAGCCGGCTATCGTGAATCTTATAGTGGTTATAACTCACAAGGTAGACATCAAAATAATACTCGCTGTTGGCAAAATAGCTGTACTTACTATGTCAAGATTAATAATGAATCATATGATGAAAATAATACTTATTATTATTTAAATAATGGCTATATGACAGTTCTTGATCCTAGCAGATTAAATATCCATTGTGAAGATATTGTTGATACTAGTTTTGATAATCAAATAATGGCTGGATATTTTATCGCTAGAGAATTTAGTTATAATGCTTCTTATGATGGTTATTATAATGCTGATGGTAAAGTGGTAAGCGGTAGATGTACTAGTTCATCTTGTACTTATTATGAATACTTACAAAATACATCGGATAATCTTTTTGATCGGAATAATACTTATTATTATATGGCTACTAGAGATACTAATATAGCCGTATTGACTGGGTCTTTTCAAGGAAATTGGACCAGTAGTAAACCCTTTACTTTTACAGGGTTATATAATGGGGTAAAACATAGTACTTATTGGCGTCCCGAGACTAGTGGTGGCGGCTGGTGGGGTAGTAACGAAACCAAAGTTAATATCTATAATGATACTACTATTGAAAATCTGGAAATTTATAGTACTACTCGTAAGACTAATAATAATGCAGAAGCTAGTAATGCTATTATTGCTAATTGGCATAATTTGAAAATTGGTCGTGGAATTAGACAAAATGGTTCTTATGTAAATATTGAATCCATTATTGGTGGTGATAGTTATACCGGTAGTAGTGGCAATGATTCTACTTATAATTTGCTAATCGAATCAGGAGTGTATAATTCTGCTTCCCTAACTCATGATGCTAATACCAATAGTTGGAATTCAGATACTGATTATGTAAATGCTACTGTTGTTTATGGCTCTGATTATGACCGAGTAACTGGCAATAATAGTAATTTAGAATTTTATTACTGTGTCGGTGGTTCTTGGGGTGGAGATATTTATTCTTCTTTAGAAGTTGGGATGAAAACCATTGTTAAAAGTGGTTCCTTTGGAACAGGAAAATATGATTTGACAACCGGAATTTATGTTGGCGGTCGTTATGGTGGAACTCATTATACCGCAAGACAAATAAAGGTAGAAGGCGGTTGGATTTACAATCTAATTGGTGGTCCTTTAAGCGCTAGTAATCGCTCTAATGTTAACGATACTTATATTTATCAAACAGGCGGTACGATTGATATGATAACTGGGGGAGCTGGGCAAACCGCTACTTATGGTAATCGAATTATCGCTTTAACTGGTGGTAAAGTAAATTATAGTGTTTTTGCTGGTTCTAATGGATCAACAGGTAGCGGTTCAGATGGTACCGTAAATGGTACTGGTTTCATCTATATTGGGGGCAATGCCATAATCGGTGATGAAACCTTGGTTAATAATAATACCACTCTTTTTGGAAGTGAAGCAGGTAGTGTTTTTGGAATTGGTAACGGAAGATCAGGAACCTCATCAATTGGTTCTAGCGATAACTCTAATATTTTAATAACGGGTAATGCCGTAATTAACAATAGTATTTATGGTGGTGGTAATTATGGTGCTACGGGTATTAGTAGTACCAGTCAATCAAGCTATACTAAGATATCTATCACAGGTGGTACGATTAAGAAAAATGTTTATGGTGGTGGTAACCAAAATGGTTCTGGTAGTAGTAGCAAACAAGCTAGTATAAATATCAAAATGACTAATGGTACCGTCGAAGGTAATATTTATGGTGGTTCTAATATCAGTGGTACTGTTTATGGCAGTTCTAACTTAGATATTTTAGGCGGTACTGTTAATAATAACATCTACGGTGGTGGTAAAGGCTCTAATACCTTTGTAAGAGATAATAGCACTGTTAATATCGGCAGTTTAAATCAAGAATTAACTATTAATGGCAACGTTTATGGTGGTAGTGCTCTTGGCACTGTAAATGGTACTAGTAGTACTAATGCATCAGGTGGTAATACCAAAGTTACCGTAAATAATGGCATTATAAAAGGAGATGTCTTCGGTGGTGGCGAAGGACAAACCAATAGTATACCTTATGTTTTAGGTGATATTACGGTAACTATTAATAACGGTAATATTGGTCGTGTCTTTGGCGGACATGATAAGTCTGGTTCATTATCTCAAAATGTTTCTGTTTATTTAAAAGGTGGTACTATTGGTGATGCTTTTGGTGGTGGTAATAAATCAAGTGTTACCACAACCAATGTTTATCAAGAAGCATCAATTTGCAATAATCTTTATGGTGGTTCTAATATTAGTGGTGATGTTGCCACCGCCAATGTCTCTATTACTGGTGGTAATAGTTATAATGTTTTTGGTGGTAACAATGAAGGAGGTAATGTTACCACAACCTATATAGATGTTTTTAAAGGATATATAACTAATCTTTATGGTGGTGGCAATAAAGTACCAACTACAACAACTAATGTTTCAATTAGTGGCAATGATGATATTATTACAAATGTTTTTGGTGGTGGTAATGCCGCCAATGCTACTAATGTTAATATTTCACAAAATGGAGCTAATATTAATAATCTTTATGGTGGCTCTAATACTAGTGGAAGTGTCGATAAAGTAATTATTAATCATCAACGTGGTACTACTTCTAATTTATATGGTGGTAATAACGAGGGTGGTAATACTATTAATACTACAATTAACTATATTGATGGTACATCATCAAATCTATATGGTGGTGGTAATAAGACCAACAGTGCTACTACCACTATTAATATAACTAATGGTAGCATTGATAACTTATATGGTGGCGGTAATGAAGCTGGTATTGATGATACCACTATTAATATTGAAAATGGTAAATTTCAAAATGTTTTTGGTGGAGCCAATAAAAGTGGAAATGTAACTAATACCAATATTACAGTAACTAACGGTACTATTACTAATCTTTATGGTGGTAATAATGCCGGCGGTAATACTATAAATCCTATTGTTACTATAAAAAATGGTAGCATTGATAATTTATTTGGCGGTGGTAATTTAGCTGTTGCTGATAAAAGCGATGTTACTATCGAAAATGGTACTTTTAAAACCATTTATGGTGGTGGCAATGAAGCAAGTATTACCAATTCAACTATGTTAATAATTAATGGCGGTAATATTGCTAGTAATATTTATGGCGGTGGTAATTATGGTACAGTTGGTAAAGATACTACAGTTCTAATTAATGATGCTACAATTTTAGGCAGTGCTTATGCTGGTGGTAATGGTTCTTTAGCAACCGTTAAAGGCAATACCAGTATTACAGTAAATGGCACTACTACCATTGGCTCTGATACCAGCAAGGCACCATTATCAGGAAGTCTTTTTGGCGGTGGTAATGCTGCCTCTACCGGTCTTGAAAGTGAAAATAACTCTACAACAGTTGTTAATATTGCCGGAGCTACAATTTATGGTAATGTCTATGGCGGTGCTAATACTTCTACTATATATGGTAAATCCAATGTTTATATTGGCAAAACTGCTATTTTAGAAAATAATACTAATCTTAATTATGATAGTACTAATAATGCTTATACCAATAATTATAGCAAGATAACATTTGACGATACCTTTAAAAATGCAACTGGCGATTATTGGAATGACTATTTAAATATTACTAATACTTCTACTAATGCTATTAAAAACTTTACTCTTATTTTAGATACTGGTGATAATACATTAAACCAATGTTATAATTGTAAATTTACTAAAGAAGGAAATTTAACTTATATAACTCCTAATATTTATTATGAAGGACAATCGGTAATTGATGCTAATGGCACCTTAACATTAAGCGGTTACTGGAATATAACTGACTTTAGCCAAATTAAAATATTAGGACTTTACTTAGATGATAATACTCCTAATATCAGTGCTGGCGACATTAATATTAAAGGAACTATCTTTGGTGGTGGTGAGGCCAATGCCAGTGGTGATGAAAACTACGATTACTCATTTATCAGTGTTACCAACGGTATTAATATTAAAATTGATGGAAAAAATTATACTAACTTTAATACCTATGGTTCCATCTTTGGTAGTGGTAATGCTTCAAGTACTAATGGTTTAAGTACTATAACTATTAAAAATTATGGTACTAATAATAACCCTCATAAAAACATATCTATTCAAAGAACTAATGTTTTAACTATAGATAACTCTAGTATTATGTTAAGTGGAGCAACCGATAGAACTAATGAATATAGTGATGTCTTATTCTCTTTAAGTATTATTGATGATTTAAAATTACAAAATAATTCCAGTCTTTATTTAGATAATGGTGCTAATCTTTTAAAAAAATTAGAAAGTCTAGATAAAGAAGGAAATATTGAGACCGTAAGTATTGATGATGAGTCTAAAACCGTTACTAAAAATGTTGATAATCGTATTTACTTACTTGAAGGTCGTAATTTAAATATTGCTACCAACGAAGCTGTTACTAGTTATGGTACTACTAGTGGTATGACTTTTTTAGGAATGTTTACTCATACTAGAGAAGGACTTCCTAATACTGGTATTTATAATACTAAATATAATTATGGAGATACCTTATCATGGGCAGATATGCCAAATAAAGGTAGTTATGTCTTAGGACT
>CAKOPK010000023.1 GCA_934099115.1 uncultured Bacilli bacterium
CCTGGCTGGTGGGGCTCTTTTATTGTATCAAAAAACCACACCTTTATGGTGCGGTTGAAATTTCAATTTAGGAAAAAATAAGTATTGCTACTTAATTTTTTAATGTTCCAATGGATACAACATAGATACCATCATTTCTTTTATAAGAATATTTTGTTCCTGTTAAAACAACTAGAAATGCTGGTTCTCCACATTTTTTAATATCAACACGGTCTTTAAATTTTAAAAGATTATCTGCTGCTTCATCTATGTATCCGGCACCTAGTTTTATTTCTATTGCTCCCCATTTGCCACTGCTTGTTCTTAAAATTGCATCTACTTCAAAATCTTTAGAATCGCGATAAAAAGTAATATCGCCACCATAGCTTTGAGTATATATTTTTAAGTCTCTCATACAAAGAGATTCAAATAGAAAGCCAAAAGAATTTAAATCTTTAATTAAGTCATGAGGCTTCATTTCCAGAATAGCTGTTGCAATAGATGGGTCGACAAAATATTTTTTAGGTTTTGTACGTATGGCATGTTTACTTCTAAAATTTAAGTTAGTTGCATTCACATCTTCTATTACAAATAATTTTTCTAATGTATTTAAATAATCTGTTAGAGTCGGTCTGGAAATATCTTCATCAAAATAGTTTTTAACATCACTTTCTAGAGTGGTATTAGATACTTGGGTAGAAATATTTCTTGCAAGGCTTCTTAAAACACCCTGCATTTTTTCTGGGTTTCTTTCTACACCATCTATTTTTTTTACTTCCTCGTGTATTAAAGATTTTACATATTCTTTAGCAAACCTATATTTTAAATCACTTTTTACTTCAATAGATGCTGGCCATCCTCCCCTTACAATAATACTAGCTAAATCTTCTAAAGTTAATTTGGAGGCTCCAGAAATGTCTTTTCCTTCTATAATATCAGAGAATGCCACTTCACCTGTAGATTCACCTGACTCAAATAAGCTCATAGGGCGCATTAATACTCTGGATATTCTGCCTGTTCCAGTGTGCATTATTTCTCCTTCGCTTGGCCTTGCAGAACCTGTTAGTATATATTCTCCTTTTTTTCCTGTGTGGTCAACATCCGTTCTAATTGAATCCCATACTACTGGGTACATCTGCCATTCATCAAACATTCTTGGTTTTTCACCATTTAAAAATAAAGATGGCTTTGTATTTTTTATTTCTTCGTATTCTTGCTTTCTATCAGGATTTTGAAATTCTATTATGCTTTTTGCATGATTAAAACCAGTTGTGGATTTTCCACACCATTTGCAACCCTCTATAAGAACCGCTCCCATAACTTCCATAAGTTCATCTATTTCTTTATCAACAACTCTTGGTAAATAACTCATATTTTCCTCCTTTTATATATATATATATATTATAGCTCTATTTTACAAAAAAAACAATTTTTATTTTACATTTTGTACCAAATTCATTTTACGTTTTGTACTTTTTTCAATTAAAAAATAAGTATTGCTACTTATTAATTTTTAAACATTAAGATATTAAATAATAATATTAGAGTTACATTTGCTACATAAGAGAATTGGAAACGTTCACATTCCATGATGGATACTAATAAATCAGATAAACAAATAATCCATCCTTCTTTTGATTTAGGTTTAAATTCCTTTATACTTGCTTTTTCTTTATGATTAATAAATGGAAATACTTTCTTTAATAATATATGATGAAACATATGAGTTTTAATGGCTTCACTTTCTAAATCTGTAATATTAAAGTATTTTTTAGCATTATTAGCAGCGGTTACTGGATGTCTTAAATAAGAATTCTCTGGCTTTTCTTTTCTAGTTCCAAAGAAAAAATCATGTAATAGACCCGCTCTTGCTACTGATTTTATATCAGCATGAAATATTTTACCTATTTTATAACTTAATTTAGCTACTCTTAATGAATGTTCATATTTACTAGAACCATGATGAAGGTCCTTTTTGGTTTCTAAAAAAATAGCACTATTTAATATATCACTAACTAAACTCTCAAACTCATAACTAGACTTTTTAGTCATTTTGTTTTCAACTCCTATTTAAACCGACATTATCATTATATTAAAGTATATATATTTTGTAAAGAAAAAAAACACTTTTTTCTTGTTAAGTGTTTAATCTTTTGGTTTAAAAAATATAGCACAAAAGGCTGCGAAAACAATAGATGCTACAATAGCGGCGCCACCTTTCGTAAGCATGCCAGTAAATATTCCTAAGATACCAGATGCTTGAAATCCTTCATAAGCTCCTGTATACAGTGCATAACCAAAGTTAGATATTAAGGTAGTTGCTCCTCCACCTGCTAAATTTATTAGCTTTTCATAAATACCAAAGAAGGCTAATATTGCTCCTATTACTGTAAATATAGTTGTTACATGACCTGCTGTTAATTTCGTATTATCTAATACTATTTGGCCTAAAGCACAAAATAATCCTGCTATTAAGAAAGCCCAAATAAAAGTCATTATAACACCTCCAAACTAATAGCATGAGCAATTCCTGGTATTCCTAGTTTTTGATTAGCTAGTTGAACTGATTGTAAAGAGCCTGTTGCTATTATAAGTATTTTTTTATATTTTTTACATCCAATTATTTTATCAAATAAATATAATGGTAGTGCTACCGGGCCACTAGCTCCGGCATACGTTTCTTGAGAACTAGTATATATTTCACATCCAGCATCTAAGTATTTCTTTAAAGATATATGAAATACATTACTGGTTAAGTCTAAAAATAAGTCACGTCCTACTTTACCTAAATCCCCTGTTAATACTAAGTCATAGTAGTTAATATTTCTTTTCATTTCTAATAAATGTGTATTTAAAACGTCTATAGCTGCTGGAGCCATAACTGCTCCCATATTACTCGCATCTTTTACACCCATATCTACTACTTTGCCAATAGTTGCACTCTCTACTTTTAAATTTGTTATTTCACTAGTTAATAGGGTTGCTATAGCGCCTGTTGTAGTAAATGTTGTTGTATGTTTTTTTATAGCACCATATTCTACTGGATAACGAAATTGTCTTTCAGCATTTAAATTATGACTACTAGTAACTGCTACTATATTTTTAGCAAGACGGCCACTTATAAAAGATGCTCCTATAATTAATTCTTCTACATATGTAGAACAAGCACTATATACTCCTAAATAAGGTATACGATATTTAGATGCATTATAACTACTAATACATGTTTGATTTATTAAGTCTCCTCCTATTAATAAATCAATTTTGCTTTCGGTTAATTTATTACGCATTAATAAATTATCTACTACTATTTTTTGCATTTTTATTTCAGCTTGTTCAAAGGTTTTTTCTCCATAATAATAATCATCCATTACTAAATCATAATTTTTTAAAAAGCTATCTTTTTCTAAAGGACCTACGATAGAAAAATTATCTTTTATATAAACATTATTAAATTTTTTACTAGCCACCTATTATCACCTTTATAACTACTAGAATAAAAGCACTTAATATTCCATATAAAATAACAGAGCCTGCTAATTTAAAGAAATTAGAGCCTAATCCGGTAATTAATCCTTCCTTTTTATAATCTAATGCACTACTACAAACGGAATGAGCAAAGCCTGTAGTTGGTAGTAATAATCCTGCTTTTGCTTTTGTCATCCAGTTATCAAAAAAACCAAAGGCTGTAAATAAGGATGCAACTAAAATAACAATTAGACAAGTCCATGTACTTGCTATCACTCTAGTTAAATTAAATAAATTCATTAAAACTACAATGATGCCTTCTACTAAAAAACCTACTGTACCACCTATTAAAAAAGCATAAATTGTGTTATGAAGTTTATCTTCTCTAGGTTCATACTTTTTAATTAGTTTTTGATATTCATCTTTATTCATTCTATAACCTCCATTCTTATTATTGGAAGATAATGGAAAGTTATACATTTTTATTTTGAAATTATTGCACAATAAAAATATTATCAAATAATTTGATCACAATTGTTTTACGCATTTAAAAATCGAACTAAAAAGTTCGACTAAATATCATTATGGAGGCATAAAGATTGAAGTCAGACAACCTTTATTTTTCTGTATAATAGGTAGTAATAAACTACTAACTGATATAAGTGTACCATGAAAATGCGAATATAGTACAAAAAATATAAATACAGTGACATTTACAGTGACATTTGTGGTATACTTTTATTAGTATGAGGAGTGATATAGGTGAAATTATTAGATGAAATAAAACCAGTGTTTTTTATTGACAATAAAATGAATGATATATTAAATGATTTAAATGTTAAACTTAAAAATATAAATGTTAATGGTAAACAAAAAAACTAACTATTTCTAGTTAGCATTTATTACTCTCAGAAGTAAATTTTCCGAGTTTTCTGTCAATCTGGAGGGGCCTACCAGATTCGAACTGGTGCTCAGGGAGTTGCAGTCCCACGCCTTACCACTTGGCTAAAGCCCCGTCTGTATTAATATTTTATAACATTTTTTTTACTATGTCAATTGTTTCTCACTATTAGTATATGCAAAAGGTCTTAAAATACTTCCTTTTAAGACCTTTATAAATTTATTCCATCAATACTAGTTTCATATAGCCATTTTTTTAATTCCCAGTTATCTCCAGTTTCGTAAAATTTAATTAATTTTTCATAAAATATTGGTTGATTTTCTAAGGCAATTGTTATTATTCCACAACCATTATCTATCATTATTTTATTAGCAAATAACATTGCTACTCTTTTATTTCCATCTATAAACATCTGTCTACGCATAATCCATAACATTGTTTCTAGGGCAATTTCTGTTTTAGTTTTTTCGTTTTGATTTAATATTTCTTCTAACTCTTCTTTAATTTGGCTTTCTATTGGAAATAATGGCTTCCATGATGTACCACCAATTGTAACAGGTGTGGTTCTTAATCTTCCTAAATCTTGTTCTAAAACTAGTTTATCAACGGTTATTTTATGTAGTTCACATAATAATTTGTAGTCGCTTTCTATATTTTCTTCTTCTAATATAAACTGCCAAGCATATTTTAAATTATTTATAGCTATGATATTATCAACCGTTAAGCCATTTACAATTCCACCATCATAAATTGCTTGTGTTTCTGGATAGGTAACTCCAATTCCTTCTAAATTAGCACTTTTCCAGATATAATCTACTATATTTCGTTTGGCAATAAATACATTTTTTTCTCTTGTTAAATTAAATTTATCTTTCATTTTAATGTTCTCCTTTAAGGGCTTGTATGATTTTATTATAACATATACAGAACATTTTGTCTTTTTTAATTAATTAAAAATAACTACTATAATATCAATTATAAATAATATTATAAATGTAATGGTTAAGTAACTAGGTATTTTTTTAGCTATTTTTCTTATTTTAGGGACTAATAAATAGTTTACTAAGGTTGCAAATACTCCCCAGAATAAAGATGCTTCTAGACTTATATATGGGCCATAATTAAAACGCATATTTTGATAATTCCAATATTGTACATGAAGTAATTTTTCTATTAAGTTTCCTCCTGTAAATTCTACTAATGTCATAATTATACAGGCGCCTATATAAAATAATAATACTTCTAACCATTTATTTAGTTTAAATTGTTTTAAAAAACGATTTAAAACCATTATTATATATATAGCAATTCCATATATAAAAGTACATGGTCCATATAATATACCACTGTTAAAATGAGAATGAGTTATAAAACTATAGATATTTTCAAATATATAACCTAGAAAAGAATATATAAAAAATATATTAATATAATACATAAGTGTTTCCTCCTATTTTATAAATCCATTTACTACTACTTTTGTATCTCTTACTACTATAAAAGCTTGGGGGTCTATTTCTTTTACAGAGTCTATTATTTCGTTTGTATTTTTGCTTTTTACATCTATTAAAATTAAGTCTTTAGGTTCTAAATAAGCGTTTTTAAGACCAATTATAGATAAAGCATAGCCTTTATCTCTTAGTGCTTTAATTAAGTTTTTATTGTCTTTAGATGTAGTAACTTCTACACTATTTACTACTTTTATAAACTTTCTGCTTAAGATACCTCCTATATAAGTTCCTGTTGCATAACCTAAGCTATAACATATAGGTATTAAAATACTATTTATACTAGTATTTAGTGCTTTTCTGGCTGCTATAAACCAGATAAATACTTCACAGAATGCTAATATAGGGGTATATATGCTTTTTTTGCGAACCATAATCATGGTCCGAAATGTTGATATAGAAACATCTAAGATACGTGCAAAAAATATTTCTAAACAAGTAAAAAGCATAATATCACCCTTAATATTATGCTTAGATTTTTATGTTTTAAACTATTTTTATTAGGAAACTGTATAAGGATTGGATGAAGTACCATTTCCACTAGAGAATATAGTATCTGATTTTAGATTGATGACAGGTCTGACGCCATACGTGAGGTACAAACCTGCTGCACTGAGCCAGCCAACATCATCCACAAGGAACACGGATGCATCACCTTTGTAATAGCTATATGGAGACATTGCCCAGTAATACTGGCCTGTATATAAGTAATAGCCTGAGTTATATGCTCTAAGTAATCCTCCAGCATAGGCTACTTCATCGGCTGTGATTAATCCTATTGGTGCTGCAAATCTATCGCTCGTGTTTGCACACTTAAATGTTGGTGCTTTATTTGTATACAGTCTTATATATGCCGCATAATAGGTAGCTGTTGTTCCCGTTCCTCCACTTCCATTTAAACTAGTTTTATCTGTACTTGGTTGTCTATCATTACAGAATGAGGCTCCTCCTCCGGTTGCTATTTTACTTGCATAACCACTCAAATTACTACTATACCAGTTATCTAGCACTCCTTTGATTGTACTATTTGTTCCATTTCCATGGACTTGTCCACTTGTATATTGGTATCCTACATACATATTGTTGTTATAACTACTATTGAATGCACTTGTAGTTGTTTGTGTACTTGTACCTGTAGTATTGGCACTGGTTCCTTGATATATCATTCGGATTGTGCCATCGCCATTTATTCGAATGATTCTCCAGTAGAAGCCACCAAACTTAACCCAGTTGTCTGTTGGTGCTCCTGCAAAATAGTAACTTGTTCCATAATCATCTGCTGCTGTATATAATGTTCCGGTTGTTGTTGAAGTAAAAGTTGTACTAAAATCTGTTCTCGTCGTTATTGTTGGTGAATTTGCTAATATTGCATCCTTTCCTATATTCTTTATTTCTACACTCGTTGTCTTTACTGCACTTTGATTCCCTGCACTATCTACTACATATACATAGATACTGTAAGTTCCTGCTCCTACTGTAACACTGTAGGTGTTACTTGTTCTAGATGTATAATTTCTTCCTCCATCTATACTGTAGAAGTATGTTAATCCTCCACTTCCTACATCGGTTGCATTTACTGATATGTTTATTGTTTTATTGTTTACACTCGCACTCATATTAGATATCGTTGGTTTTGTTACATCTACTTTATATGCTTCTGAACATTTTATTCCGGTATTGTTTCCTACAATATCTGTTGAGGTTGCACATACTCTTTGTCCACTACTCGCTGTTCCAAACGTATAGTTATAACTTGCTTCTGTATTTCCTGCATTTATATTGATGTTTGGTGTACATGTTGTACTTGTTGTTACACAATATTG
>CAKOPK010000024.1 GCA_934099115.1 uncultured Bacilli bacterium
TCTTATCTATACAAATATCTTCTATAAATAATAACCTTCTTTGTTTAAAAATTCCATCTTCCTTAACTTCTTTTATATCTGAAATGATTTCACCAACAATTACATCATTAACTTCCGCAACAAAGCAAAAATATTGAATTTAGGTCAAGTCTTATCTTTCATTTTATACTTAAAGATTTTTAAAATTACTTTTTATCTTTTAAAGTGGCTATTTATCAGTATTTTATAGTTATAAAATACAAAAATATTTTAATTCCAATACTTTCGCAAAATTAAATTTTTAAACGAAATTGTTTGACATTTGTTTGACAAGATTTATAAAAGTCATAACAAAATCTTACTTATTGATATCATTATTTTAATATTAAGCATTATAAAAGTCAATGAAGTTATACCAATCTTAAGTTTTATCGCCTTATTTTTGATTGTGGTGGCTAATTGAATAAGAATAAACCAACTACTTGTAGTTCTAAAGCTACAGGTAGTTTTTTTAGTTTGAAAGAGAAATGCAACACCTCTTAAAAAGTATTTGGTGTGATGAGCCGATGCTATAAAGTTTATCCGTATTTGTATAAGTAGTCTAATTATACAAAGTGCGTAAGTGAGAGTTTAGAACAAAAACTCACAATAAATTAAAGAGTATTCGGTGGCATATTTGATATGGATTTGCAATTGTAAAAAGTTTGGGCAAGTATGAACAAAGATATTTCCTTTGTAGAAATATCAGCAATTATAGTAGTTATATTACTACTTACTAGACTACCTATGAAACGAGGTGAACGACCGACGGTTTCAGCTTATATAGGTGTAATAATTCTATTTTTCACAAATGGGATTATTACACCTAATTCACTTTAGCTCTCTCACTCTGGTTTCTGCTTGGTAGTTGCTAAAGTGAATTGAGTAAGAAAAATTTATTTTTCTTGCTCAAATTTCATAAAAATTGCGATAAGCATTTTTTATGAAATAACCTAAAAATGCGAATAGCAATTTTTAAGTTTGGGGTGTGGGGTTGTAAAACCCTGCCATACGGACAAACTTGTTTGTCTAGTTTGTTAGACATTCAAAGAATATCTTGAGCAAAGAAGGAGGTTCAAAGAAGATATGAGCTATGCTATTATAAGAAATGATAAATTAACAAGAGTGGATGCACAAGGGTCATATATTCACAATGATAGAAGGTCAAAAGGTCATTCTAATAAAGATATTGACACTACAAGAACACATCTTAATTTTTGGTGTAAGAAAAATGAACAAACTTATATAAAAGAATTTGATAAAATGAAAAAGGAATATGATTTAAAAGGCACTATTAGAAGTAATAGTAATATCATGTGTGAAATGATAATTACTTCTGATAATGCTTTTTTTGATAAAATTGGTTTAGAAGAAACAAAACGATACTTCAAAGAAAGTTGTAAATTTGTATATGATTATAAAAATTTTGGAGAAAAATATATTGTGTCAGCAGCAGTACATTTAGATAAAACTACACCACATATGCATTTAGTTTATATACCAGTAATTCATACAAAAGATAAAGAGGGCAAAGATATTGATAAAATATGTTGTAGAGATTTTTGGAAAGACAGAGATAGTTACAGACAATTACAAAATGCCTTTCACAAATATATCACTTCAAAAGGGTTTGATTTAGAGCGAGGTTTACCAGTAGAAGAAACGGGAGCTAAACATGAAAAAATAGAAGATTTAAAGAAATTGACTAATTTTGAAAACACTAAAAAAGTATTAGATAATATAAAACTAGAATTACCAGAAACTCCAGATATAAATGATATTAAACTAATAAAACTTAATAGAGAAAAAGTGGAAAATGAAATTATTAAGCCAAAAGATAATATGATAGAAAAACTATATAATGAAAAAGTTTCTTTACAAAAGGAATTATTAAAACAAGTCAATTTAGTTAATGAGGCTGAAAAATACCAAAAAGAAAGAGATGCCATACTTGCTGATAATGAAGAATTGCACAATATTGTAAAACATTTAGAACACGAATATAAACAGAAAAATAATACTCTGGATTTAAGATTTGAAAATAGAAAAAGAGAATTAGAGCAAGATTTTCAAAATAAAGAATTTGACATTGAATATAAATATAAAAACAAAATTAGGTCATTAGAAAAAGAAAATACCCATTTACACAAGATTATTGATAAATTTTATGAAACTGTTGATAAATTTATAGTTTGGATTTGCCATAAATTTGGTATTGGTGAATCTAAAGAATTAGTTAGAAATTTTGAATAAGAAACTCATGCTTTTATTGATCCCAAAAGGCAACTTGAGTATGAACAAGAAAATGAATACGAACTTGAAATATTATAAATAGGAGTTAGTGAAATTACTAACTCCCCTTGTATAATGAAATCTTCTAGTTTTAGTTTAAAATTAAATCACATATTAATTTTATAAATAAAACTATAAAAATAATTATAAACAATGGTTTTATAATTTTATTTTCTTTTTTTATAGCTAATCCTGCTCCTATATAATTCCCTAGCATAGAACTTATTGCTGCTGGAATAGCGATTTCAAATACTATCTTTCCAGAAAATAAAAATGTACTCATTGCAACTAAATTTAAACAGCAATTTACAATTCTAGCATTTCCACATGCCTTTACAGAGCTCAACTTAAAAAAGTTTATGAATATTAATATCAAAAATGATGTTGTTCCTACTCCTAAAAATCCCCCATAAAATCCCATTGCTAGTCCAAATATTAGTGAAAAAATTAACATCTTAAATTTTGGTAGTTTCACTTCTACATTGTCATTATTTAATAAATCTTTAACATTTCCTTTAATAATTAACAAAAATATTAGTATTGGTAATATAACTACTAAGATATATTTTAAATATATATCACTTAAATATAGTGTTAACTTTGAACCTATAGCTGAACCAATCATACAAATTATAGCAAATATAGAGACAGATTTTATATCAAATCTCTTTTCTTTTATATATCGAACTGCTGATGTAAATGTTCCTAAAAATGATGCAAATTTATTTGTTCCATAAGCATAATGTGTTGGTAACCCTGATACTATATAAGTAGGTATACTGATTAAGGCTCCACTACCAACTATTGCATCTAATATTCCGCTAATAAATATTAATGGACATATAATAATGAGTTTTTCTAATTGCATTTTGATTTTTCTCCTTTATCTCTTAATTTATCACTTAAATATATCTTTCTTTTAAAATTTTTATCATAATATTCTTTTTCCCCTTCATATAATTTAGACAAATTATATTCTATTGGTTCTATTTTTGAATCTAAATCATCTGCTTGTGCAACTATAATTGATTCTATCATACAATTATCTGTAAATGTTCCTATATCTTGTGACATATGTGTAGCAATTATATGCAACATTTGATTTTTTACTATATTACCTAAATTACTTTTATCTAAATATTCTTTTACTATGTTTACTCCAAAATATGTGTGTTCTAATAAATTAGAGTTAATAGTTTTAGGACACTTTAATTCTTCATTATCAATCCATTCCCTCATTGTTTCTATTTTTCCAATATCGTGCAAACTTGCTCCAAATATTATTAAATCACTATCTATAACTTTACTATTATATAATTTAGCTATTTATAAAGATAATTTAGTCACTCCTAAACTATGATATAAAAGTCCTCCTTTAAAAAAGTGATGACTACCTTCTTCATAGATACCATCTCTATAATAATCTGGCATTGCTGATCTATTACAAAAACTTTCCTTGTTATCTATTAGTATAGATTTTGCTATAGCAATTAAATCTTTATTTTCCATTAAATCTATGTATGTTAATAATTCTTTAAAAGTAGTTTCTATTTCTTGTTCATGATATTTTTTCATTATAAAATTAATTTCTTTCATTATTTCGATTTTTTATATTTATTCACTACATTTATCTATAAATCTTTTAAATATTTCATTATTAATATTACTTATATCAAATTGTTCTGGATGCCACTGTATGCCTAAATTAAATTTTTTATTTTTTAGTTCTACTGCTTCTATCAATCCATCTTCTGAATAAGCAACAGGCTCGTATATCCCTGTATTTGTAGATGTTCTAGTATGAACACTATTTACATATAATTTTTCTACTTTTAATATATCATATAAAAACGAGTTTTGTTTTATTGAAACCATATGTGCTGTTAAATTATCATATTTATTATTATGTATTTTGGGGTTTGTATCTCTTCTAAAGTTTCAACCACCTGCTTTTATTAAACAATTCATTCCCGCACAAATTCCTAAAACAGGAATGTTCTTGTCAATTAAATATTTTGCAAGATTTACTTCATATGTAGAATAATTAATACCACCTTGTAATATAATTCCATCACATAATTTAATTTGTTGTATTATTTTATCATCAATTCCTGCTACGACAATATCTTCTACTTTTTCATCATATTTATTTAACATTGTATTATTTAATGTTATAGGTATCCCTCCATTAAGTATTACCTTTTCACATAAATTGGTATTTGAAAAAAATGCATTTCTTCCTTCAGTATCTACTACAATTTTACTTACAATTCCTATTATTGGCTTATTCATAACAACCTCCTATATATTGTATTATTTCTAAAAATATCCTAATTGTTGATTCAATCTAGCTATCTCAACTTTTACATCATTTTAAACATATCATAAAACAACTTTTTCCTCAATAAAATCTAACAACTATTTAAGAATTTATATTTAAAATTTTCGTACTAATATTATCTATTTTCAATCATCCAATTATATAAAGTATCTTCATCTAATTTGCCTTTTTTGAACAATTTAATTTTCTCTTGTGCCTCTTTCTTCCATTTGTCAAAATCTTTCTTTAATTGCTTATTTCCTTTGTTTCTATATACTGTCATAACCTTTTGCTGATATGTTCGTCTATAAAGTAATAATGCAGGATTACTTTCAAGACTCTTTTTATAAGTTTCACTTGCTCCTTTATCTCTACAAGTTGCACTACCATCAACATTTTTCAAATCGCAATAAATCTCATTTTGTCTAAATGTTGGTATAAAATATCTACCACAAATCTGACAAGTTTTAATTGATAGATTTTCTTGTCTTACAAGTTGATCTAATATAATAAAGCAAATACTTCTCAATTTTGTACTTGTATAAACATTGTGCAATTCTAAATTTGGGTCTTTTTCTTCAATACCTTTTATTAAATGTTCTATACTTTTATTGTGATGATGGTTGTGTATATTTATATAATTATCTAATATAACCTCTACATCTTGTGAATATGTATAAAGTTCGTTGTGTTTAATTGTATAAGCAACAAATTTTGAATATGTATTATGTTCTTTTAATTCTTCATTTCCATTTAAGTTATATACAAAATCTACACATTTCTTGAAATTATCTTGCCATTCTAATAGGTCATCTAGGCTTGTGGTATAAATATCTTCTAACATTTTCATAAATTCTGCATCTGTTATGTACTCATCAGTTTTTGAATATATGTAAGGTGTATATTCTTTTATTAATTCAAAACCATAAGCATAAAAGAAAGTATTATATGCAGATTCAAAAGATGAAAAATCAGCATTTAAAAAATTTATTAGCAACGAGCCTATACTTTCTGCATAATGAATATAAATAGTTGAAGGTTGTCTAATAACTTCTTTTTTCTTATTCAATTTTGTTTTTGAAATATCTTTTTCTAATTCTAAATATACTCTTGTTTCATCTTTCTTTTTTTCTTCATCATTTTCCTTGTCTGTATCTTTTCTTAATACATTATATAAATATAAAGATGTTGCATAATATTCTTCTTTATCTTTCATATTAAACCATATATAAAAATCTTCTAAAACAAGATGGCGAGGTAATTCTCTCATTTTTTATCTCCTTCGTTTTTTGTTTTGTGAAAAATTTTAATAAAATGTTTAAAATTGTACTGACAAACACAATTTATAATCGTATAATAACAATATGAAATTGTTATGTAAGATTTTTTACAATATAATAATACAACAATTAATAACAAATGTCAATAGGTGAATTGTATTTAAAATCTTACAAACAAAAAATTAACCAAAGGAGGATGAAAAATAATTGAATACTAAAGAACAGATTTTAGACTTATATTATAATGAACATCTAAAACAAAATGAAATTGCTAAAATAGTTGGAAAAAGCTGTCCTTATGTTTCAAAGGTTGTAAAAGCTGACAATAGAAACAAACAAGAAAAGGAAACTCGTAAAAAAACAAATGCTGAAAACAGAAAAGTTTATTTACAAGAATATTTTAAAACTTATGGCAGACCAAAGAAAGATGACAACAGTTATGAGCAAATGATAGCACAGCAAAAACAAGATGTAATGGAATTATCTTATACTACTAATAATATGTCAGACTATGCTTTTGCGAAATGGAACTCAAGTGCTTATCATACAAATAGCAAAAGAATTTTAGTAATAGATAAAAAATTAAAAGTTGGATCTGATGTTCCAAAATCAATAAATATGAATATCAAAGTTCCAACACAAAAATATAAAAATAGATATGTTTATAGTTATTAACAGGACTTTTATTAAGATTACTTAATAGGTCTTTTTTATTGTGAATTTTAGAGAAAGGAGGACTTACAATATGGATACTATTAAAGAAAATTATCAAATGATGTTTTCTTCATATCCAGATTTAGTAGACATCAAACAATTAAAAGAAATGCTTGGCATTGGTATTACACTTGCATACAGACTAGTAAAAAATAATACCATTCAAGCCTTAAAAGTTGGTAGAGAATACAAAATACCAAAAAGAAATGTTATTACCTATTTAACAAATCAAAACGAAATATAACTAGATTTTAATTTACTTTCATGGTATTATAGTTATGATATCAATAAGTAGGTTAATTTTAGTTGTTATGAAAAGAAAGGAGTATTTATGAATATAACAGCAAACCTATTTATACAACATGGTTTATACTATGTTATTTTAAGTTACAGAGATAGTTACAACAAAGAATATAGAGAGTATATCTTTGTAGATAGTATAGGAAAAATATTTAGACCAGAATATATTACAGACCATTTTTCATTACTGTTGAAAAAACAAAATTTGCGACATATTCGTTTTCACGATTTAAGACATTCTTGTGCTAGTTTATTATTAGCAAAGAATATTCCTATGAAAGCTATTCAAGAATGGTTAGGTCATTCTACCTATTCTACTACTGCAAATTTATATACACATTTAGAAAGTAATACTAAAAATGTTTCTGCTAATGTTTTGGCAAATGCAATTAGTTTTGCATAAAAATAAAAAAATTATCATATTTAAACTCACTTGTCGAGAATAAGTTTAATTAGATAATTCTTTAAATTGGCTCCATTGAAGTAGTTATCTACAACTTTTTTGCCTCTCATAACGATTGATACAAATATCAATCAATTTCTTT
>CAKOPK010000025.1 GCA_934099115.1 uncultured Bacilli bacterium
GAGGTATATTCTCTTTCGTGCATTGTCGGGAAAAATGTTACGGGAAAAACAAGCATTGTTGATTTCTTAAGAGAAACCTTTTTTAAGCTGATACGGGTTATAGATCAGTTAGATGTTCCATGTATAGATGGGATTGTAAAAGAAGAAGATTATATAGAATATGGTATTTTGGATAAAAATGCAAAATTTCTGGTTGTGTTTGGATACGACGATGAATATTATTTTTTATCCAATATACATAATGTTAATATAGAAAATGTAAAGGTAATGCCATACAGAAGATGGACATTTCGCAGTGGCAATGAATTGAGTAAGATTGCATATTTTTCACAACAGATTCGTATTGACAGTCCGGTGTGGTTTGAAGCGGGGAAGGTGAATGAAAGAAATAGTGGTAAAAAAGAAATAGCAAAGGCTTTGCATGGTTTTCGACAATGTGATTTTTCGGAAACCTCAAACTTTGCATATAACAGAAATGCAATGCAGGTTTTATATGATAAAAGAAAAGAAGGGTATATAGAAGACGATAATTCGAAAATTATTAATAAGGAACTATGTTATCAGATAGCTTTTTTGTATCATATGAAACCAGAAGAGATGAGAAAATATCTTGATATTGGTACAGAAAAGAAGGTTGTTATATATAATCTGGAAGACAGAAAGATACTAGAAGAAATTCAATTGAATGACCTGTATAAAAAAAGGGCTGTTATTATACAGCTTGTAGAGAAATATGCGTATAGAACCGAAGTGGCAATTGGGTATTTTTCATCTGGGCAATATGCAAAATTTGTTTTTCTGGCAAGATTATTCTGGTTTCTTGGAGGTTATGAGAATACAGCAGGATTTATAAATAATATAATTGGAGAAACAGTATTTTACAAAGAGGATGTTTTACAGAAAAATGAGACAGCATTACTGTTTATAGATGAAGGAGAATTGTATTATCATCCTGAATGGCAAAGGTGTTATTTGAAAGAGCTGCTGGGCATGATACAAAGGGAAGATTGGAATCATGATATTCAGATAATTCTGACCACTAATTCACCGTTTATTCTCTCGGATATTTTAAGGGAAGACGTAAAATATATCCAACAACAACAAAATATGGAAGGGGAAACATTTGCGCAAAACATTCACCAGCTGTTAAGGGAAAATTTCTTTTTGAAGTATACGATTGGAGAATATAGCAGAGAAAGAATTGAAAATATTAGTGCATATTTGCAACAGACTATGATGGAACAGAAGGACACAGATATTGAATTAGGGGATTATATTGAACAGTCTGCAAATAAATACGAAGCATTCGAACACATAATCAACAGAATTGGAGAGCCTGTTTATCGTATGAAGCTTGCGTCGATGCTGGAAGAATGGCAGATGGCCAGGGAGACACCTTTAGCGGAGAAAATAAAGGAATTAGAGAAAAAAAGAAATGATCTTGATATGGAAATAGCGAGACTGAAAGAAGGGAACAGAGCGTGATCAGCTTAGAAAAATATGATACAAACACAGAAAAAAAATATTTTTCCAATGTACAAAGTGTGGTTTCTGATAAGGCACAGAAAAATATTATCAATGGATGTAAAACATTTTTCCCACCTGATTTTTTTACTAAAAATCAACCTGAAGAACAGTTTAAAGAATTGATATTGGCACCATATGAAAAGATAAAGAATGCATTTGAATGGATAAAAAATAATCCAGACAATATGAGGAAAGAATGCTTTACAAAAAAAACAAAAAAAATACGTACAAAATATCAGGTGTTATATAATGCATATGGAAAAGTTACACAGAAAATTTTGGACGATGAAAAATTGAATGTCTGGCTGGTTAGAAAGACAGGGTTAAATGTTTGTCCGTACTGCAACAGGGATTATATCAACAGCAGATCAAAAAGAATAGTAGGGGCGGAACTGGATCATTTTTATCCCAGATCAAAATTTCCTTTTTTTTCTGTCAGCTTGTACAACCTGGTGCCTGTCTGTGCAAAGTGTAATCATATAAAATCGCATGATGTAAAAGAATTTGTATCACCTTTCGAGGAGGACTATGACTGGGATAAGAACCTTTCTTTTTCATATGTACCATTAAAATCTGGAAAAGTTCATATTGAAATAAATGCTAAAGGCAGGGCAAAAAATAATATGGACGAGTTTATGATTGAGGAGGCATATAAAATACACGAAAAAGAAGTAAAAGAGTTATTGGATAAAGTAGAAACGTATAATAAAACACAGACGATAGAATTTATGGATGTTTTAAAAAGTAAGAAAATGTCACAGGAAGAAGTAAAGACAATGGTGTTTGGAGAGAAAATTACGCCGGAGCAAATGAAATCAAAACCATTGGGAAGAATGCTCCGGGATTTGGAACGTGAATTAAAGGTGTATGACTGAACAGACAAATTTAGGTGTATTATAGGCACATATATGCTATAATACACCTAAATTGTTTTTTGCCGTTTAAACAAATGAGGCGAAAGATTATAATTCCAATATAAAGAAAGTGCGGAAATGATTGATGAATAGACAATATTTAAAATGTGCAGCAGAGGCACTGGCATATAATTTTATAATGTTCATGTGTTCTGTGTTATTTTTAAGTCCGAGATATGAGTCTGATGATGATCCTGTTATGGCAGGAATTGTTATGGGTGCATATGGAAAAAACGATGCACATATTATTTTTGAAAATTTTACATTGGGCAAAATTTTGGTTAGACTGCAGAAAATTTTGCCCAATATAAATATATATACAGTATTTATGTATATGATGATATTTATATCGTTTTCAATTGTTGTGTATTTATTGTTGTGTTATAACAATAGCCTGTTAAATCATATTATAGTGTGGCTGCTTTTATTTGGATTTGGGCAGCAATTTTATGTATCTGTCCAGTTTACAAAGACAGCAGCAATTTTGACGCTTGCCGGGGTTATATGGCAGTGTGAATTGATAAAAAAAGATAACCAAAATTATTTTCTGAATTTTTTTGCAGCTTTATTGATGATATGTGGCTTTATGTATCGATATAAAATGTTTGTATTGGTGTGCGGAGTACTGTTTTGGTATGTGCTTTATACAATCATTTCAGAGCTGAAGAATAAGGAGTTTGGTCGTTTCTGGAAGCATGTGACGTTTTATGCAATAACGCTATGCTGCTGTCTGGGTCTGTATTTTTATGATATAAATATATATGAGAAAGATGCCGGATGGAAAGAATATCAAGAGTATAATCTGGCAAGATCAGAATTGCTGGATTATGGATTCCCGGACTATGAGAGCAATCAGGTATTGTATGAGAAACTTGGTATCAGCGAAAATGATCTGAAAAATTATCAAATGTGGGATTTCGCGGATCCGGATCATTTTGGAACAGAAGTAATGAAAGAAATTGGGGATGCCAAAAATGAAAGTGTGACGGGAACGATTTTGCTTAATAGAATAACAAAATTGTTTTTGCCATTTGTGGCGGGATATAATTATATATTAATACCAGGTATTTGTCTGCTTTTTTGGGTTCTAATGGGAATGCAAAAGTGGCAGATAATTTTGCCGGGAATATTCACTGTGGTTGCAGAAGAGATTGTTATGGTGTATCAGGGGCGTTTCATGGTAAACAGAGTGGACGCGGCAATCTTTTTTACAATTGCGTATTTACTTGTTCTAGTAGCGGATGAGGGAAAATTAGTCGTGAATGGAGTGGGAAAAAAGGTGGTTTATCTCATGGCGTTCATTGGAACAGTAGGACTTGTTAGTAAATTAACATATTCAAGAATAGAAGAATATAAAATAGAACCTGATTTGGAAACACAAAATAAAGTAAATGAAGAAGTTATAGAACAAATAGCAAAGGATAAGAAACATTTGTATCTTGTGTCTAATAATAGTGCTGAAAATCAATTGGATGAAATATGGAGTCCGGTAGCAACGGGGGTATATAGTAACAGATATATGCTTGGCGGATGGCTTACACAGTCGCCATTAACAAATGATATACTTGATGAATATAATATACATAATCCATATAAAGATATGGTTGATAGAGAAGATGTTTATCTGGTTGACAAAGAAACTATCGATATGAAATTAGAATATATAAGAGAGCATTATGATGTACAAGCTGAGGCCTATATGATGAAATCTATTGGTGACTATAAAATATATCAGATAAAATCAAAGAAAATACAATTGGATTCTGCAGAATATATTGAGTCACAGAATTTACAATGTCAATGTATGGCATTGCAGATGGGAGAAGTGACGGATCTTGTTGGAAGCATATGGTATCCAGATACAAATTCATATGAGCAGAGCGTATATCTTGGAGTACAGAATGATGATGAAAAGGAAGAATTTTATATAGTAACACAAATTCTGAATAGTGATTCAGAA
>CAKOPK010000026.1 GCA_934099115.1 uncultured Bacilli bacterium
TTTCATTTCTTTTTAAATCATCTTTTGAAATATTAGTTACCTCAAAGAATCCCGAACGGTCAATAACACGAATATAATTTTCAACATTGCCTATTTCCGGTGCACACACACCAGGAATCTGTTCTGTTACAATAGCACGCTCTGCGGGATTATCATCAATAAACACCAGACTCTCCGGCAATAAATTAAGTTCTGCTGCAATCTCTTTAAAATTTTTATCTTTTGGATTCCAATTTGCCTTAATTTCAATAAAATCATCTGGTTTCAATTCACTGTCTGGATGATTTAATCCCGCTATTGCATTTTCATAATCATTTTTAGAATCAATATTCAATAGAATCCCTAATCGTTTATACTCTTTTATATATCGCTGAAATTCACTATACACCTGTCCCTCTGATTCTTCTGGACCCAAAGCAATATTGTCAACACCATCGTCACCAATAATGCCTCCCCAAAGTGTATTATCAAGATCAAGTACAAAACCTTTTTTATTTTTTCCAAATACAGATTTAATTATATTAGCAATATTAAAAGATAGATATGGAATTGCCGGCACTGCAACTGCATATTTATACATATGCCAGTAAAATGGATCTGCCCATTTCTGCAAACCATAATCCGCAGAAATATAATTCAGGTCACATATATAAAAGTTCTCATGCTTCTGAGCGTATTCATTAAATGCCATATTAAGTCGATTAATAAAGTTAGTTTTTCCATGTATATCACTTGCATCTTTATTTCCAAGCAAACGATAAAACGGATAGTCAAAATTATTTTGAATAATCGGACAATGAAACACTTTTTCAAGATTTTTCCATATGCCTGTATATTTATCCATTTCACTTTTCAGCAAAGTATCAATACACTCTTGATCATCTGTCATTTCCGGAAAGCGTATAATATTGCGGTTTGACGTATGAATATAAATAATATCTGGCGCAAACTCCAGCAACTCATCCCCTGGAAACATTGCATCCTGGTAATATTGATTGTATTCCGATTCATAAAAAGTTGGTTTTATACCATAATTCAATAAAAAGATTTCCAGCACTAATTTAATGTCATTTGTTGTAGAGCCTCCAAGAATAGCAATTTTCTTATCTACCATT
Source organism: uncultured Bacilli bacterium (assembly GCA_934099115.1). Classification (GTDB taxonomy): domain Bacteria; phylum Bacillota_I; class Bacilli_A; order RF39; family UBA660; genus Caccenecus. The sequence continues at coordinate 1,116 of CAKOPK010000026.1, forward strand.
CCCTCTTTTTCTTCCAGGAGTCTCTTTTTCAAACTTTTCTTCTTTTTTACAATATATTCTGCATCAAATGGATACTCCAGTTCTTTAAGCATCTTATTTTTCCTCCAAATATCCATCAGAAATTGTTCTCTCCAGAATATCTTCTGAAAATGCAATACTTCCTTTTTTCGTCATATGTGTTGTATCATTAAAATATTCAGGATGCCTGCAAAAATCTGATTTTGTATAATCATATAATTCACATTGATATTGTTCAGATGTATTTTGTATGTCTTTATAAAATTTGTTCCAAAACGCATCATCAAACGCATCAATATACTCTTGCGTATACGGCATAACTAACATAATAGGCGTTATATCATTTTTCTGACATAACTCTATTATTTTCACCAAATACAGATATTGTTTTGACAATTTCTGTTCTCCGATATACTCTTTATGAATCCCTGCTGCCTGTATGCCTGCATACACACGCATTTCATCATCCTGTACATAGTCGTTCGGCAATTTTTCATCTACATCTGGTATTTCTGTATCATCATTAAATATCTTAAGTAAGTTATTTCCAGCAGTCAATGCTGGAAAATATTCGTACAGTATTGCATCATTGAAATTCCATCCCGGATTATTTCTATCCGGCAAAAATTCGTAATACCGATATTGAATACTGTCAATCTCATCCCCCTGTTGATACATTGAATAAAGCGCTATTGGTATATACATTACAGCACCTTTTTTTATGTGAGAAATATAAGTTTCTGCAATCGCATAATCGTACTCAAATGTCTGAGCTGCCAATGCAAAGTTCATAGCCTGATAGTCCTCGAACACATCATATTCAAAACCATACAGCGACTGGCTTGCTCCAAGATTTGCCACCTCTATATCCAGCGGAACGTTCTGAAATTTATAGCATCCATTTGCTGTTTTATAATACAGTGTCTCCGCATACTTCTCACTGACATAACCTGTTACTACTCCTATTACTCCAAGAAAAAAGACTGCTTTTATAACAATACTTAAGCCTTTCCGTTTCATTATTTCCTCCAAATTGGCTTTTTACATATTTCATCCACATAAAATAACACATTCTTGTCATATTTTCCACATTTATTTCTCTTTTCTTGTCTCTTCATCATAAATATCCCTGATCACATACTGCGGACTCTTGTTAATACTTATATATATTCTTCCAAGATATTCCCCACAAAGACCTAACAATATCATAATAACACCACCAATAAATAGCTGAACCGCCATTAACGAACTGTACCCAGCATCTATATCTGTCCGCAATATTTTCATTAAAACAATAACTATCATATACACAATACCTGCAACTGCCGACAGCATTCCTGTCATTGTTGCTATTCGAAGTGGTTTTATAGAAAACGAAGTGAACTCATTTAAAAACAGATGTATTAATTTATGAATTGTATAATTAGTTTCGCCTGAAAGCCGCTCTCTCTCTTCCATTTCAACATTTACAATCCTTCTGGTACTTCTTAATATCAAGCCATCAATATAAGGATATGGATTTTGATACTGCAACATTTCCTGTGCTATAAAACGCTTAAATGCTACGAAATTACTCAATTGTAACTGTTTAGGTTTATCCAAAAAAAGGCTGCACATCCAATCATTAAATGAACTTCCTGCTGTTCTGAACAAAGATTCCTTTTTCTTTGGATACTTTGCATAACTTACATCATATCCTTCTTCCAACGGTTTTATGAGTTTCCATAATTCATTAACCGGACATTGAAAATCATCATCCAAAAAAACAATCGTCTCACCTCTGCTATAGGCAAGCCCTGCCATTAATGCAGACTGTTGTCCAGCATTAATAGCAAAATCCAGCACCTTACAGGCACTGTTTTTCTTTGCCAATTCTTTTAATATCTCCAAAACTCCATCTGTAGATGAATCATTTACCATAATAATCTCAAAACTGCATTCTGGTTTTTCCATCATAACTTGTATAATTTCATCAACAACCGGTCGAATTGTGTTTTCACTATTATAACAGGGAATTACAAAACTAATTTTCTTCTCTTCACACATATTTTCTTTTTTTTCCAAACTTTTCTCTCCCTTCAAGTTATGCTTCAGTGAAAAACACACCAGAAAAGAACTAAAAACGCAGGCATGCACAATGAATATATCAATAATGAAACTTTTTCATCTACTTCAATTTCCAATTTAAAATTGAACTTAGGATAATTAATAATAAATAATAATATAATAACAGCAACCAATACTGCCATGGAAATAAATAAAATCATTCCCATTTCTGAATGATTCTGCGATAATATCTGCATAAAGTGGGCTGTTTCATCTCCCTGTGGAAGAATAAAGCCTTTTTGATATTTTGTAAAAAGCCATTCTGAATCAAAAAATGGAGCCGTATTAGTACAAAACAGTGTTCTGACATATGTAAGTATCATCATTAAAAATAAATTCATTTTTCGATTTTCAGGATGCATTACCAACACAAGCACTGTTAAAAATGGCACATAAATACAGTAGCGATAACTATATCCAGACATCAATGTAGCTGTTACTGTCATTCCAAGTGCAACCAGATAAATGCCATACTTTATCTCCATATCATTATTTAATTTTAAACAATAACAAATAAAAAATATAAAAACAAACAAAATACCCGGAATTGAAACCGGACCAAATGCAGTACCTATAGT
>CAKOPK010000027.1 GCA_934099115.1 uncultured Bacilli bacterium
TTTTTAGCTTTGTGGATGTTTGATGTTGATAATTTCATATTTCTTCCTTACTTTCTTTTTATATTTTATTTTTCTACCTTTATATATCTACTATACAATATTATTGAGTATTTTTCAAGAATTTTACAGAAAAAAACTAATCCTTTTGGGAATTAGTTTGTTACTTTAATACTTTTTTTGCCATCTAGGCTAAAGCTTTTAGCATCTGTTATTTCTACATCAATTATTTTTCCTAGGTCTTCTTGAGCTCCAGTTACATTTATAAGTTTCATTGTTTCTGTATAGCCGCACATTTTATCTTCGCCTTTTTCGCTCTTAGAAATAATTAAAACTTTTTCTATTTTGCCAACATATTCTTTGTTATGCATTAGACTATAAGCATTTATTTTTTCATTTAAAGTTTGTAGTCTTTCTTCTTTTACTTTTTTATTAATATTGTCTTTAATTCGAGCAGCTGGGGTTCCTTCTCTTGGTGAATAGATAAATGTAAAAGCTCCGTCAAATTTACATTCGTCTACTACTTTTAATGTTTCGTTAAAGTCTTCATCTGTTTCATTAGGGAATCCTACAATAATATCGGTGGTAATACTTACATTAGGAATTTTATTTTTAATTTTATTATATAATTCTAAATATTCTTCTTTTGTGTATCTTCTTCCCATAAGTCTTAATATGGAAGTACTTCCACTTTGAAGTGGCAAATGAATATATGGCATGATGTTTTTATATTTTGCTATTACATTAATCATTTCATCTGTAAAATCCCAAGGATGACTGGTTACAAAACGAATGCGAGGTATACCAATTTTTGCAGTTTCTTCTAAAAGAGTAGAAAAATCTACTGGTTCTTCTAAATCCTTACCATAAGCATTTACATTTTGGCCTAATAAAGTAATTTCTTGATATCCTTTTTCTTTCAAACATTCTACTTCTTCTAAGATATTTTCTATTTTTCTACTTCTTTGACGTCCTCTTGTATATGGAACAATACAATAAGTACAGAATTTATCACAACCATACATAATATTTATCCAAGCTGTATATTTAGAATCTCTTACATAGTCCATTCCTTCATATACATCGCCTTCAATGGAATAAACTTCTATTTCTTGTTTATGTTTACATTCTAAAATCATTTTGCCAAGTTCATTAATATTATGAGTTCCAAAGACTATGTCTACATAAGGGTGGCTTTCTTTTAGCGTTAGTGCAACACTTTCTTGTTGAGGCATACATCCTCCTACACAGACTATTAATTCTGGTTTTTCTTTTTTTAAATGTTTTACTCTTCCTAAAAAACCAAATACTTTATCATGAGCATTTTCACGAATAGCACAAGTATTTAAAACAACTAAATCAGCATTTTCTAATGCATTTGTTTCTGTAAAACCTAAGTTAGTTAAAATTCCTTTTATTTCTTCAGAATCATGAACATTCATTTGGCAACCATAGGTTTTTATAAAAAACTTCTTATCTTTAAATATTTCACTTTTGATATTATTGGCTAGAACGGTATTTATTTTACGATTTGTTCTTTTTTTGGCTTCTCCTAAATCTGGTAAATGCATAGTAATCCCTTCATTTCTAAAGAGTATTATAACAGATTTTTAAACATTATGGTATGATAACTTTATAATATGATATAATTTTAGTAAGTTTACATTAAAATCTTTATTAATATCTTCTAAAAAAGTATGATAGATAAGTTCTAGATCTTCACTTGTTATTTGCTTATATTCATAATATAAATATTTTAGTTTATTTAAGTCTCCTTTTTGATATAGTTGATTAATTTCAAAGATGATAAAGCTTTTGGCAGATTGTTCTTGTCTTAAAGTTTTAGAAATAACAAGAGGTTTTATTATTTCATAATTTAATAACAGTTCTTTTAAACCATAAGTACTTTCTAAAGTGTTTAATTCATCATCTATTAATAAATAACTTTGATTTATAGTAAGTCCTTCTTCATTAAATTCTAAAGCGATTACATTTTTATTATCTGTTAATAAAGCTGCATAAGAAAGTTTAGTAGTAAATTTACGATTACTTACTAGAGTTTTATCTTTTATAAGATTTAGAAAATCTGGTTCTACTTTTACCTTGTTTGTTATTAGGTCTACTAAAGTTTTATGACGTACTTTAAAAAAAGGGATTTTTTTAACTAATTCTAAAACATCGGTATCATCCCATTCATAAAAAGAATAGCCTACTTCATTCCAATTTAATAAAATATCATAATAATAATTCAAACTTATCAACTCTCTTTCTTTTTCTTTAAGGCTATATATAAGCATAAGTTTCCTAAGAAAATAAGCCATACAACTGGTCCTTTACTAATAAATTTAACAAAGTCTAAAAAAGTATACCCCATAATTAATAAATTTAAATAAAGTACTGTCAAGAAAATGCCAACACTTATTAGAAAAATACCCCCTAAATAAAGCATTATTTTAAACATTATTTATTTCCCCTTATTATTTTATTTCTTAATTATTAAAAATATTATATAATTAATTGGGTGATTTAATTTGAATTTATTAATTTATATTATTTTAGGAATTATTCAGGGTTTTACAGAGCCGCTTCCAATTAGTTCTAGTGGACATATTTTTTTATTTAAGAATGTATTTAATACGAATAGTTTTCAAGATTTAAATTTTGAAATTATATCTAACTTTGGTTCTTTTATTGCAATCTTTATTATTTTTAGAAAAGAAATATTTGATTTAGTTAAAAGTTTCTTTGGTTATATTTTTAATAAAGAAAAAAGAAAAGAATATCAAACAAAATTTAATTATTGTATGTATATTATAGTATCTACTATTCCTGTTGGGATTGTTGGCTTTTTACTTAAAGATGTTATAGAAAGTAAATTACAAAATATTAAGTTTTTAGGTTTTGCTTTTCTTTTAACGGCCGCTATGTTATTCTTAATTCGTAATAAGAATGGTAATAAAGAAGACAAAGATATTACTTTAAAAGATGCAATTATTATTGGGCTTATTCAAATGATTACTATTATGCCTGGTATTAGTAGAAGTGGTACTGTTTTAGTGGCTTGTCTGCTTTGTGGTTTTAAGAAAAGTACAGCTTTAAAATATACATTTATTTTATATTTCCCTATTAGTGTTGCTACTATGATACTCGGGGTTAAAGATTTAGTAACTGCTAGTAATTTAAATACTTTATTAATACCTTATTTAGCTGGTTTAGTTGCTGCTTGTATCGTTACTTATATTACTTATAGATGGCTTACTAAGTTAGTTCAAAAAGGTAAATTATGGAAGTTTTCTATTTATTGTTTATGTTTAGCTATTTTTATCTTTATCTATTTTAGATAAAGATTTTTTTATTAAAAAAATAAGTATTGCTACTTAATTTTTTCTTTTTTGTAATTTCAACCGCACCACTATTTATAATAATCTAATTCTACATCATAAACACATTTATAGTCA
>CAKOPK010000028.1 GCA_934099115.1 uncultured Bacilli bacterium
TTAGCAGCATCCATCAATTCTTGTTCTTTAGTTTTTATCCAAATAGTGTTCTCATCATCATTTTCACTTATACTATAATCTGTTGTACCTAAGCAAGGAACACTAAAACAAAAGTAATCAATTTTCATAAAAATTTCCCTCCAATATTAAGATATTAAACAATCACATATTATTTAGTAAATATGTAAGTGTGTTTTCTAAATGACATAGTCATTTTAATTTTATAAATACTTTAGCATAAAATTAAGTGTTTTAAAACTCGAACTTTTTATAGTTCGAGTATCAATCAATCTGGTGCCTATAGTCGGGCTCGAACCGACACGGTATTGCTACCAATGGATTTTGAATCCATCACGTCTACCAATTCCATCATATAGGCAAGATAAGATTATTATATCAGCATTTAATCTAATCTTCAAGTACAATTCCTTTATCACCTAATAATTCTATTACATTTAAAATAGATAAAGTAGATGAAACAAAATAATCCATATTAATATCTATAAAATGAAAATGACTAGATTTTAAATCACATTTTTTAAAATAACTATCTATCATCTTATCTTGATTAAATTCACAATAAGAAAATATAATTTCTTTATATTCACTCTTACGATGAATATTTTCTAAAAAACGAATATTTTTAAATTCTGAACTTTCCAAAGTAGTATTTTCTATCTTTGAGTATTGCATTATTCCATCTTCAAAATAAAAAGATTGTAATTTAGATGCAAAAAAACTAGTATTAGTAAACTTACAATTATAAAAATCTGTCTTATTAAGAGTACACTCTAAAAAAGAACTATTTAAAAATTCACAATTATGAAACTCAACTTTTCCAAAATAAATATTATCAAATGTCACATTAGTAAATCTACAATTATAAAATTTTGCTTCTCTAATATTTTCAAAACGAATTTCTAAATTAAACACATCTTCTTTTTCAAAATAAACTCTTGTAAGTGAAATATTTTCCCAATCATAGAAACTTTGTTTTATTAAATTATTCATTTTCTTCCTCTTTATAAATAGAAGTAAACAATTCTGTTTCTTTCTCTTCATCTATAATTTCTTCCGGCATATCTGGAAGTTCGCTTAAACTAGCAAGACCAAAAGCATCTAAAAATTCATGAGTAGTGCAATAAAGATTTGGCCTACCAGGCATCTTAGACTTTCCAGCTTCTTTAACTAACCCTTTTGCTACTAACTTACGAATAATATGAGCACTACTTACCCCTCTCATCTCATCAATTTCTATTCTAGTAATTGGTTGATTATAGGCAATAACAGCTAATACTTCTAAAGAAGAAGGACTTAAAATATTAGCTTCCGGATTATCAATTAATTTTTGATAATATTCTTTATGTTCTTCTTTTGTTGTTAATTTAAAAGCATCCCCTAAATAGCTAATTCTTAAACCTCTCTCTTCACTTTCATAAGCATTTTTCAATTTTAATAATAACTCTTTAGCTTCTGCTACATCTATAGACATAATCTCACATAAAGTTTTTAAATTAATGCCTTCATCTCCTACAACAAATAGTATTCCCTCTAAAATACCTAGTTTATTCATTATCTCACCTCAATCATTATTGGTTTAAAATTATCTTCTTGTTTAATATATATTTCTTCATTCTTACTCATTGTTAAAACTGACAAAAAAGTTACAATTAAAAAATCTTTATTATTTTCTTCAAATAATTCTAAAAATTCTACAGATTTTCTAACTTTTAATATTTTTCGAATATCTTCAATTCTTTTTTCAATACTATATTCTCTTTTTGTAATTCTAGTACTTAATGGTTTTGAAAACTTCTCTCTAACTTTTAAATTTTTTAAAGCATTTACTAAATCTTCTACAGAAACATCTCCAAAACAAATAGATGTATCATTAACAATTTCATCTAACTTAGCAGGACTTTTAGTATAAAAATTATTTCTTTTTAATCTTTGTTCTTCTAAAGTCTCTGTAAGTTTTTTATATTTTTCATATTCTATAATTTTTCTTTTTAAATCTTCTTCGGAAGCTATATGAAATTCATCTGTAGTATTCTCTTCAACGCTATCATCATTAACTAACATCTTACTTTTTAAATGAATTAATTCTGATGCCATAACTAAATAAGAACTAGCTACATCAATATTTTTATTTTTTAAAGCATTAATAAATTCTAAATATTCTTCAATAATCACTCGTATATCTATTTCATAAATATCCATTTTAGATGTTTTTACTAAATGTAAAAGAAGGTCTAAAGGGCCCTCAAAATCATTAATACAAAAATTATATTCCATCTTAAGTCCTCCTTAACCCCTATTCACATGTAAACGCTTGAGCTTCCATTTCAAACTTAACAACCGCAGGTGTAGTATCTAATTGAAAACTATCAGCATTAAAAATATAAATTCTAGAAGCTTCACTTAAATTAACAGTTGTGGTAATACTATAACCACTATCATAATCAAACTTTGTAGATACTATTCCCACCTTTGTATTATACGTATTCATTAATCCTTGTAATTCTTCTTTTTTTATCTCATAATCACTATCAGTCATTTGGTAAGTAGCAATACTAGTTAAAGACTTTAATTTATTACCTACAAATTTATAGGTTACTTTTTCATGTTCTGTACTGCATACTAATACTTCCGACCCATCTTCACCTAAAGTAGCACTTACATCAGGATACTCTGAAGCTGTCTTTTTAATTAAAACAATATATCCTAAAGAGGCCGAAGTAGTAGCTTTAATTGGTTTCGTAAGATTTTTAAAAGAACCACTAGCAAGACTTAAATTACTAGCAAGTTTTACCCTCTCTAATAAAGTTTTATCACTATCATAAAGTTCAATATAATAATTTAATTCTTCCATATTCTTTGAACTACCATTATTCGTTACTGTATAAGATAAAGTGTTATTTTCTTTATCTACACTAATAGTATCAACCATAACATCGTCTTTAGTAATTTTTAAATTATCTGCATAAGCATAAAACTCTTCTTCTTTATCATCGTCTACATTCGTATTATCTTTATTATCTGGTGTAGATGGCTTATCAGGATTTACTGGTGCAGGATTTAAATAATCATTAATTACTGCTGATATCTGTGGCAAAAAGAAAATAGTCAAAATAAAGATTGCTAAAATCAAAAAAGTACCAATAGAACTCTTTTTTCTACTTTCAAACATTCCAATAGCTACTGGTTGTAATTCATTTTGTTCAATTTTTATATTCTTATATTTCTTTTTTTGATTTTTAGCCATATTATCCCTTCTTACTATAATGATTATATCAAAAAAAACATAAAATAAAAAGAAGTTTTAACTCCTTTATCTAAATTTAATTAAGAAACCACCTTACTACCGGACAGTTTTTTATTAAAATAAAAATAAAGCAATTATGTGAAGTTGTAATATAAAAGTGGACATATAA
>CAKOPK010000029.1 GCA_934099115.1 uncultured Bacilli bacterium
ATAGGTCCTAGATTTATATTATCTAATTATCCCTAGTAGTTTATCTAGTATTATTTCTTCTATTAAGTTAAACTTATCTTTAAGTTTTATTGGAGTCATTATGGGTGAATTTCTAGTTAGTAAAGAAGGAATTGGTTATTTAATTATTTATGGAACACAGGTATTTAATTTAGACTTAGTATTAACTGGAGTTGCTGTCTTAATTATTTTATCTTATATCTTTTATAAACCTATTGCTATCTTAGAAAGCAAGATGTTAGCAAAAACTTGAATTTTTCAAGTTTTTTTAATTTATTTATTTAACAACCAGTCAATTATATTTTTATGAATTATACCATTTTCTGATAAATCAATTTTATCCATTGAAAGAACATATTTTGGATAATTATCTTCTATTTTTTTATAAACCCCAAATTCTCTTTCAATCACTTTTTCATCACTTAAAATATATGTAACTTGAATATATATTTTTTCATTAAATCTTGTTGCAATAAAATCAACTTCTCCACTATCCAAGATTCCAACATTGACATTAAATCCCCTCGCAATAAGTTCATTATAGACAATGTTCTCTAAATAAGCGCCAATTTGTTCTTTTTTGCCATTACTTAAAATGTTAGTGAATCCTAAATCAGTTAAGTAATACTTATATTTTCCAGTAAGAATTCTTTTGCCTCTTACATCATATCTTTCGGCTTTGGAAATTAAGTTGGCTCTAGTTATATAGTCAATATAATTATATAGGGTTTCAAGAGAAACATTTCTAGAATCGCTTTGCATATATTTTTTTAAACTGTCAGATGAAAATACCTGAGATGGTGTAGTCAAAATATAAGTAACTATCCTATTTAATAAATCAATATCTTTTATATTAAATCGCTTTACAATATCCTTTATTATAATGGAATCATAAATATCATTTAAATAAGTTTTTCTAGATATATCATCCTGTTGCATAAATCTTTGGGGCATCCCACCCCATTTTATATAGTCATTAAAAGCATCTTCAATATCCCTATTATTAACTATATTCGAAAGTTCGCATACTTCCCCAAATGTAAAAGGAGTTATTTTAAAACTTACATATCTCCCAGCAATATGTGTTGCTAAATCACTAGATAGTAAATCGCTATTAGAACCAGTTATAAAAATGGATGTATTCTCTGTTGCTCTTAGGGAATTAACAACTTTTTCCCATTCATCAACATTCTGTATCTCATCAAAGAATATATAGTATTTTTTATCGTCAATAATTTGGTCCTTTACATAGCTATTTAATTTTTTTGGTTCTGTATATTCTTCATAATCATAATCTTCAAAATTAATATAAATAATATGACTATCATCGATATTAGTTTTCTTTAATTCATCCATTATTTGTCTTAAAATAACAGATTTTCCTGAGCGTCTAATTCCAATTAAAACTTTTATTAATTCTTGATTATAAAAAGGTCTAATTAATTTTAAATATCTTTCACGAATAACCATAATGTTCTCTCCTTCTTTTATAAAACCATTATAATACCATATTTATTTTTTGTCAATTTATTACGCCAAAGCGTAATTTTTTTATATTTTTGTCTTTTTATTACGTTATAGTACAATTTTGCAGACATATTATTTGATAGGTTCAACCTTTATATTATCTAATTATCCCTAGTAGTTTATCTAGTATTATTTCTTCTATTAAGTTAAATTCTCTCAATTGCATCATTATATTACAAAATGATGCAATTGGCAACGTACTTAGTGAAATTAAATTTGAAATAGTAAAACATTGGTTCTTGATAATCTACTGGGGAGTAATTTTTTATCAACCTAAGGTATTATAAGGCTTCAAGCCTTATTTTTTCTATTTTTAATTATTTATGCCTTTTTTATGGCTGATACACTTTAATTTTCTATTTTTTTGAATTTCTATCTTTTTTAGTTATTCCACTTAATGTTCCATTCATAATATACAATATTCTTAGTCTAAAAAATCTAAAATCTTTATATCCAAATCCTACTCTTTTAATTACTTTTATTTTATTGTTTAATCCTTCTGTAAATCCATTAGAGAATCTTTTATCAATAAATGAGTTTACAATATATGGTAGCCAATTTTCTATCGTACTTGCTGCTTCTAACATTTCTGGTATATTATATTCTTTAACCATTTCAAGCCATGATTTTAATTCTTCTTCAGCGTGTTTATAATCACTATGATTAATTAAATCCAAAAACATTTCTTTTAAAATATATGCATCATGAAATTCATCTTTTATTTTTAATAATTCTTGTTTTAAATCAAACTTTAATATTTCAACTAAATGTTTATTTTTATATCTTCTTGTGTAAGTCCACCAATCAATGTCATTACTATATTTTCTCAGTAAACTAATGTTCTTTTTATTTTTTAATAATCTATATTCTTTACTGTTATATCCAAATGTTTTTTGAAGTCTTATTCTAACTTTATCTAGCGCATCCATGATATATCTAGTATAATGAAATCGATCTACTACGTACTTAGCTTTTGGAAACATTGCCTTTTGTACTAGTAGATATGGTTCATACATATCTGATATTATGTATTCCACCGAGTATCTATTATTGCAATGCGTAAAATAGCTTAATAGATACTCTTTTTTTCGTTCTGGCAAAATATCTAAGCACTTTCTGTGTATTAGATCATTTAAAACAAAAGCGTATTTTCCTCGATTTGTATCAGCTTTAAATTCATCAAATGATATAACTCTTGGTAAATTAATTATATGTTCAGGATAGCCACTCATGGCTTTTCTAAAGATATTTCTAACAGTTCCTGGGCTTAGACCATTTTCTTTAGCAATAAAACTGATACTCAAATTATAATTAAGTAAGTCTTTTAAAATCTTCTGTTCTAGCTTATTTGAAACACTTTTTCTGTGATTATTTAAATCTACTTCTTCAGTAAACCTCTTGTTACATTTATGACAGATAAACCTTCTCTTTGTAATTAATATCCTAGTATCCTGCTCAAATAACTTTAAGTATTTAAGCTCAATAGGTTTAAGCACATCATGAATACTTGATGTATACTCATTACAAATGGGACATTTTTGTTTATTATTTTTACTTATAATTGATATTATCTTTATTTTTTTCTTATCTCTTTCCACGTCTTCTATAGACATAATTTTATAGTCTTTCAAATTTAAAATTTTCTCTAAATCTTTCATTTTAACCTCATTTCTTCAATAAGTTTATCACATTAAAAAAGACAACTTTTTTCAAAGTCATCTCCCCAGTAAAATATCGAGCTTTTAATGAAAAACTCCCCAGTAAATTGTCAAAAAGGGAGTTATAAACTCCCCAGTAGATTATCAAGAGCCATTTTAAGTACTTACCTACTATTTCTATTACTCTATTAAATTCTTTTTCTAATTCTTTAAAATTATTAGTTACATAA
>CAKOPK010000030.1 GCA_934099115.1 uncultured Bacilli bacterium
ATCTAACGGCATCAAAATCAACACCATTAGAAGAAGAATGATACCAAGCAACAGAATTGACGTAAAATCAAATTTAAAACTCTGTTGATTTTTTTCATATTGTTCACTTTCCAACTGCTTCATCTTTTCGATTTGTTCAAAGAAATCCAACTCGTCTTTACCCGCTATGATTTTATCTGTGCTTTCACTAATTGATTTTCGTTGATTTCTTGTTCTCCAATAGGCAAGGATTGATGATACAAGCAGTGAGCAGATGCTCAATAAAAAGGCCACAAAATTCTCAGAGGTTGTAATCGCTGCTTTTGATAGCCACATTGTAATGAAGAGAATGAGTTCAGCAGCTGCGTAATGAACGAAAAGTATCCCTTGCCACACCCAAAGTTCTCTTCTATTTCCTTTTACTAAAGATTTTAGCAATTGCTCTTGTTCGTTTAATCCTTTTTGGGTTGTTTCAATTCCTTTCCAAACTTCAAAATCTTCCGCAGTTGATCTTTTATGGTTCCAAAACATTTTCTCGATTGAGGCAAGCTGCTTTTTTCGGGCGCTGTACGCTTTCAAGAATGCTTTGATCTGTTTTTTAGCATAACGTGCAAATATTGAGTAGTGGTAGTGTTTCACAAAAGCACTTTCAATAATGGTACTGGTAAAAGAAACTGCAATAACCCATGCGATAGAATTTACCACCAAATAAATGATATTTTTGGTTTCCAGCGCAGCATAAAGTTCATCAATATTCCAATACTTCAGATAAGCGATATTGGAAAGGCGTCCGGCATAGCCGATAATCACTGATATTATAGTTACGGCGGCTGAAACCAACGCAATTAAAATAGATGGATTTTTTCTGAGATATAATTTAAATTCATCTTTCTTAGAATTCATGTTTTCTGAAACATTTTCCATCTTGTTTACCCTCATGAGTTAAGTCAATAACAGCTGCATCAATGCTTTCTTCTTTTGCTTTTCAGCCTCAATAGACTTTTGGAGCAGGTCAATTTCATGGTCGGCAGTGCTTAGTATTTTCGCCACTTCTCGTTGTTCCTCAATAGGAGGGACTGGAATTTTAATCTGTCCAAAATCATCATAGCTGATTTGTTTTCCATCACGAATACCATAAACAGCGACATTTAACCGTTTAATGTAATTTGAACTCTTGAAAAATTGCTTATAATAGCCAGCATCAATTTTAACAATTGCGCGCAATACTGTGTATGCTGGACTCACGATTCCTGCATAATTGGAATATTCAATTCCACCTTGAAACGAACGAAGACTAATAACAAAATCTCCCTCACAAACTTTTTTATAAGTTGATAGCGAGTTTTCATTATATTTTATATCGATATCAACTTGACTGCGCGGGACAATACCCTTGTCCTGCGTTGAGGAAAGAACTTCTAGTTTACCACCATGGCTTTTATCTACAATACTCTTAAAAATTTCATTTGCCTTTACATAATTCCACTTTCTATCAAATCCTGGTAGCCGCCTTTTCCCGGTCAGCAACTGCTGCATCAGATATTTTTTCTGCTGCTGTTTTTGAGCAAGGAGCTTTTCTTTCAACTCAATTACTTTGTCCTGTGTGGAGAGGATGGCGGCAATCTTTTGCTGCTCAGAAAGGGGAGGCAATGTAATTTTACTTTTCAGAAAACGTTCCTGCCCTAAGGTTCGGTTCCGTCCAGCCCCACCTGGAGATGCCGCTTCCAGAATATCTGTTCCTCTCTTAGTTAGAAAATAATAAATCAAGTAATCAATATCTACCAAATCATTCTTCGGGCGATACATTGGAAAGCGGTGGGAACCAATCATACCAATTTCATTTTCAGTCGTTTTTGTGATTGCCTGTTCCCATGCAAATACCACGTTAAGAATAAAGCAATTGGGCTGAATCCAGAAAACCTGCTTGTTTCCAAGAGCCTTTCCCAAAACTGGTTCTTTATAAAATAAGCCCTTTCCGTGAGAGCGAATACCAATTTGGACATATTCTTTGTTTGATTCAACATTAACAGGGACTTCAACGCGTTCGAGAATATCACGGAATAAATAAACATTCCAATTTTTTGGTTCCATAATCACGATTATTTTCCTCGGATATAAGATAAGTCCATTCCATATTTCTGAAGCTTCTTCTCCATATTGCAAAGTTCATTTTCTGCTCTTTTCCAATACGGAAGACATATTTTTTCATAAAACCCATCTAGCTTTTCTACGCAAATCGAATGGTATAAGGCTTCACCTGCTTTTGTAAAGATTGCTCCGCCAACAGCAATTCGCTTTGTTTCAGATAAAGGGTAGATTTCATCAAAATATTGAACTGTAGTTTCACCTGTTTTACTTGCTAAAAAATATGAATTGGAATTTGTATTAATAAGTCCAAGTGATGTTAAGTCGATTAACGTATCAAGTGCAAGGCCCCACTGCGCATATTTATCAATATTGACAGTGTCAATGATTGGCGATGCTGATTTGCCCATCCGAATAGCCATTCTGCAAATTAAAGAAAAGTTTTCTGCATCCTCTTTGTCCATCCGCGGAAGAATTTCCAACAAGGCTCTTGGTACACATCCTGGCTCATTGCACTCATTCGCTAAAATCTTGCCCCAAATAAGTTGAAACTCTTCGGAAGACACAAGCCTAGCTTTATCCATGAACTGTGCCAACCAGTCAGCATCAATATTTTCTGGCTTTGCATCACTTTTCACAGATTGTATGGCAATGGATACAATGTTTTCTTGGTTGCAGTACTCGCGAATAATCTTTTTGGCATTACTGATTCGAGCTGCTTTAATTAGTGGATCAATGTTACTGTTTTGGATTTCAGCAATATAGGTATTTATTGCTACGCGATTTGGCGTATCATGGTTTGCACACCAACCCACTGCATGCTCCAGTTTATCCAGTAATGCAGTGACAACCCCACCTAGCGCAGTAGCAACTTCGCCGGCTCCTAAAAAATCCGTCAATGCTCCCATTTTTCCTTCCTCCTGCGAGTTACTTCTTGCAGTTGATAAGCTTTCATCCGCCATGTTCTTGCTTTCCTTCCATAAGAAAGTATATCATACGCCAAAGTACAGTTTACAAGGGACTACACAGGGTAGGTATCTGACGGGAGGGGTGCCGCCAGTCAGATTTTCCATGTGAT
>CAKOPK010000031.1 GCA_934099115.1 uncultured Bacilli bacterium
GATGACTGCAACATCGTGGTTACAAATTGTGATGTACTAATAAATCCAGGCATTTCCTGCGTAACATACTGGTATCCCGGATCACCTGCATATATTATTTCAAACAAAACAGATGGCAATAATGTAAGTCCTGTACAAATTAATATCCTGATAATATTCTTTTCACGAAGCATTACTAAAATCAAAAATGGGACCAGCATAAGAGGACATAATGTGATTGCTATTATGCTCCAAACCAAAAATCCCACTTTATTTTTGTTCATCCATAACCAGATCATTATCATAACTGCTGCGAGATAAACTGTTTCATCCTGTCCGGCATATCCAACAGATAATAAAATTTCTGCTGATCCTATAATAAGTGGAATTGCATACAATGCCAATTGTTTATCCGCTGTTATTTTCGCTACAATTTTATATGCATACCACGCTGATATAAAATTAGCAAAAACAAATAATAACTTTGACCATACCAGACAAACTTGTGACACCACCGGAGTAATGCCTCCAAAATAATGTGTTATCCAAAGTGGCAGATTCCATATTGCCATTGGAATTAACGTAAGCCAATTTCCTGCGCAATTTTCTGCCGCAGACCCCCGAAGATTCTGTTCCGTATAAGTAAAGAAATTTCCTAAATCTCCCTTAACCAATAAATCCCATATATTTACAGACCATGCTGTCTGTGAAACAAGATCCTGATAACCAAACATTACTGTCATCAGCACTGTTGTAAGTCCAATAATTAAAATTAAACATATAAAAAACCATCTTTCTTTTATCTTTCCCATAAAGTACTCCTTTATTATAGCCCTAAAACAATATATTCCAATTTAAAACACGTTACCAATTATATATGTTCACTTTTTGAAATACAAACAAAAGCCATAATCTTAAGAAAATCTTAAATACCGAATGCAAAGACAGCAGTTAAAACGATATAGCCAAAAATACATAGTAATCTTAGGTATATCATTCCGTGATCTATTGCACTTATGTTACTTTTTTCCATCTTTTCAATATTATTTACTCTGTCTGGATAATTAATTACTAATAAAGAAATGCCACACACAATGAATGCCGCAAATAAAATTGGTGTTAATCCATATGTCGAACCAGTATCCAGAAGTTCTTTAAGATTATGATATTTTGGTGAACTGTTTTCAAACAGTTTTTTTAAAGTAAGGAACCGAAAAGTATCACCCGAAAAATATACCCAAAAATATTGATACGCATAAAGTCCAGTAATTGCAACATTAACTCCAAAATCCAAAATCATATTTATTTTTTTTTCATTATTATTTTGAATCCATAAAAGCACCTGAAATGGAACCAATAATACGATCCAATATGGATTGACATAAACAAAAATTGTAAACATTAAAAATACGGCATAGCATATCCACATACTATATTGAAAAAGTTTCCTTTTTTCCTTTCCATCTTTCACATATGCAAAAACACATAATGCCATAAAAATTCCAATAAAAATCGGGCATGAAGCATTTCCTCCCTGAGTTGCATGTTCAAAGAGCCTTGTCGTTATACCATTATTGAAATTTCCTGCCAATTCCTGATAACCAGCGTTATTTCGAAAAGGAATTACACACATAACGGTAACTATCAGTCCTGCCACATAATCTTTAATAATCCAAAAAATTCTTTTTTCCTTTAATAATACAACTGGCAAAAAAACAAATAATGCAAAGAATTTTAACGAGATTGCAAACGAAAAAAGTACCAGAAACTTCCATGTAATTTTTTCATATAATAAAAGTTCCCTTATTCCCCATAACATAAAAAACAGACTTATTATGTCATATTGTGAAACTGCCACCACCGGAACGAAAAAATTCAGAGATGACAAAAATAAAAACACTGCCATAATGCATTTCTCATGTTCATATTCCATCTGTTTTAATATATCATATATCATATATGCGCAGCCTGCTGCAAATACAACAACAAGTAACTTGCACCAAATTAAACAGCCTGGTGCATACACACTTATAGATGTAATCTTTGTCAAAATCCATACCGGAAGATTCCACACTGCAAATATCATATATATTGTTATATAATACATTGCCCCGACTGAATCATACGGTTTAGCCAGCGTTCTATCATAAAAATGTGCTATATCAAATTCACTGACTGCATCTAATAGTGTCAGGCTATGAGTATATGTTGTCACAATATCAATATAGAGAATTGTAAACAAAGCAAACGAAAACAAAATTCCTAATATAACCAAATCTGTTTTTCCAATGTTCTTTTCATTCTGTGTAGTCACCCAGTCAACCCATTTTTTCTTTTTCATTACTAATTTTTGTTTCAAAATATGCTCCTTATTCTAGATTTATTTTATAAATAATCGCCTCATCATTTTCAAAAATATTTTCATATTGCTGCCAATATGCTTTGTTTTGTTGATACATCTGTGTATCTTTTAATACAACAACAGCCTGAACCTTATATGTATCAAATATTGTTGTTCCCGTTACCTGCAAATCATCTGACGACCACCCAACATAAGCATCCGATTGATTCCCTGTCATAATATCATAATAAAGAATACGACTATCCATCTGTTCCTCTGTAACAATTGGAACATTCATATCTTCTAATTCTTCCTTTACAAACTGAACTAATTCATCGTCTTCTTTTTTTATTCCTGCTTTTTCTTCCAGACTGCTTGTCCAGTTTTTCCCGGATAATTTATATATAATATTCGTATCATCCTGCCAAACTATAGCCTGTAATCCCCAATATTCCTGATGTTTAAATATATTGGCGAAATTTTTGATACAAAAACAGTGTCTAATTGTTCATGATCAAGATAACTGATCAATTGTGCCATACTTATATCTGTTGGTTC
>CAKOPK010000032.1 GCA_934099115.1 uncultured Bacilli bacterium
TTTCCAGCTAATGTTTTTTATTTAAGATACTATGTATGGGTCAGAACTAAATCCAGAACCCACAAATACAGTGTCTGGCTTTAGATTAATGACAGGACGTGCACCAGGAACAGTCCAGCCAACGCCGTTATGAAAGAGGTTGCCATTCGAACCAGCATAGAATACGTACGCAGAACCATCGAAATATATAAACGGAGACATGGTCCAGTAAAACCGGCCCGTATATAAGTAATAACCTGTGTTATTTGTATCATATACACCACCAGCATACGCTGCTTCATCTGCTGTTATTAATCCTACCGATGTTACAAATCTATCTCCTGTATCTGTACACTTTAATGTTGGTACTTTATTTATATTTAGCCTATATCTTGCTGCATAATAAGTTAACGTTGCACCCGTACCACCATTTCCATTTAAACTAGTTTCTTCAGTTGATGATTGTCTATCATTACAAAAATTTGCTCCATTTCCTGTTGCTATGTAATTAGAATAATCTTTTAAATTATTGTTATACCAATTGTCCAGTACTCCTTTGATAGTACTGTCTGTTCCTCTTCCATGTACTTCACCACTTGTATATTGATATCCTACATACATATTATCATTATAATTTGTATTAAAAGCACTCGTTCCTATTTGGGTTGTTTCTCCTGTTTGGTCTGTTGTTGGTCCATTATAGATCATTCTGATTGTTCCATCGCCATTTATGCGAATGATTCTCCAATAGAATCCTCCAAACTTTACCCAGTTATCACTTGGATTCCCAGCATAATAGTAACTTGTTCCATAGTCATCTTCGGCACTATATATAGTTCCTGTTGTATCTGTAGTTAGTGTTGTACTGAAGTCTGTTCTTGTACTTTTATTTTTATTTGCTAATATTTCTTCCATCGTTATTCCCTTAGCAAAATATAAATAACATTTTATTTCTCTTTTGTTAACATTATCTATCTCTAATCCCCATTTTTCTTTATTCCAAGATAATGTTGCATCTCCTTCACACATACTTTTTCCTGTATGTAGTGTATATCCACTATCTTTAGTTGGTATACTTGTAGTCCTTTCATACTTGCCATCATCTTTTTCTATAAAAACTGCTAGAGACTGATTATTATTTAATTCTTTAGAATTTATATATAAATTATCTTTTTTACTTTCTTTATTATTTAATAATATCATTCCTGATATTATTAAAATAAATAGTAAACTTATACATATTATTTTCTTTTTCATAATTAAACCCCCTCTACTACATAAGGATTACTTGATGTTCCTAAACCTGTAAGTTTAGTATTTGCTTTTAGATTAATGACAGGTCTACCACCAAGCGTGCTGCCAGCACTGCCGTAAGCACGTAGCCAACCATCATTATCTACAATGAATACACGTGCTGGATATGGACTACTTGAATCAAAATAACCTGGAGACATTGTCCAGTAATACTGGCCTGTATACAGGTAATAGCCCAAATTATTTTCACTAATTATTCCTCCAGCATAGGCTATTTCATCGGCGGTGATTAAGCCTACCGATGTTGCAAATCTATCTCCTGTATCTGTACATTTTAAACTTGGTGTTCTATTTAAATGCAATCTATTATAAGCTGCATAATATGTTTGTACTGTGCCTGTACCACTTCCACTATATGGTGTTCTATCATTACAGAAATTTGCCCCATTTCCTGTTGCTATATAATTAGAATAATTGCTTAAATTATTGTTATACCAGTTGTCTAGTACTCCTTTTATTGTACTGTCTGTTCCTCTTCCATGTACTTCACCACTTGCATATTGATATCCTACATACATATTATCATTATAATTTGTATTAAAAACACTAGTTCCTATCCCAGTTGTTTCTCCTGTTTGATCTGTTGTTGGTCCATTATAGATCATTCTTATTGTTCCATCGCCATTTATTCTGATTATTCTCCAATAGAAACCACCAAACTTAACCCAGTTATCTGTTGGTGCTCCTGCAAAATAATAAGTTTCGCCATAGTCATCATATTGATTACTATTTAAAGATTTATAAATAACTCCTGTAGTTGTATCAGTAAGTGTTGTTGAAAAGTCATTTCTAGTTTTAAATGTATTCATATTTGCCATTATTGTCTCACAAGCTGCATTATGATTACATTCATAAGGCTTTTTATCCATATATACATTACACTCTGTATTACTAGTTGTTAAATTAGTAATAATTAATTTATCTTCATATTCTAGTG
>CAKOPK010000033.1 GCA_934099115.1 uncultured Bacilli bacterium
TAGCACGAGCCACTTCAAGAAGATCAATAACATCTTCATCATCTTCTACATTAGCTACATTCATATAAGCATCATTACGAGACATTCTCTTATAAGCCATAACCTTTATCCTCCTACTTTTCAATATAAAACAATAATTACTATACCATAAAATGAACCTTTTTTATAACTAAATTCATTTTATATGTAAACAATTGTTAATTTTTATATATAGAAATATATCAATGATACAAAATCCAATCTAAATCACACTCGGTCTATCTAAAAAAGAAAATCGAATCAAAGATCATTTCTTTATCTGCTACACAGCCATACTATTATCACGAATTCTTCAATTTAAGATTCTAGAAATACATTGCTAAATCAAAATTTTATCGACTTGATATGAAAACCCTACATTATTTTAGTGCGCATCTGATTATCGATAGCTAGCATCTAATGCTCCAATCTTCTTTGCGCTTGCCTCATTCAGGTACAAACCATCAATCAGATCAGTTTTTCTATCCCATGATTACTCATGAAGCTCCAGCGGCAATCCATCCGGATCATGGAAGAATGTCATCTTCTTTCCGGTATAATCGTCAACCCGAATTGGCTCACATTCAATTCCTACCTCCGCCAGCTCATTCACTGTCTGTTCTACGCTGTCTACGTAAAATGCAAGATGACGTAGCCC
The DNA here is from genome assembly GCA_934099115.1 of uncultured Bacilli bacterium. GTDB lineage: Bacteria > Bacillota_I > Bacilli_A > RF39 > UBA660 > Caccenecus. The sequence continues at coordinate 677 of CAKOPK010000033.1, forward strand.
ACAGGCTTCCGGACGGTTCACACGCTTCGGAGGATTTTCTTCAGCAAAAATCTCCAGTTCTGTGTACTCGTTAACACGAAGATCCAGCTTCCAGTCTTTACGCTCTAATGAAAGCAAAGCCTAACTTATTCATATAGAAATCCTTAGCTGCTTCGTAGTCAGATACGATGATTGCAATATGATGTATTTTTGATAAGTTCATTTTTCCTCCGCTCCGCTTCTTTTATTTGCGTTACAAGCTATATATCAGCCTTCAAAAAAGACCGTGTAAACTTCTGGAGTTCAGTTTATTAATATGATCAATCTCATTTCAATTTTCGAGTATCTTTTCAGTACTCATACCATTTGACAGCAGTTTCATCAGTACAACCTCGAATTTGAAATTCTAAGCTTCTTCAGCAGCATTAGCATTTACCTACTTTGCTTACAGGGATGACACGACTTTTTTGCCTTCACTAAAAAGTCTTCCTCTCTTTCAGGACAGCCTTCAAATTTTCAATATTTGCGTTGATGAATGCGATTTCACTATTCAGATATGCAATAATCTCCTGTTTCTCTGCAATCTAGGATACGTAGTCTTTAGTGATATTGATTTTGGACGTTTTTTTGCAGTCTTTCGTTCTGGTCATATGTGATAACCTCTTTCCTTTATTATCAAATATCTATGTAAAAATTATACAGTATTAAACTATTCTAACAGAAAAAAATTTAATATTCATAATTAAAAAATCAATTAATTCATGAAAAAAGAGATTATATAAAATTTGATAGGGTAGATTAACCAAATATTAGTTTTCGAAACCCTCCAGTCATTCACGAAACAATTTGTTAGAACAGTCTTCACAACATATTGATTCGTCATCAATTACATCCTCATCCACAATTATCGGATTGTTACAATATGTACAATGAAGCAACTTATGTTGAACTCCACAATTTAAACACATGCCATATGGCGCATAATCATCCCGAATACAAATATACTTTTCACCACATTCAGGACATTCTAATTCTTCCGAAGCAATTGTTGTTGGCATTTCTAATATATCTGCTAATAATCTTTCCTCATCAACATCTTGTTTTGCTATTTTCAATGAATATTCATCAAAATTTCTCTTTCTCCTCCATTTATTCATTAACTTAATAGTACCACTCTCAACCTTTGTTTTAGAATCATCAAACTTAATTTGCACAATATTAGGCCTATTAAATGCTGTACCTGTGAAGATTGTTTGTCCGGGAGACAAAATACTAAGCATAGTAATACTCATTTCATCTATAAACGGAATTGTATTCTTCATAATTTCAATATCTCTTGGATTAACAAGTTTATGAATAACATAATTATGA
>CAKOPK010000034.1 GCA_934099115.1 uncultured Bacilli bacterium
GAAGTATTCTTAAAGGTTTCATTTTTTCACCTACCTTAAAAACTTTAAATAAAACCATTTTCTTAATTTATTTGGCATAAGACAAACAACTGCTTGTCCACCTGCACTAATTATAAAATCTTTAAATGACATATAGCCTTTTTTCCTTTGCATGTTCTTAAATTTAATTACTGTTTTCATATATTTAATGCCACCACGTCTTTTAAAAAAATCAGAATTTATACTAATATAATATAATGTTTCTTGTATATTATAACATTTACAATGATTCTCACAAACCATTCTCATAAATAAATCATAATCTTCATACAATAAAACATTTTGATAATTTCCAGATTTTATAACAGAACTTTTTTTATACATAACTGTTGGATGAAGCAAAGCACATCTTCTTCTCATAAATTTATCTATTTCACCACTAGTTTCTGGTACCTTATGTATAGCAATAATATTGTTTATATTATCTTCAAATTCTGCTTCAAATGAACCAACACAATCATAATCACTATTATTCATAAAAACTTTTAAAATTTTCTCGCATCTTTCTGGAATTGAATAATCATCAGAATCCATCCTGGCAATATATTCATTTTTACAATGTTTTATTCCCTCTTGAAGAGCCAAACCTAATCCTCTATTTTTTTCTAATTTTACAATATTAAATATTTTTGGATAATCCATTTTATATTTGTCAATTATGGTTTGTAACTCTTCAGTTAATGGCCCATCTTCAACTATAACAAATTCATCACATAAAACCGTTTGATTAATAATGCTTTTTATAGAATAATCTAACCATTCAGGTTTTTCTTTATAATATACAGACATTAAAACACTATATTTTGGGTACATTTCATGTTTCAAAATTAAACACCTCTTTCTAAAAAAACAAAGTACATTTTCATGTACCTGTTTTATTTTTTTTTAAACATTACATAAAATAACTAAAACTTTTCCCTTTTTCTTTTTAAAATCTGATATCATTATGGATTTATGTCAAGTTTTTAGACACGATTTTTTGAAAGATGTTTTTTTGATCGTATTTAAATTTATTCCAATTTCCTTTTGACAATTAGAAATATTTTTATTAATTTATAGTCGTTTAGATGATTATTATTTTCAAAAAATAAAAATAATAATCATTAAACTCCATTAAGGTTAAAAATATTTTTTTACTTATCAAAAGTTTTCTCGGCATAAAATTAACTACTAAGCTATTGCTAAATTTGCTATATAGTTATTATATTTCTGATTAGGTGTAATGTACCCTATACTACTATGTATTCTTTGATTATTGTACCAGCTTTCTATAAACTCAAATATTGCTAATTTAGCTTCATTAAATGTTTTATAATTATTAACATTTACTTCTTCTTTCTTTAATATGGCATTGAAGCTTTCCATACTCGCATTATCATAAGGATAACCTTTTTTACTATATGAATGTTTTAGATTTAAGTTAGTTAATAACTGTTCAAAATTATTGGATGTATATTGGCTTCCACGATCTGAATGAAATATTCCATCTTTATTTAATCCTCTATTTATTAGTGCTTTATTAAAGGTCTCAATAACAAGGCTTTCTGTCATACTA
>CAKOPK010000035.1 GCA_934099115.1 uncultured Bacilli bacterium
TAAATAGATCCTTATACTTGATTTTTTTTAATAATTAAGTGATTAATACAACACGGAGGTGTCTATGTTAAGAAAATGTACTGATGAAGATATAAGTGATGAAAAATGTGAAAAGGTTATTAATCCTTTTTATGATAACTATGATAGTTATTTGGAAGAATGTGTTGTGCCAGAAGTTATAGCATTTTATATTGCTAGTTCATTTTATAGAAATGCTATGTGGGAAGCAACTTTTAAACAACATTTTAATTCTGCTTTTGATACGTTTAATCTGAAATGTAACAATTATAAAAAATGAAAACTGAAGTTATTAAACTACTCAGATTAAAGTATTCATTAGAAATAATAAGTGAGAATCCATTGGAGTTCAAAATAATTGAGTATTAGTGGTTGCTAATCTTTTTTTTGTTGTAGTAGTAATAGTACAATAAAATATATTCTTTATTCTTTTCTTATTCTTATCCATATTCCTATCCTTTATCCTTATCCTAGGAGGTGAATCATTTCGTTTGATTTAAATTTGATTATATTATGATTTGTTTTTGATTTTTGTTTTGATTTGGATTTTATCCAATTTGATTCCAAATATTTTCCAAAAAACTCGCGGAAAATATATTTTTATGTGTATTTAGGTGGCAGGTCGGTCTGTAAATTTACTTACACAAAAAGAGCTATCCCTCGGGGGAATGTCTAAAATGGAAAGTCAATGTTGTTGTAATATACTTCATATTCGTCATTCCAACATTCACCCTTAAACCAATTAGAACCGTTTTTTATTATAATATCAGGAGTGTCTTCGTTCTTTAAATATTCTATATAATTATCCAATCCTTGCTTTATGAAATCAAATGTTTCTCCTTTTTTTATTGCTTCATTATAATAATATAGAACTTCTTTTTTACCAACTCTTTTAGGATATTTTTTCCATAACAATCTAAATTGATTTATTGTTTGAGGATCAATGCTAGAGGTATCAAAAGAATTATACTCTTCTTCTTTTTGTTATTCTGAATTAAATTCTTCTTCTTTTTTCTCTTCTTCATTATTCTTCTTTTTTCTTATCTCTTCTATGGCAACCAATGGTAAATCATTTGGCAACCCAGGATCATTATATAAATAATAAGTCTTATTGTTTGGATTAACGTCCAACATGTTTTTTTCATTCTTATAATAGGTTTCATGATATCTGTCGTTTCTTAACTGATTATTGGCTAACCAATTTCGTATAGTTAAAACTCCTGAATCGAGCATATAAATAAATCCTTTATTTTCTAATATTTTAATATCCTCATCAAAGCACTCTGCAAATCTTGTTATTTTTCTTGGATTACCAACAAAACCATCATCATCAGCTCTTACACCTAATTCATAGTAAAGTAATCTTGCAGTTGGTAGCAAATCAGTAAATTGATCTGAGTCAACTATATCAAGACTAAACATTCTTCTTCTAGCCATTTATTGTTTCACTATGCTTGTAATTAGGAATATTAAAAGAATTTGATTCTTGGTTATTCATCCATATTTATGTAAAAAAAGATGGCTACTTAGTTACACCACTTAATA